>NZ_CP108352.1:7845084-8158876 GCF_036237275.1 Streptomyces sp. NBC_01353 | reverse complement strand
CGGGCAGACCACGAGCATCCGGCCTGTGTACTGGACGAGCCACGTGCCGTGGTCGTGGTGGCGGACCGGTTGGGAGTGCGCGGGCTCGGAGCTCATGACGGACACCCTGCCAGGCCCGACCCGCCCTGGGCGACCGGGATATCGGGAGCGCTCGGGAGTTGGGCCATCGGCCCAGGCCTGCGCGATTCGTTCCGGACTCCAGTCTTCGATGAGCTGCTGAAGGATTCGGGCGGGGTGGTCTCGGGCGGCCGCGTCCGGGCTGCTGCCCCCCGCCCTCGCCCTCCGGCACCGCAAGGCCGAGCCTGAGCGGGCCGTTGGTGTCCAGCGCCGCCCCCACGTGCTCAGGACCGGGACGGGAACAATCCGACGGGCCGCGGAGTTGTGTCGATCATGACGACACAGCCCGCAGTCCTGCGCTACACCGCGTTCTCCACCGACCCTCAAGGCGGCAACCCCGCCGGGGTCATACTGGACGCGGCCGGACTCGACGACAACGCGATGCTCGCGATCGCGGCGGATATCGGCTACAGCGAGTCGGCGTTCCTGACCGCCCCGCCCGAGGACCTCGGCGACGCGGGTGGGCGGGCCTTCGCCATCCGGTACTTCAGCCCCAAGGCCGAGGTCCCGTTCTGCGGTCATGCCACCGTGGCGACGGCCGTCGCACTCGGCGAGCACATCGGCCCCGGCGACCTGGTGTTCGCCACCCGGGTGGGGACCGTGCCGGTGAGCGTGACCGAGGACGCCGGCTTCATGCGGGCCACGCTCACGACCGTCGAACCGCACATCGAGGCGGTCGGCGACGCGGACCTCGCCGAGGCGCTCGCCGCCCTCGACTGGCCCGCCGCCGACCTCGACACCGCCCTGCCCCCGCGTATCGCCTTCGCGGGCGCCCGCCACCTCGTCGTCGGTGCGGCGACCCGGGAGCGCCTCGCAGACCTCGCGTACGACTTCTCACGTCTCGAGACGCTCATGCACCGACTCGACCTGATCACCGTGCAGCTGGTGTGGCGCGAGTCCCGGACGGTCTTCCACGTACGCAACCCCTTCCCCGTCGGTGGCGTCGTGGAAGACCCGGCGACCGGCGCGGCAGCCGGCGCTTTCGGCGCCTACGCCCGCGAACTCGGCCTGGTCCCGGACGCATCGGTCCTCACGCTCCACCAGGGCGCCGACATGGGCCGCCCGGGCGTCCTGACCGTGGAACTACGCGAAGGCGACACCCGGGTGCGGGTGAGCGGAACCGGGACTCGCATCGCATGAGCGGGCCCGCCCGCCCCCGTACAGCAACGGCGACAGCGCCGGTGCCGGCGAAGGCGGGGAGTGTCCGGTGGTCCCAGGCCGTACCTGGCCTCGTTTCCAGGCTGAGGCGCTATGGAGAAAAGGCTCACTCACGAAGGCAGCGCCTTCATCAATTTTCGAAAGTACAAATTCCAGGATTCGAGTGCGCACGCCTTCAGGTGGGTCGATGCCAAGCATCTGCGGCTTCCCGCAGAATCTGTCGGTGACAGAGAACTTCTTGCCGCGCTCATCGGGCATGAACAGTTTCGGGACGACTACGCAGGCGGTGGAGTCCTTCCGGAGGGGACCAGGCACGGCCCGTACTGGCTGAGGCTGGTCACCCCCGACGTGTACGAAGCGGTCAGTCGGGAGAAGAGCGAGCTCATCCTGCGGGAGTGGGTGAACCGGTTCGGGGTCGTGCCCGCCGAGTTGGAGGCGGATCTACAGCGCGAGGTGTTCGACCGCCTGGCCGTAGCCGACCGCATCTACTACTTGAGCGGGCTCGGGGGCGAGGCGTTTCACGACTGGGGTGGTGTGCATGGGGAATTCCACGAGCTGGTGATCATCAACTGGTCGGCGGGGCACATCACTCTGCTCGTCGCCGCTGACGACTGAGTCAATCAGCAGGCCGTTTACGGCGGCGACGCCGGACAGATCAGCGTGGCCGTACTGCCTCCGGTTTCGACGCCGATGGGGCGCTTGGGGAGTGGAGTCAGCCCGGGAGTCCTTCGCACGACGACCGGGCGGACTGCTCGACTCCGGCGATGTCAGACCAGCAGTGCGGCTGCCTGCTCACGCGCCTGGTGCAACCAGGATACGCGCGCTTCATCGGTTGAATCGGTAACCGTACGGAAGACGACCCGGCGGACATCGGTAACCCCCACGTACGGCAGCACGCAGGCGGACCAGATCCTGTCCAGCGGGTCGCCGAACTCGCTCTCTTCGCGGTCGGCGGGGGTGTCCGAGGTGTTCAGGACGAGGGCCCGGCCGGCTTTCAGCAGCCCGGCGGGCTCGCCTTCCGCAGTGCTGAGTTTGTACGCGACGCCGGGCGCCAGTACGCGCTGCACCCAGCCCGTGAGCACTGCGGGCGGCATTCCCCACCAGTTCGGGTGTACGAACACGATGGCGTCGAGTGTGGCCACTTCCGCGCGATGCAGCGCCACCTGCGAGTCCGCTGCGTACGAGACCGGCTGGACCGTCCTCGTCTCGTCGGCGGCAAGCACGGGTGCGAACCCTTCGGCGCAGAGGTCGTGAGCGAGCACCTCGCACCCGCGGTCGCGCAGTTCGTCCACGACGGCGTCAAACACAGCATGGTTGAAGCTGCCCGGCCGTGGGTGTGCGAGATAGACCCCTGCGCGCATTGCTCAACCCCCGAAGACATCAGTAGCCGTTGGCCAACGATTCGCGAGCAGCTTATGCCCACCTGGGACGACGGACCGCCAACCGCCACTCGATCGATCACCATCACCGATGACCACAACTAACCCTGAAAGACACCGTCGTTGCTCACCCCATCGGCTTCGGACCGATCTCAAGGCGGTCAGCGTCGCGAGAAGGAGGCGGACGGCGTGACGCAGGGGCCGGGGGCCGGGGCCGGCGCACAGCTCGCCGTGGAGCAGAGCGAGATCGGCAGCACCTCAGCCGGCGTAGTCCCTGACGACCATCCGTGCCAGCGCGGTCCGGGCGGGGGCCAGTTCGTCCGCGATCGCCGCCAGGCGCCCGTCGTCCCAGACGACCCCGGCCGGGAGGGGCCCGCCGGCCGCCACGCACCGCCGCCGCAGATGCGTCGGCGGATGAGTGTCGTCCACGCTGTGGCCGCGGCGGGCGGAAACCCTCCGCAACTGCTCGTACTCGTGCGCCGGTACGGCCCGCATTCGCTCGTCCAGCCTCTCCCACAGCTGCTGCTCGGCGAGCTCCCTGGCTTCCCGGCCGACCGCTCCGCCGTCCTGGAGAGCGGCGCCCCCAGCCGAAGGCCCGGTCTGCCGGAGTGCCTGCACTCACTCTGCGGGGCCGTGCCGGCGGGCCGCTCGCCTCGGGTCCGGCCCGCCATGGCCCCTCCCGGCCGTGGCAGGTGTCCGCCCTGACGGGGTGCTGGTCGCCTCGGTGGGAGGAGCGGACAGCAGGGCCAGGAGGCCGGCGATCTCATGGCCCGCTTCGGCGGGGTGCCGGAACTGGGCCTCGGCGTTGATCTCGTAGCGGTTGCGCCGGCCGTCCGAGCCTCGCGTGCGCGTGACGTATCCGTCCGCCTCCAGATCGGCGACGATCGCCTGCACGGTCCTCTCGGTCACCCCGCACTCGGCCGCGACGTCCCTCAGCCGGATGCCGGGGTCCCGGGAGAGCATGAGGAGGACCCGAGCGTGATTGGTGAGAAACGTCCAGCTCGGGTGGTGGCGAGCACCATCAGCCATGCCATACCTCTGCCCATCCCTGCCGTGGATCATTCGGCATACGTCCTGATTTTCACGTAATCCTTGACGTAAATCCAAGATACGTGCACCATGGCGGGTGGGAGCGCTCCGACGGAATCCGACCCGGCCCCGAGCGGCACAAGCCGCCTCGCAATCCTGGTGGGGTGCATGATGACCTCCGACGACCACCACATCCCCTGTGGGACATGCGGATGCCCCATCGGCCCGCGCCCGCACAAGGGACGCGTACCTGATTCCTCCTACGTCGACCCCCACGATCCCTGCCACGACGGCCAGCGCCCCTTGCTGGCCTGTAGCAGCGAGCACCTCGCGCACCTCGAGGAAAAGGTACGAGGCCGTCCGTACCACGAGGCGGAGCTGTGGTTCGCGAAGATCACCCAGGTCATGGCACGGCACCACTACGGCATCAGCATGGCCGATCTCAGTCTGGAAACCGGACTCGACCTGCATCAGCTCGAAGCCGGGGCTCTTTGGATCACCCAACTCCACCACGCCCCGCGCTCCGCGGCCCGCGATCGCGGTGCCGCCTGAATCCCTTCGCAGATCAGCGTGCCGCGCGGGAGCTGCACCGTACGCGGAGTTCCGCGGCGTGCAGAAGACCGCTCGACCCCGGACAATGATCGGTGGCCCCCTGCCGGGCCGCCCCAGTTGGGCATGGAACGTCCCGCCCAGCAGGGACGCGGCACAGAAGGAGACCGTCATGCTCATCACCTACGCCATCGAGGACGGCGTCCTGCACGTGACGCTGCTGCGCGACCTCGACATCACCACCCGGGCCGCGGCCTCCCTGGAAACCGAGGCGCTCGTCCACGCCCACCGCCCACGACACGTCCGCGTACAGCTGCCCACCCTTGATCCGTCGCCGGCCTCTCTCAGCGCGCTCACGCGTGCCCGGCGGCTGTGCGAGCACCTGGGCATCCCCCTAAGCGTCGTCGGCCCCGCACAGACGGCCATGCCCGAGGCGAGCCCCTCGGCGCCGGGTGCCGCTGCCTGAGCCACAGGAGAGGACAGCTCGGCACCGGATCACCCGCCGAGCTCGATCGAGCTTTGGCCCGCCCGGCCGCACTCCCTGGTCGGCCGGGAGGCGCGCTCCGGAGCCGTAGCCGCTATTCCGGCAGCGGCCGGTCGGCGATGACGTTCTTCATGACGAGCGTGGAGTTCAGGCGCTGGACACCGGGCAGCTTGGCCAGCTGCTGGTCGTAGAGCTGCTGGTAGGCGGCCAGGTCCGTGGTGGCGACGCGCAGGAGGTAGTCGGGTTCGCCGAAGAGGCGCTGGGCCTGGATGACGTGCGGGACGGCGGTCACGGCCTCTTCGAAGGCCGCGACCGTGTCTTGGTCCTCCCAGCGCAGGGTGGCGAAGACGAGGGCCTCGAAGTGCAGTCCGACGGCAGCCGGGTCGACGACGGCGCGGTAGCCGCGGATCGCACCCTCGCGTTCGAGGTCGCGGAGCCGGCGGTGGCACGGCGAGACGCTCAGCTGTACGCGGGCGGCCAGCTCGGTGATCGTCAGGCGGCCGTCCAACTGCAGCTCGGTAAGAATCTTCCGGTCCAGGGCATCCATGGAGAAGATTCTCCCTCACCAGGGGCGATCCTGGGGTGGATGTGGAAACACTTTTGGGCATATCGCACCTAATCTTCCCTCTCGTAGCGAGAACGCGAGAGGAATCGATCGATGGACACGACGACGCTGGCGGCCTTCCTGGCGGTGGACCTGCTGCTGGTCTTCACCCCCGGTGCGGACTGGGCCTACGCGATCTCGGCCGGACTGCGGGACCGGTCGGTCCTCCCTGCCGTCGCAGGGCTGATAGCCGGATACGCCGGGTACACGCTGCTCGCCGTCGCCGGCCTGGTGGTGATCGTGGCGAGTTCGGCAACCGTGCTCACCGCGCTGACCGTCGCCGGGGCCGCCTACCTCATGTGGCTGGGATGGGGTGTTCTGCGCCGGCCCGCCGTCCTGGGCGCGTCCACGGAGACCATGGCCTCCTCGCGTGGGCAGATCATGCTCAAGGGGGCCGGGATCAGCGGTCTGAACCCCAAGGCGCTACTCCTGTACTTCTCGCTGTTTCCGCAGTTCATCGACACGGCGGGCGGCTGGCCGGTGGCCGCGCAGACCGGGCTGCTCGGCACGCTCCACATGACGGCCTGCGCGCTGGTCTACCTCGCCGTCGGCGTGCTGGCCCGCACCGTCCTGAAGACCAGGCCCTCGGCCGCCCGGGCGGTCACCCGCGCCTCCGGTGCCATGATGATCGCCATCGGGGGGTTCCTGCTGGTGGAACGTCTGGCCGGCTGACGCACCCACGTCACCCCGGACGCATACGAAGGAGAGCGCATGGAAGACCGGACGCAGCAGGAACAGGCCAGCCCCGAGGTGCAGAAGCGCATCCAGGCGAGCTTCGATCGCCAGGGGCTGATGGCGCACCTCGGCGCCCGGATAACCCACATCGGCCCCGGCCGCGTGCACATCGTCCTCCCGAGCCGGCCCGAAGTGACCCAGCAGCACGGCTACTTCCACGCCGGCGCCACCAGCGCCGTCGCGGACACCGCCGGCGGCTACGCCGCCTACACGCTGTTCCCCGAGGACACCGAGGTGCTCACCGTCGAGTACAAGATCAACCTTCTCGCGCCTGCCACGGGCGACCACCTTGAAGCGGTCGGAACCGTGCTGAAGGCCGGACGCACGTTGACCGTGTGCCAGTTGGAGGTGTTCGGTGTCGAGGAGGACGGGGCGCGCAAGCTCGTCGCCAACGGCCAGCAGACACTCATCCGCGTCAACAAGCCCGAACAGTAGGCCCGCAACGTCGAGCGCCGTCGCGTTACGCCCATTCGACGCCGAGGTCGGCGAGCGCGGCGCGCTGTTCCTGAGTGAGCTTGTCGCGGCGGGTCTTGGTGTTGGTGACCCAGACTCCCAGCTTCACGGCCAGCGGCTCCGCCTGTCCGTCGAGGGCGAGTTCCTCGGTGTGGCCGCGTGGGACGCGGTGTGTCCCTTCCCGGGCGACGTACTGCGCGAGGGCCGCGACGCCCCGCTGGAATGCCGCCGACGCCTTCGTCCGCCCCTTCCCCGCACCCTTCGCGTCCTTGGCCGCAGCGGGGCGTTCGGAGGGCTTGATGCCCAGCGCGGTGAGCCGCGCCTGCTGCTCCCCGGACAGTTCCGCCCAGGCGTGGGCCTGTCGTTCGATCCACCGGCCGAGGTCGTCGCCGTCGAAGAGGACACCGGACGCGATCGCCGGGAGGACGCCGTCCGCGTCGACGAGGTCGGCCAGGACGCGGTAGTGACGTTGCCAGTCGAGTGGCCAGGGGCAGGCCCAGTCCTCGTCGATCGCCTCCAGCTGCGCGGCGCGTGCGGCGGCGCGTTCCGGGTTCTTGCCGAGGCCGCCGGTGCGACGGAGGTTGGCGACGAGTTGCCCGATCGCCAGGGCGTCTGCGTCGTTCTCGCCCCAGAGGGCGTCCTGGCGGGGGGCGAGGTGGCCGTGGGCGCGGCGGTAGGAGCGCAGGATCGCGAGCCTGGTCTCCCAGGCCTCCTCGCCCGGCTCCCACACCATCCCCGCCTCGTCGAGGAGTTCCTGACGGTACGCGTCGAGTTCGCCGGCGCGCAGGGCCTTGCGCTGCTGGTGGACCCAGCGGCCGAGGGGGAAGCGGGCGACGCCGAACTCGACCTCGGTGTCGTACGGGACCGCGTACAGCCCCTCGATGGCCTGCTCCTCGCGCCACCGTCGCAGGGCCTGGTAGCCCTCCAGCCAGACGAGGGACTCGGGCCGGTAGACGCGGGTGCGGAGGAAGGCGGAGATGGTGGCCGGATCGCGGGGGCTGGAGAAGTGCAGCAGCGTCGACTCCACGATCTCCTCCCGCTCGTCCTCCCCGCCCTCGGCCTCGCCCTGCGCGCCGGCGTGGATGATCCGGCCGCCGGCATCGCGGACGAGGTGGTGGAGCCTCCCCCTGGGCCGGCGGGTGAGGGCGCGGGAGGCGAGCTGTTCGACGAGGTGCTCGTCATGGGAGCGCAGGCCCTGGAGTACGGCGACGAGGGGGGCGTACGAGGCGGAGGCGACCATGTCGCCGGGGTCTTCGCCGGCTTCGAGGAAGACGGGGACGATGATGCGGGCGGTCTTGGCCGTGCCGTCGGGGTTGGGGCGCAGAGCACGGCCGATGTTCTGGACGATCTCGACCTGGGAACCGCGGGTGTCGGCGAAACAGATCGCCTCGACTCCGCGCTCGCCGACGATGTCGACGCCTTCGCCGAGGACGCGTACCGAGGCGAGGAACGCGCGGTGCACCCTCATTCCGTCGGTGTCGATCCCGTTGGCGAACTGCCGGAGGGTCTCGCGGCGCTCGGCGACGAGGTGGTCCCCACACAACCACGCCGACCACACCCGGCCCGGCGGCACGTGCCGGTATGGCTCCAGCTCGTACAGTCGCGCGTCGATCGAGGACGGTGGCAGCGCGGCCGCGTCTTCGAGGAACCTGTCGGACGCCTCGGTCGCGTACAGCTGCGCGGCGGTCTCGGGCAGCTTGTCGGCGAACGCGGCCGCCTCCTCGACCCGGTGATGGAACGTCATCACGGTCTTCAGATTGTGGCGCGCTGCGTGCTCGAGGAGCGCGGTCTGCAGCAGGGCGAGCCGGCGGCCGCGCAGCGCCTCTTCGGAGCGTTCGGCGCCGCCCCCGCCCAGGGCGCGCAATCCCACGACCGGCTCGGGGTCGCGGATCTCGATCACGTCGATCTCGAACCCGGCGAGGATCTCGCGCTCGATCGCCTCCGACAGGCCGAGTTCGTAGATCCACTCCCCGTACGGACCGTCCGGGTCGGAGACCATGGACGCGATCTCCGGCTCCTGGCCGCCCTTGCTCGGGCGCGCCGCGGCGAGGACGCGTGGGGTCGCGGTCAGGTAGAGGCGGAAGTCGGCCGGGATGCGGGCCTGGTCGTGGATCGCGGACCACGACCGCCCGAGATCCCCGGCGGTGCCGTGCGCCTCATCGACGACCGCGAGGTCGAACCGCTCCATCGTCTGTCCGTACAGACGCTCCCCGCCCGCGAGCGCGGCCTCGAGCGGCCCGCGGACCTTGGCCTGTCCCGAGAGGTCCTGCGGATCGTCCCGGTCCACCAACGAGGCGTATGTGGAGAACACGACCACCGGACCCGTCCCCGCCCACAGAGCGAGTTGGATCGGGTTCGTCGTCGACCGCACGCCGAGCTGCTCCAGGACCTCGTCCTTCTCCAGCGAGCACACCGCCACCATCGGCCCGCCGTGGCCGACGCGGCGCCATGCCTGCGCGGTCTGCACCAGCAGATCGAGCGTGGGCACCATCACGAGGATCCGGCCGCCGGAGAAGCAGGACAGGGCGGCCGAGGCGGCCGTGATCGTCTTGCCCGATCCGGTCGCGGACACGAACGTCGCCCGCTCCCCCGCCGGCCGCAGGGCCGTCCTGGCGGGGAATCCGGCCCACCGGCGGATGCGGGCGAGTCCGTCGACCTGGTGCTCGCGGAGCTGAATACCCGGCACCTTCTCCCCGCCCTAGAGACCGAACTCGATGTTCTGCACGTCGAGCATGTGCACCTCCTCCAAACTCCCGGCACGAGTGCCGCGGTTCTGGAAGTACACCTCTTTCAGCCCCTCTGCGGCGATCTTCCGCAGCTGGGCATCGGATGCCCCCTGCTCCTGGGCGCTGAAGAGGCGAGCGGCGAAGTGCGGCGGCAGCGCCACCGTGAGGTGCCGCATCCGGGCCTCGTCGGTGGTGCCGACCGGGGCGCTGTAGCCGAGCCGGGCCCGGACGTCGACGACGATGCCGTCCGTACTGGACGCCGCCTTCTTCGCCTTCGCCCGCACCTGCGGCTGCCACCGCTTCTTCACCTCCGCCTCCATACGGCCGGCCAGGTCGGGGCGGGGCTTCCTGATCTGGTCCTTCACGTACCGCTCGACGGTGCGCTGGCTGATTCGGAGCATCTGGGCCACGGCCCTGGTGCCCTTCATCTGCTTGACCAGGTAACGCATCTGCGCACCCGCGCTCTTGGGGATCGGGCGGGTGACCGCCTGCTGCAACGCCCTGTCGAGGCCTTCGCCGACCGAGTTCGCCATCGCCTGCTCCTACTCCCCCGTGTCCTGGGCGGCGATGTCGCCGGTCTTGACGTACCGGGCCAGGTTGAGCTCCTGGCCGTACTCCTCGCGGATGCCCTCGGCCCACAGCACACTCTGCGTACCCTCGTGCTTGACCATCCCCGGAGAGACGCCGATCCGGAAACTGCCCGGCACCGTCTTTCCCTCGGCGTTGTACGGCAGGACGTCCAGCGGGCTCGGACCGTCGGCGGCGTAGACGGCGCAGTCCGACAGGACCGCCACCGGGTAGCGGCCGGCCGCGGCGGCGAGTGCGACGATCTTACGGTGCATTCCCACCCGGGCGCGGGAGATGACCGCGGCACGGATGTCGGGGCGCCATGTCGGGCGGGCGAGCGCCGGCCACGGCTGCCCGGGGCGCCAGCCCCCGCCGCGCGGACGTTCACGGAGCTTGCCGATGCCGCCCTTCACCGTGGCCTTGATCGCGGACACCACGATCGCCATCTCGGGGTCGCGCTGCTTGTAGCCGTCCATCGCCGCGAGCAGCTCGGCCGGGTTCAGGTCCTCGGTCACGCCGAGATCGGCCATGGTGGCGACGTACGCGTCACGCAGCCGCTTGTACCAGTCGTCGAGGAAGCGGCCGCTCTCCGGGCGGACCCAGGCCTCGGTGGGGGCGACGTCGTAGCCGAGTTCGACCGCATAGGCCACCGTCGGGGTCGCGTACCAGGCCGGGCCCTCGGGCCGCTCGCCGGACGGGGTGAACGGGCTGGGGAGCAGGTCCGCTTCGAGGGTGTGCCACTGCTTGCCGACCTTCACCCGGGACAGGTCGACGTGGGAGAGGTCGACCAGCCACGCCCCCGGGAGCTTCGCGTCGAACTGCGGGTCGGCCACATGCACCGGCGGCTGGGCGAGGCCGACGATGGCGCCGTTCGAGGCGGCGGCGAAGGCCATGTTCACGTCGATGCCGACCAGATGACGCCTCATGCATTCGGCGTCAGTCAGCGGCCGCGCCCAGTCGTACGCCTCCTCCAGCAGCATCTCGGCCGCCCCGCGCTGATGGAAGCGCGGAAGGTCCGCCAGGAGCGGGTGCCCGTCCGGGGCCTCGCACGGCGCACAGTCGAGCGCGTCCTTCCCCAGCGACCCGCGGTTGTGCTCACTGTGCCGCTTGCCGGCCTCGTCCGGGGCGCCCGCCCTGGTGGGCGGGCGGAGGGCGGTCATCAGCTCCAGCCCGGTCACGGCGGTGGAGCCGCGTGGCGTGAGCACCCGGGTCGCGTACGTGCCCAGGAGCCGGGCCAGTTCCGCCGGCGGAAGGGCGGCGGCACCGTCCCAGTGGCGGGCATCGAGCGCGTCCCAGGACGGGATGCACAGCTGCACGCACTGCCGTCGGCCCGCGTGGGCGGGGCGGTAGATCCGCGCCCACGGCCCAAGGCCTCGCCTGGTCAGCTGCCAGTCGGCCCTGGCCAGTTGATTGACGACCTTGTGGCCCTCCGGCAGTCGTCCGGCCGAACGCTCCTCCTGAGTCAGCCGGTCCGGCAGCCCGTAGCGCTCGCAGGCAGCCTCGGTGAGCACCAGCAGTGGGTCGGCGTCCTTGCCCGCCCCGTGCAGCCTCGGAGCACCGAGCTTCGCCTCTGCCAGCGTCCACTCCACCAGCGCCGGGAGCGACTTGGCGGGCACGTCCAGGACCAGACCGTCCACGCAGTACGCCAGCACCTGGCCGGCGTCGTCGACATCGACGACGGCGAGCGGCCCGCTCGCGAACCGCGGATCGACGATGCCCGTCCGGGTTGCGGCGCTCGGGCTCTTCGGGCCTTGCGGGCTTTTCGGCGTGGCCTTCTGCACGCTCGGGCGGCGAGACATGGACGACGACCGGGTGGCGGACGCCGGAAGCGGTACTGCCGTCGGGGCGGCGACGGTGTCGGCGGGACGGGGCGGGGTCTTCTGTTCGGTGGTCACGGGCACGGGCGCGGCTTCGGGCCCGAGGGCAGGGGCGGGGGCGGGGGCGGCCGCAGCTTCCGGCCCTGGGGCGGGGGCGGGGGCGGGTGCGGGGGCGGCGGACGGAGTCCGCGCTTCCGCCACCGCTCCATCCGGCGCGCCGGTGAACTCTTCGGGCACCACCGTGTCCTGAGCCGGCGTGTCGGAGTTGGCGTCGGCCGGGTAGAGCTTCGCGAGCCCGTCGAGCAGGCGCGCGTACGCGTCACGCTCCGGCGGTCGCGGCTCCGTCTTGCCGGACTCCCAGCCGCTCACCGTGGCGCGGCGCACCTGCAGTGCTCCGGCCACCTCGTCGACCGTCAGGCCATGAGCCTTACGGAGCCGCCTGCGCTCCTCGGGCGACGGCAACGTGGCGCGGGACGCGAGCAGTGCGTCGATCGCGTCGAACAACTCGGACAAGGGAACACCTCCTGCGGACACCTTAGACCGCGAACCGTACAGAGCGCGTACATTGGGCGTACGAATCGCGTACTTGCTGCGTGCTGGCGTCGTCCTGGCGTTGCCGGCGCCGCGCCACCGGGCTCGGTGCGTGCGGCGCGCGGATTCATCGGGTGATCGGGGTGGCGCCGGTCGCGGTGATGGACAGGTCCCAGAGCCGTGCGGCCGCGTCGGGGTCGATGGCGTACTCGCGGACACCGCCGTCGTCCATCGGCGCGTCGGGGGCGGAGACGCGCGCGATGTCGCAGTCTTCGAGGTAGAGGCCGCCACGGTCGTCGAGGAGTGGGGACGTGGCTGCCCACAGACCGGTGGCGGCGCCCTGGGAGGGCGTCTTGAAGTCGGCGCCGATCACGTTGCCGTGCGCGTCGACCCAGCCGCGTTCGATCTGTTCCTGGAGCGTCATCTCCCGCTGAAGGCCGGTGATGATCTTGCCCGGATGGAGAGCGAATGCCCGGACGCCGTCGCCCCGCCCGAGGGCGTCGAACTGTACGGCGAAGAGGGCGTTGGCGGTCTTGGCCTGGCCGTAGGCCAGCCACTTGTCGTAGCCGGCACGGAAGTGCGGGTCGTGCCAGCGGATGTCGGTCAGGGCGTGTCCGGCGGAGCTGTTGACGACGACGCGCGCACCGTCGGCGGCGGCCAGCAGTGGAAAGAGCTCGCAGGCGAGGGTGAAGTGTCCGAAGTGGTTGGCGGCGAGTTGGCTCTCCCAGCCGGGGCCGACGTGCCGCTCGGGGGTGGCCATGACTCCCGCGACGGCCATGAAGAGGTCGAGTCCGGTGAGGGAGTCGCCGATCCGAGAGGCGGCGGCGCGCACGCTGTCGAGATCTGCCAGGTCCATGGGGACGACGTCGCAGCCCTCCACATCGGCGAGCGCGGCGCGGGCGATGTCGGGTCGGCGTGCCGGAACGACGACCTGGGCCCCGGCGGCAGTGAGGGCGCGGGTGGTTTCCAGGCCGAGTCCGGAGTAGCCGCCGGTCACGACGGCGCTCGTGCCGGAGAGGTCGAGGCCGGTCATGACGTCCTCGGCGGTGCTGGTGGCAGAGAAGGGGGAGCCGAGCGGCTGCTGACGAGTGCTGGTCATGCCGTCGACGCTACGATCTGGAGCGAGGTCTAGATCAAGTCCTAGACTGGCCTGCATGGCTACTCCCGAGACCTCTGCGGAGCCACTGAGCATCGGCGAGGTGGCCGAACTGACCGGGCTCAGCGTGCACGCACTGCGCTTCTACGAGCGTGAGGGCCTGCTGGTCGGACCGGTCCGGCGCACCTCCGGCGGTCGGCGGCGGTATGCCGCGTTCGACGTCGACTGGCTGCTGATCTGCGTCAAGCTGCGTGAATCCGGGATGCCTCTGGCCGACCTCAAGCGCTTCGCCGAGCTGGTGCGGCACGGTCCGGGCAACGAGGCGGAACGACTGCGGCTCCTCGACACCCATCGGCAGCGCGTCGACGCGCAGATCCACGCGTTGGAGGAGTGCCGTTCCGTCATCGCCTGGAAGGTCGGCGTCTACGCCGACCACCTCGCCCGCGGCGAGGCCGGCGGACTCTGGGACCCGACGGCCTGAGACAGGAACAAGCGGGACCAGCCTGACGCAGGCAGCGTGGAGTCATGAAAGGCGCAGCGATGTTGGTCCGCACGGAGAGCCTGCCGCAAACGTCGGAGCGGCACATGACGGTTCGCGTTCACGCGCCCATCGGCGTCGCCGTGGTGCTCTGGCATGGTGATCCGCAAGAAGCAGACGGCCACCACCTCGTCGAATGGACCGTTGACGACGACATCGCCTGGGGCCAGAACGCGCAGCCGGCCTCTGTTGCCGAGCCGGGGCTCCGACAAGCCGGTGACCAGGTCGTCATACGCGGTCTCCTCCAGCTCACGACGGATGGCGCCGCCCATCTCCAGTTGGGCTCGTGGCCCGTGCTGTTCGATCTCGCCTCACCGGTCCCCCGCGACAGGGACAAGACGTGGGTGGAGATCACCGTCGGAGCAGACAGCGTCGGCCTCTACCCGTACGAGACGTGACGTCACAACATCAGTCAGACGCGCCGAGAAGTACGCATCTCCCCGAGACCGGGCGCACGCCGCTGTCCTCCGGGCGGCACCGGCATGCGGGGCGTGGCATCGTGGTGGGCATGGCGATCGAGGTGCGACCTGCTTCGGTCTTCGAGGATGTCCGGGCTGTGCTCGGCCCGAAGTCGGCCGGAGCCAATGTCTGCTGGTGCCTGAGCTACCGGATCCCGTCGAAGCTCAACCAGGAGCTGCGTGGCCCGGCGCGCGGTGAGTACGTCGCCAAGCTGTGCCGCGGGCAGCTTCCTCCGGGGGTGCTCGCCTACGACGGCGACGAGCCGGTCGGCTGGGCCGCCGTGGCCCCGCGTTCGGACACGTCGTTCGCGCGCAGCCGCAGGATCCCGCACGTCGACGATCTGCCGGTCTGGTCGCTGTGGTGCATCCGCGTGCGGCCCGGCCATCGCAAGAGCGGCATCTCGCACGCTCTCATCGCCGGGGCGGTGGAGTTCGCCCGCGAGCAGGGCGCGCCGGTGATCGAGGCGTACCCGATCGACAGCGGCGGCGCGAAGGTCGACATGACGATGGCGTACGCGGGGATCAGGAACAACTTCGAGCGTGCCGGGTTCACCCATGCCGCTGACACCACCTCGGTGCTGGCCGGCCTTCCGAGGGTACTGATGCGGCTCGACCTGCGCTGATACGCCGGTTCCGGAGGTCTCGGCCGCCCACGTCCTCAGTTCGCGCGGGACCAGGTGCGCAGCAGCGCGTTGATCCTTCCGACGGTGCAGGTGGGGTCGATCAGGAGGTCCTTGAGGGCGATGGCGTCGTCTCGGGTGGGCTTGACCGTGATTCCGGCGGCTTCCAGGTACATGACGCCGGTGGCGGCGGCGACGGCCATGTTGGAGCGTTCCAGCCAGCGGCAGCGGCCCAAGGTGTGTACGAGGGCTGCGGCCTTGGCGTAGGGGCTGTCGTAGACGGACTGCTCGAAGATCTCGGCGCGGTGGCGCGCGACGGCGGCGACGGGGACGCCGTAGTCGTCGGGGGCGGGATCGTTCGCCCCGGCCGCTTCCGCGACCTGCAGGATCCAGGGAATGTCGATGTGCAGCTCCATCAGGCGGCGCGTACCCCGTGGGACGCCTGCTGCGCGTTCTCGGCCTCGTCGAAGACGTCCTGGTGCTCGGCGAGGAAGCGGGCGGCGGCGTCCACCGCGCGGGCGCGCAGGCCGCTGGCGTCGTCCTGCACCAGGCGGGCGAGGTAGTCCCCGATGCTCAGACCGAGGTCTGCGGCGCGCTTCTTCGCCAGTTCCGCAACGTCCTGATCCACTCGCGCACCAAGCTGTGTCTTCGCCATACCACGCATGGTAACAGATGTTACCAACCGGGTGCCAGGCCGGCTATCACTCTGTGGGGGGAGCCTGCTCGACGCGGCGTCGGGGAAGGCAAGAGCAAGACCTTGCCTGCTTGCGAGGGAGCAGCACATGACCGAGGCCCGAACTGACAGGGGTGATGGGACGATGCCGGCCGGGTCGGATCGCAGCTCTGAAGAGGTCGCCGACCTGCGACGCACGGGAATCGATCCGGATTTCTGGTACCCGGTGGCGGTGTCGGGAAGCGTGCCCAAGGGAGGGACGTTCGCCGCCGTGTTCGCGGGTGAGCGGATCGCCCTGTACCGAGGCGAGGGCGGGACGGTCTATGCGCTGGAGGATCGGTGCGCCCACCGTCAGGTCCCGCTGAGCATGGGCGTCGTGGAAGGCGAAGCCCTGCGCTGCTGCTATCACGCCTGGACCTATCGAGGGAACGGTCGTATCTCGCAGATCCCCTATCTCCCCAAGGGGACGGATCGGCCGCCGCGTGGTGTGCGCGCATATCCGGTCCGCGAGGCGTACGGCCTCGTCTTCGTCTTTCCCGGCGACCCTGAGAAGGCGTTCGGATCCGGGCTTCCCGAGCTGCCCGCGTTCCATTCCCCCGGGCACAAGACGATGACCTTCTCCCGCACCGTTCGCTGCCACTACACGTTCATGCACGAGAACCTGCTGGACATGAATCACCAGTTCCTGCACCGGGGCGTGCTCGGCAGAATCCAGCCGAAGCTCCTCGGGTACGAAACGGGCCCGACCTTCGTAGAGGCTCGGTACCTGTTCGTACCGGGCGGGGGAAGGAAGGACCGCGGTGCCGGTCTGTTGTCCGCCGAGGGGATGAGCGGCAGCTCGACGCCCGACGTCGTCACCGTCCGCTCCCAGTACCCCTACCAGACCCTGCAAGCGGTCCCCGAGAATGCCACGCTCCCGGCGTTCTCGCTGTGGGCGGCCTACGTTCCCCAGGATGCCGAGCAACGCGTCAACCACACGTTCGGGCTGCTGTCGATTGCCAAGCCCTCCGTCCCCGGGGCCCTTCATCTCGCATGGCCGTTGATCCGGCGCTTTACCGAGCGGGTCTTCGCCGAGGACCGGATGGCCGTCGAGGCAGAACAGCGCGCTTGGGACGAGCAGGGTGCGGACTGGAACCAAGAGGTGTTCCCGCTGATCCTCCATGTCCGCGACATGCTGCGGTCCAACGGTGTCCCACTCCGCCCCACACCCGCTGCCACCCCTGGGTCATGCGGAGGCATCGCAGGACTCGCGTCGTCTCCCACACATGGTTGAGGCCCTGGCAGAGCTCGCTGAGCTTCATGGGGTCAGCTCTGCGGCGGTTGCTCGGTGACTCGCGTTCCGGGGTGCGCCAAGTGCTCGGCTGCGGGCGCGCAGGAAGGCGACGGGCAGCGCGATCGCCATACCGTAGAAGACCCACTGGTTGGCCTCGGCGAAGTCCATGCGGAACGCGTCGCCCGCGCCCTGCAAGGCCTTTGTCGCCGGCCCGTCGCCGGTGGGGCCTGCCCGTCCGGGTAGCCGGTGATCGCCTCGGCGACCTGACCGGCCGTCGACCCGGCCTCGGCCGGTGGCAGGCCGCGTCCCTGGAGCGTTGCGATGTCCGGTCCGTGGAGACGTGGGTCAGGACGGCACCGAAGACGGCCATGCCGATGGCGGCCGCGTAGTTGCGGATGCTCTGGGTGATCCCGGTGACCTCGCCGTACGAGGCTCCGACGGAGCGGTTGCCGCAGGAACGGCGCGGCCTGGTTCGGCGAGGCGCTCAGCGAGACCTGGGCCGTACACGGACGCGAAGAAGGACACCGGATCGTGCCATCGGGCTTGCGGTGGGGCGGGGTTGACACCTTCACCAAACAACCCCTAGCTTCCGCTTGAATCGTTTCAGAGCGCCAAGCCGTAGGAGCCCTCAAGTGACCGACCTCGCCGCGGTGAAGGCCGCGCTGAAGACCCAGGCCGTAGAGACGCCGTCGTGGGCGTACGGGAATTCGGGGACCCGCTTCAAGGTGTTCGCCCAGGAGGGCGTGCCCCGCACCCCGCAGGAGAAGCTGGCCGACGCCGCCAAGGTGCACGAGTTCACGGGCGTGGCCCCCACGGTCTCCCTGCACATCCCCTGGGACAAGGTCGACGACTACACGGCGCTCGCGAAGTACGCCGGAGAGCGCGGCGTGAAGCTCGGAGCGATCAACTCCAACACCTTCCAGGACGACGACTACAAGCTGGGCAGCATCTGCCATCCGGACACGGCCGTACGGCGCAAGGCCGTCGACCATCTGCTGGAGTGCGTCGACATCATGGACGCGACCGGTTCGCGGGATCTGAAGCTGTGGTTCGCCGACGGCACGAACTATCCCGGCCAGGACGACATCCGTCAGCGCCAGGACCGGCTCGCCGAAGGACTCGCCGAGGTGTACGAGCGGCTCGGCGAGGGGCAGCGGATGCTCCTGGAGTACAAGTTCTTCGAGCCGGCCTTCTACACCACCGACGTACCGGACTGGGGCACCGCCTACGCCCACTGCCTCAAGCTCGGCGACAAGGCACAGGTCGTCGTCGACACCGGCCACCACGCGCCCGGCACCAACATCGAGTTCATCGTCGCCACCCTGCTGCGCGAGGAGAGGCTCGGCGGTTTCGACTTCAACTCCCGCTTCTACGCCGACGACGACCTCATGGTGGGCGCGGCCGACCCGTTCCAGCTCTTCCGGATCATGTACGAGGTGGTGCGCGGCGGCGGTTTCACCTCCGACGTCGCGTTCATGCTCGACCAGTGCCACAACGTCGAGGCCAAGATCCCGGCGATCATCCGCTCGGTGATGAACGTGCAGGAAGCGACGGCGAAGGCGCTGCTGGTCGACGGGGACGCGCTCGCCGCGGCGCAGCGGGAAGGCGACGTCCTCGCGGCGAACGCCGTTCTCATGGACGCCTACAACACGGACGTACGGCCCCTGCTCGCCGAGCTCCGCGAGGAGTCGGGGCTCGACCCCGACCCGATCGCCGCCTACCGCCGCTCCGGCTGGCAGCAGCACATCGCCGCCGAGCGGGTCGGCGGCACCCAGGCCGGATGGGGCGCCTGATCCTCCACCTCGCGTACACCCGCACCATTCCGATGACGCAAGGAAGAAATCCGATCATGACGCCCCATCCCGAGGCCGCTGCTCTTCTGGCCCGTTCCCATCGGCTCGGCGCCGATCCTCGCAACACCAACTACGCCGGCGGCAACGCCTCCGCGCAGGGCACCGACACCGACCCCGTCACTGGCGGGGACGTCGAGCTGATGTGGGTGAAGGGGTCCGGCGGTGACCTCGGGACGCTCACCGAGGCCGGGCTCGCCGTGCTGCGCCTGGACCGACTGCGCGGGCTCGTCGACGTCTACCCGGGCGTCGAGCGCGAGGACGAGATGGTCGCCGCGTTCGACTACTGCCTCCACGGCAAGGGCGGTGCGGCTCCCTCCATCGACACCGCCATGCACGGGCTCGTCGACGCCCCCCACGTCGACCATCTGCACCCCGACTCCGGGATCGCGCTGGCCTGCGCCGCCGACGGGGAGAAGCTGACCGCCGAGTGCTTCGGGGACAGTGTGGTGTGGGTGCCGTGGCGGCGGCCCGGATTCCAACTGGGGCTGGACATCGCGGCGGTCAAGGAAGCCAATCCGCAGGCCATCGGGTGCATTCTCGGCGGGCACGGCATCACCGCCTGGGGTGGCACCTCCGAGGAGTGCGAGCGGAACTCGCTGCACATCATCCGGACCGCGGAGGCGTTCCTCGCCGAGCGGGGGAAGCCGGAGCCCTTCGGGCCCGTGATCGAAGGTTACGCGGCGTTGCCCGAGGGCGAGCGGCGCGAGCGGGCCGCCGCACTCGCGCCGTACGCGCGGGCGATCGCCTGCCAGGACCGGCCGCAGGTCGGACACTTCGACGACTCCGACGCCGTTCTCGACTTCGTGGCACGGGCCGAGCACCCCCGGCTCGCCGCGCTCGGCACGTCCTGCCCGGACCATTTTCTGCGCACCAAGGTGCGGCCCCTCGTCCTGGACGTGGCGCCCACCACGCCGCTGGACGAGGCGATCGCGCGTCTCAAGGAGCTGCACGCGGCCTACCGTGAGGAGTACGCCGCCTACTACCAGCGGCACGCCGAGCCCGACTCCCCCGCCATGCGGGGCGCCGATCCCGCGATCGTGCTCGTCCCCGGTGTCGGCATGTTCTCCTTCGGCAAGGACAAGCAGACGGCACGCGTGGCCGGTGAGTTCTACGTCAACGCGATCAATGTGATGCGGGGCGCCGAGGCGGTGTCCTCGTACGCGCCGATCGAGGAGTCGGAGAAGTTCCGCATCGAGTACTGGGCGCTGGAGGAGGCCAAGCTCCAGCGGCTGCCCGAGCCCAAGGCGCTGGCGACCCGGGTGGCCCTGGTCACCGGCGCGGGCAGCGGAATCGGGAAGGCGATCGCGCACCGGCTGGTGGCCGAGGGCGCGTGCGTCGTCGTCGCCGACCTCAACACCGAGAACGCCACCGCCGTGGCCGACGAACTGGGCGGGCCGGACAGGGCCGTCGCCGTCACCGTCGACGTCGCCTCGGAGGCGCAGATCGCCGATGCCTTCAAGGTCGCCGCGCTCGCCTTCGGCGGGGTCGACCTCGTCGTCAACAACGCCGGAATCTCCATCTCCAAGCCGCTGTTGGAGACTTCGGCGAAGGACTGGGACCTCCAGCACGACATCATGGCCCGCGGCTCCTTCCTCGTCTCCCGCGAGGCGGCCCGCGCGATGATCGCGCAGGAAATGGGCGGCGACATCGTCTACATCGCTTCCAAGAACGCGGTCTTCGCCGGCCCCAACAACATCGCCTACTCCGCCACCAAGGCCGATCAGGCTCATCAAGTCCGGCTCTTGGCAGCCGAATTGGGCGAGCACGGCATTCGGGTCAACGGCGTCAACCCGGACGGTGTGGTGCGCGGTTCGGGCATCTTCGCCGGCGGGTGGGGCGCCCAGCGAGCCGCGACCTACGGCATCGAGGAGGAAAGGCTCGGCGAGTTCTACGCGCAGCGGACCATCCTCAAGCGTGAGGTCCTGCCCGAGCATGTCGCCAACGCCGTGTTCGCCCTCACAGGTGGCGAGTTGACGCACACCACCGGGCTGCACGTTCCCGTCGACGCCGGCGTCGCGGCCGCCTTCCTGCGGTGAGCGCGGCCGTGAAGTCGAAGGCGGCGACCTATGCAGCGGTCGACCTCGGCGCGTCCAGCGGGCGTGTCATGGTCGGCCGCGTGGGCCCCGGCAGCCTGAGGCTGAGCGAGGCGCACCGCTTCCCGAACCGGCCCGTCCGGGTGCCCGAGGGGCTGCGCTGGAACGTGCTCTCCCTGTACACGGGAATCCTGGACGGGCTGCGGGCGACCGGCCCGGTGGATTCCGTCGGCATCGACAGCTGGGCCGTGGACTACGGCCTGCTCGACGCCGACGGGGCTCTGCTCGGCAACCCCGTCCACTACCGGGACACGCGCACCGACGGCGTCGCGGAGAAGGTGTGGGCGGCCGTCCCGGCAGACGAGCTGTACGCGGCGACCGGTCTGCAGTACGCGCCGTTCAACACCCTCTACCAGCTGACGGCAGCAGCCTCCTCGACCCACCTTTCGCAAGCCCGGCGGCTGTTGCTCATCCCCGACCTGCTGACGTACTGGCTGACCGGCGAGCAGGGCACCGAGCTGACCAACGCCTCCACCACCCAGCTCATCGACCCCCTGACCCGGGACTGGTCCCGCGACATCGCCACCCGTCTCGGCATCGACCTGAGCCTGTTCGCACCCCTGCGGCAGCCCGGGGATCCAGCAGGTGCTCTACGGCCCGAGGTGCTGGAGCAGACCGGGCTGGCCGGTCCCGTACCGGTGACGGCCGTCGGGTCGCACGACACCGCCTCCGCCGTGGCCGCCGTCCCGGCCGCCGGGGAAGGATTCGCCTACATCTGCACCGGCACCTGGTCCCTCGCCGGCCTGGAGCTGATGACGCCCGTACTCACGGAGGACAGCCGCGCCGCCAACTTCACCAACGAACTCGGTCTGGACGGCACCGTCCGCTATCTCCGCAACATCATGGGCCTGTGGCTGCTCCAGGAATGCGTACGAGCCTGGGGCGACCCGGACCTGGGTGCGCTGCTGCGCGAAGCAGCCACGGTCCCGGCACTGCGCTCGGTGGTCGACGCGGGGGACGCCACCTTCCTCACTCCGGGCCGCATGCCGGAGCGCATCGCCGAGGCGTGCCACCGATCCGGGCAGCCGGTCCCCAAGACACCCGCCGAGGTCACCCGCTGCATTCTCGACTCGCTCGCACTCGCCCACCGAAAGGCGATCGAGGACGCCCAACGACTCGCCGACCATCCCGTCGACGTCGTCCACATCGTCGGCGGCGGCACGCGCAACGCGCTGCTGTGCCAGCTCACCGCCGATGCCTGCGGACTGCCTGTCGTGGCCGGCCCGACCGAGGCCGCCGCCCTCGGCAACGTGCTCGTGCAGGCCAGGGGCCGTGGCCTGGTGGGCGACCTGGGGTCGATGCGTCGACTGATCGCAGACACACAGCTGTTGGAACGGTACGAGCCACGGGGCGGCATCGCGACCTGGCACGCGGCCGAGAAACGACTTACCGCGGATGAACGCCGGCCCCGCCCATGACACTCTCCCCTCAAACGACGATCGACCCCGAGGAGCCGCGATGCGTGTCGCTCTCTTTCTGACCTGTGTGAACGACACGTTGTTTCCGGATACGGGGCGGGCGGTGGTGAAGCTTCTGACGCGGCTCGGTGTGGATGTGGACTTTCCGATGGGGCAGACGTGTTGTGGTCAGGCTCACTACAACACGGGTTTCCGGCATGAGGCGGAGCCGTTGGCTCGTCGGTTCGCGGCGGTGTTTGGTGGTTATGAGGCGGTGGTGACGCCGTCGGGGTCGTGTGGGGCGATGGTGCGGGAGTTGTATCCGCGGATGGGTGAACGGGCGCGGGCGGAGGGGCGTGGGGGCTCGCTTGCGGCCACGCTGGCGCCGGTGGTGCCGAGGACGTTTGAGCTGACGGAGTTCTTGGTGGATGTGCTGGGTGTGACGGATGTCGGTGCGTATTACCCGCATGCGGTGACGTACCACCCGACGTGTCATGGGCTGCGGAGTCTCGGGTTGGGTGATCGGCCGTTGCGGCTTCTTCGGGCGGTGAAGGGTCTGGAGCTGATGGAGTTGCCGGGGGCGGAGGAGTGTTGCGGCTTCGGGGGCACATTCGCGGTGAAGAACGCGGACGTTTCGGCGGCGATGGGGGCCGACAAGGTGCGCAATGCCGTGTCGACCGGCGCGGAGGTGCTATGTGCGGCCGACAACTCCTGTCTGATGCACATCGGCGGCACTATGACTCGCCTCCGGGTGGGGATGCGGCCGGTGCACATCGCGGAGATCCTGGCGAGCACGGAAGAGGAGCCGGCGGTATGAGCGGGATGTTCGTGGGAATGCCGTCCTTCCCGAAGGCCGCGCACAGCGCTGTCAACGACTCCACTCTGCGCGGCAATCTGCGGCACGCGACCCACACCATCCGGGCCAAGCGGGCCGCCGCGGTCGCGGAGGTCTCCGACTGGGCGGAGTTGCGGGAGGCGGGAAAGCAGATCAAGGACCACACGCTGCGTCATCTCGACGAATACCTGCTGCAGTTGGAGTCGGCCGTCACGGCGGCGGGTGGGACGGTGCACTGGGCGGCGGACGCCGATGAGGCGAACCGGATCGTGGTCGGCCTGGTGAGGGCGACGGGCGAGCGCGAGGTCGTCAAGGTCAAGTCGATGGCCACGCAGGAGATCGGCCTCAACGAGGCCCTTGAGGCGGAAGGCATCGCCGCGTACGAGACCGACCTGGCCGAGCTGATCGTCCAGCTCGGCAACGACCGCCCCTCCCACATCCTCGTGCCCGCCATCCACCGCAACCGCGGCGAGATCCGCGACATCTTCCGCTCCGAGATGGGTCGTTGGGGCCGTCCGGCGCCGGAGGGTCTGACCGACACCCCCGCCGAGCTGGCCGAAGCCGCACGCCTCCACCTCCGGGAGAAGTTCCTGCGCGCCAAGGTCGGGATCTCGGGTGCCAACTTCATGGTCGCCGAGACCGGCACTCTGGTCGTGGTCGAGTCCGAGGGCAACGGCCGTATGTGTCTGACGCTGCCCGAGACGTTGATCTCGGTGGTCGGTGTCGAGAAGGTCGTGCCGACCTGGCGGGACCTGGAGGTGTTCCTGCAGACGCTGCCGCGTTCCTCGACGGCCGAGCGGATGAACCCGTACACGTCGATGTGGACCGGCACCACCGACGGCGACGGCCCGCAGGCCTTCCATCTGGTCCTGCTCGACAACGGCCGCACCGACACCCTCGCCGACGACATCGGCCGTCAGGCCCTGCGCTGCATCCGCTGCTCGGCCTGTCTCAATGTCTGCCCGGTCTACGAGAGGGCCGGCGGTCACGCCTACGGTTCTGTCTACCCCGGCCCCATCGGTGCGATCCTCAGCCCCCAACTGCGGGGTACGGCAAGCGAGATCGACGCCTCGCTTCCGTACGCCTCCACCCTCTGCGGCGCCTGCTACGACGTCTGCCCCGTCGCCATCGACATCCCCGAAGTCCTCGTCCACCTCCGCGAACGCATCGCCCAAGGCGGGCCGGTGACCCGCGACGGCAGCAAGGTCACACTCAAACCCGCCAAGGGACACGCGGCCGAGCGTGCCGCCATGCGCGCCGCACAATGGGCGTTCCGCCACCCCGGAGCGCTCGCCACCGGCCAACGCCTGGCCGCACGCACCCGCCGCTTCCATCCACGCAGCCTGCCCGGCCCCGGCAAAGCCTGGACAGCGACGAGGGACCTGCCCACCATGCCGACCGAACCGTTCCGAGACTGGTGGCAACGGACGCACGGAGGAAAGGGCGGCGCGAAGTGAGCAGCAAGGAACGCATCCTGGGCCGAGTGCGGCGCGCACTGGCCGATGTACCCCAGAACGACACACCGTACGAGAACGCCGTCCCGCGCCACTACGAGCACGAGCACGGCGACCTCAGCATCGAGCAGACCGTGGACCTGCTCGCGGAGAACCTCGCGGACTACCGCGCGATCGTGCACCGCTGCACCCCCGAGGACCTGGCAGCGACGCTCGCCGGAATGCTGGCCGCACGGGATGCGGAGACGGTACTCGTCCCAGCGGGCCTGGCCCCCCACTGGCTCACAGCCGTCGAGATCGGACAGATCCCGGACCGGGCCGACATCACCCCGCACGAACTCGACCGCGTCGACAGTGTGATCACCGGCTGTGCGATCGCCATCGCCGAGACGGGCACGATCGTCCTGGACGGCAGCCCCGACCAGGGCCGCCGCCGCATCACCCTCGTACCCGACCACCACATCTGCGTCGTACGCGTCCCCGACCAGGTCGTCTCCTCCGTCCCCCAAGCCCTCGAACGCCTCGACCCCACCCGCCCGCTCACCTGGATCTCCGGCCCGTCCGCGACCAGCGACATCGAACTCGACCGAGTGGAAGGAGTGCACGGCCCACGCACCCTGGAGGTCGTACTGGTCACCGCATAGCCGGAGGATGACCAAGATCCCCGTCGAAGGCGGAGGAGCAGGCCTGCGGCTCGGCTGATGGGTGCATGCCACGGCCCGGCCGGGACAATCACCGTGTCCGCCGACGCCGTAAAGCGATGGACAGCCATCTGGTGCTGGGCGAGTATCGCCGCGATGAACAACGAACCTCTCCCCATTCCCAAACGCGTCCGCTTCGTCGAGCTCAACACAAAGGCGCTGCGGGCGCTTGCCGACGGTGATCTCGCCGGCGGCAGCGCCGAGGCCGGTGTCGCCCTTGACGAACACTTCGTCGGCGAACGGGCCCGCTGGATCTTCGGATATCGCGCTGACCAGCTCGCCCAGGACCCGTCTGTCGCGCCCTGGATCACGCGGGCCGCGGTGTCCGAACCGGACGGAACCGTCGTCGGCGACGCCGGGTTCCACGGGCCGCCGAACGAGGCCGGCGTGGTCGAGATCGGCTACACCGTCGTGCCCGGGTACCGCCGTCAGGGCTATGCCCGCGCCATGGTGACGGCGCTGCTCGCCAGGGCCGCCGCCGAACCCGGTGTCAGGACCGTTCGGGCCACCATCAGATCCGACAACAACGCCTCGCTGGCCACCATCGCGGGCTTCGGATTCACTCGCGTCGGCGAGCGGGGGAACGAGCGCGACGGACTCGAGATCGTCTTCGAGGTCCCGGCAGACGCGATTCAGGCCAGGTAGCTTTACAGCCTCGGCGGACAGGGCACCAGCTTCGCCATCGCGGCAAGCGGGAGCGACGGGTTGGCGGCTGCTGCTTCGACCACCTGCTGGTCCGCGTCGGTGAGCAGTTCGGCGATGACTTGCGGTGGCAGGTAGGGATGGCCGGCGGCTTTGGGCTTTGCCTGTCTGTCCGCCAGGCAGGCCAGACCGGAGGCATCCTGCCTGACCGGCAGCCGAGTGGCTGGTGGATTTCGACCGCGAACGGCACTGAGGTGCGACCCGACCGTCTCAGCGGCCGCCAGCCTGGCCTCACTCACCGGATCGACCTCCCCAGCGGCGACCGGCATCAGACGACGGTCAGAACATGGTGTTGTCGTTCATGGACGTGGGCGGGATGACCTGGAGGACGTCCCAGTGCTCGACGATCTTGCCTTTCTCGTCGAAGCGGAAGATGTCGATGCCCGCGTACTCATCGTCGGGCCAGGTCTGATGGCAGTGCAGCACGACGTGGTCGCCTTCCGCGAAGGCGCGCTTGAACTCCACACGCTTGCCCGGGTACTCGGCGGCCATGCGGTCGAAATAGTCGACGAACGCCTGCTTGCCGTCGGCGACATCGGGATTGTGCTGAATGTAGGTGTCGCCGGCGTACTGATCGATGGCCTCGGCGGGACGGCACTGGTTGAACATCAGGTCGTAGAACGCCTTGGCGGTGTCCTTGTTCTTCTCCGGGTCGCTCATGGTGTTCACCGTAGGGTCGGGCGTCGGGCGGACGGCAGAGGCGCTCCCACGAGGGAGCGGCAGCGCAGCCGAGCGAGCGACGCGCCTCCCAGGACCGGGGAGCTCCGAGGACTCCCACCCGGCATCCGTACGTCGCCGTCCTCAGGCGCGCGGTGGCTCCGTGTGCTCCAGAGCCTTGCGGGCTGCGAGGTAGCCGGCGATTCTGAACGCCAGGTCGTGGGAGCCGAACTCCTCGGCCCGGACCTGGCGCAGCACGACGTGGGTGGCGGTCACGACTCCGTGCTCGGGCCGGCTCAGCTGCTCCTCGATCCCCTCGGCGATCGCGGTGAAGAATCCGGGAAGGTGGTCCCGGGGTTCGTAGTCCACCGTCAGCCCTTCGGCCACCTCGAACGAGAAGCCCTGGGCCGCGGGCTCGAAGTCCACTTCGATCTGGGCGAAGTGCGGCGCGCAGTTCTGCCGTTGATGCCGTACGCGCACGCCGCGGATCGGGGATGGCGGGAACGAGCGCGGCACTGACGTCACGCCGGAACAGTACCTCTGCCAGGTCCTGTACGGCGTCCACCCGTAGCCGCCCACCGCGGAGCATTGCGCTGCCGACGTGCCCTGCGCAGCCGACCGTGTGGCCCACGGCTGTACCGCGGGCCACGCGGTCCGCTTACCGCCACCCACCGACCGGATCGGCCGGCCGCTCAGCGGATGAGTGAGCGGCCGGTGGGCGCCAGTCGGAGCACTTGCGGGGCTGATGCCTGTTCCCGCTCGATATCCGGCAGGATCTCCTTCCGCGCGAGGGGATGGGCCTGGGTCTCCGCAACGTGTCGGCGATGAGCGTCCCCGTCCGGGTACGAGGTGAAGACCGCGGTGACGTTCTCTCCCGTACGGACCGGCAGTCTGGTGAATGTGTTGGGCGCCGTCTCCGTGGTGAGGACGGCCAGCGGCGCGGGCCCCGTCGTGCGTAGGACGGGAAGGAGGCCGTCCCGGATCAGTGCGGTGCCGTCGGACCGTCCGGGCGGGAAGGACCATACGGTGGCGGCCACGAACCGGTCCGGTGCGGAAGCACTCTCGCGCGGCCGCTGGGTCGGAGAGACGGTGAGTCCGGTCTCCGTCGACAGGGGACGCAGCAGCAGGACGTCGTCGGAGGAGATCATGGTGGCGTTGGCCTGGGGTCCGTGCTCGGCCCAGACGGGGCCGCCGTAGAAGGCCGTCAGTGCGTGGTGGCGTGCCGTCATGTCCTGGAATCCGCGTAGCCACACGAAGCGGTCCGGGTCGTCGAGGTCCCGGAACTGGCCGAGAACGATCATCCCCGTATCTTCCTGAGTCTCTACGAACTCGCGGTCGAAGAGCTCCATCAGCTCGTCGCGTCGGCCGGGACGCAGTGTGTACTGGCGGAGCTCGATCACTGCGGGTTGGCCGGCGGGGTCGGTGGAGGGCACGACTGGCTCCTGTTCGGTGGTCTTTCCCGGATGCGGTGCCCGGCTCGTGCGGGCGGAGCCGGGGGCGGTATCGAAGGTAAGCAAGCCGTGTGCCAGGGGCTGTCAGTGTTTCCGAGGAGAATGCGTCCATGTCTGCCGGTCGATTGCTGTCGCTGCTGCTGTTGCTGCAATCCCGTGGCCGCATGTCCGCGCGAGGTATCGCCGACGAGCTGGGGGTGTCCGTGCGGACCGCCTACCGTGACGTGGCGCGTCTGCAGACCGCCGGGGTCCCGGTCTACGCGGAGCCGGGCCCCGGGGGCGGCTATCAGCTGCTCGACGGCTATCGCACACGCCTTACCGGGATGACCGAGGGTGAGGCGCGGGCGCTGCTGTTCGCCGGACTGCCCGGGCCCGCCGCCGATCTGGGCCTCGCGGCGGAGGTGACGGCGGCACGGCTGAAGCTGCTGGCCGCGCTGCCGGCGGGACTGCGCGAGGAGGCTGCGCGGACCGCGGCGCTGTTCCACCTGGACACACCCGGCTGGTACCGGGAGCCCGAGGAGGCGCCTCATCTCCCCCTGTTCGTGGATGGCGTCCTCACCCGACGTGCGGTGGACGTGTGCTACCGCCGCTGGCGCGCGCCTCAGGAGGTGAATCGCCGCGTTCGCCCCTACGGCCTGGTACTCAAGTCCGGCGTCTGGTACCTCGTGGCCGCCGCGGAGAGCCGGATCGCGACCTACCGGGTCACCCAGGTCCTCGACGCCGCGCTGAGCGACGAGCAGTTCGAACGGCCCGCGGGCTTCGACCTGGGGACGTACTGGGCCTCCTACCTCGACGACTTCCAGAGCCGCCGCTACACCAGCACAGCCACGATTCGCCTCTCCCCGCGGGGTCTGCGACGCCTGCCCGACAACGTGGCCCACGAGGTTGTGCGGGCCGTTGAATCCACCGCTACCGCTGTCGGCGACGACGGCTGGGTCGAGGCCGTCATTCCGACCGAGAGCACCGACCGTGCCTGCGGTGAACTGCTGCGGCTCGGTGTCGACGTCGAGGTCGTCGCGCCGACCGAACTGCGCCGGGCCATGGCCGGCACCGTGGAGGTACTCGCCCGGACGTACGGGCTCCGCTGACGTCCGGACGCGTTTCCGGGAGGCGTGGCGGACCGCGAGGCCCGTTCCCGCTGGCTTCGGCGAATCCTCGCTCAGTCCGAAGTGAACGGCGGGCCCGTCTGCTGAGCACGGTTCGACGGCCGGGCGGGTGGGGTCCGCTCTCCCCCCGTGCCGTGCAGCCGTCGGCACCCGCAGTAGTGGCTCACCTGAATGGAACGCGCGTCGGGTCGGGCGTCGGCCCGCGGCCGACGGCAGCCTGACTGTCATGCGGGACGACGGCGTGATCAGCGAGGTGCGGGCCGGTCTGGCGGGCAGAGCGCGGCAGAGTCGGCCTGCCGGTACGGTCGCCGGCAATCCGCTGCGGTGGCTCGCCGGAGTCTCCGTCGCCCTGACCCTCGCCCATCTCGCCCTGATCGCGCCGGGGCTCGGGCTCGGCTGGGACGAGACGGTGTACGTCAGCCAGGTGAGCGGAGAGACACCGGCGGCGTTCTTCAGCGCCCCACGCGCCCGCGGCATCACCTACCTCGTCGCACCTCTCACCGCGCTGACCCCTTCCATCACAGCGCTGCGCGTCTACATGGCCGTGCTGGCGGGCTGCGGACTGTTCCTCGCTCTGTGGGTGTGGCGCCGACTGCTGCCCGCACCCGTTCTCGGGTTCGCGGGCGGGCTGTTCGCCGGCCTGTGGGTCACCATGTTCTACGCCTCGCAGGCGATGCCCAACCTCTGGGTCGCCTACGGGGCACTCGCCGCGGTCGGGTGCTTCCTGCGGGCCGTACGGGACCCGAACGACCGGTGGGCGCCGGCCGGCATGGCGGCCGGGGTGGCGTTCGCCGCGCTGATGCGGCCCACGGACGCCGTGTGGCTCACCGTGCCGCTCGCGGTCGCGGCCCTGGCGATGCGGCCTCGGCGGTGGTGGCTCCTGATGGTCGCGCTCGGCGCGGGTCTGGCTGTCGGATGCGCCGAATGGATCGCGGAGGCGTACGTGTCGTACGGCGGCCTCGCCGAGCGGCTGGACCGGGCCAGCGAGATTCAGGGCCGGCTCGGCTGGTACTTCTCCGTCGACGACCATGTGCGCGCCCTGGGCGGGCGATTGCTGTGCCGCCCGTGTGACGTTCCCTGGCGATATCCCGTCGCCACCCTGTGGTTCATCGCGCTGCCGCTGCTCGTCACGGCGGGTGTACGGGCGGCCGTCCGCGCCCGTCACCACCGTACGGAGCTGGTGGGGGCGACCGTGGTCGGTACGGCGCTCGCCGCTCCCTACCTGTTCACCGTCGGATACGCGGCACCGCGTTTCCTGCTGCCTGCCTACGCGCTGCTCGCGTTGCCCGTCGCGTACGGCCTGGTCCGGGCGTGCCGGCCCCGGCCGCGCGGGCGCCGGATCGTGGTCGGTCTCCTGGTCCTGGCCGTGACCGCGCACCTGGCGATCCAGTACGGGATGGCCGACAGCACGGCCGACCGGGTGCGCCGCGACACGGCCGACCTCGGGCGCGTCACCGCAGAACTGAACGCCCTGGGCGTACGGCCGCCATGCGTGGTCAGCGGCGTGGAGGCCATCCGCGTCGCGTTCCGCGCCGGCTGCGCCTCCCGCCAGCCCGACGGCCACGACGAGAGCATCACGCCGGAACAACTGGCCGCCACCGCCCTCCACCAGCCGGTCGCGATCGTGGTGTGGGGCGGGGGTCGGCCTCCGTCGTACGCCGCCTCCTGGCCGGCCCATCCACTGCCCGACCTCGGCAACTGGACCGGTCTGCGCGCCTACGTCTCGGGCGTTCGTCCGCCCGAAGCGGGGCGCTGAGCGGGCGGGCGGCTGCGTCGTCGTACGGTGCGGCCGCCGCCACCCGACGCGAGCGACCTCGACCCGGGGGGTGGAGGGCGCCGCCATCTCGGGGGCCGGCGTGAAGTGCCGGGAGGGACCGCGTCGCGATCCGTCGCCGCCCTGAACAACGGGCTGCGGCCCTGGACAGCCATCCGTGCCCAGGGCCGCTCCCCTCCGTCGACGTCAGCCGACGCCGTTCCCGTCGCCGCCTTCCTCGATGCCACCGTTGCCGTCGCCGACGTCGCCGCCGTTGCCACCGTCGTCGATGCCACCGTCGTCAGCGCCACCGTCACCGGCGCCACCCGCGCCGATCTGGGCGCCGACGGCGGCCAGGGCGGTGGTCACCGGCTGGAAGAACGTCTCGCCGCCCGAGGTGCAGTCGCCGCTTCCGCCGGAGGTGAGGCCGACGGCGTTCCCGTCCCGGGTGAACAGGGCGCCGCCACTGTCGCCGGGCTCCGCACAGACATCGGTCTGGATGAGCCCCGAGACCGTGCCCTCGGGGTAGTTGACGGTGGCGTTGAGGCCGGTCACCTGGCCGCCCCGCAGACCGGTCGTGCTGCCCATGCGGAACACCTCTTGGCCGACCGCCGCATCGGCCGCCTGCCCGATCTCCACGATCTGACCGTCGCCGATGTCCACAGCGCTCGGGGCCTCGGTGTTCGGGTCGTCGTACGTCACAAGTGCGAAGTCGCCCTCACCGGGGAAGACGGCCTCCTGCACGGTACCGATCGGCTCGCCGTTCTGCTGCTCCGACCACTGCTCGACGGCGACGCCGCAGTGTCCCGCCGTGAGGAAGCCGGGCTGACCGTCCTGGGTGGTGACGTTGAAGCCGAGCGAACAACGCGAGCCGCCGCCGAAGATGGCATCGCCACCCTCGAGGAAGGGCTTGAACTCGCCCTTGGACTTCTGGATGCGGGCGACGCCCTCGCCGAGCGCGCGGACCGCGCCCTCGACCTTGTCCCAACGCTCACCGGTGACCGTACGGTCGGCGGTGACCAGGACCTGGTTCGTCCTCGGGTCGATCGCCCACGCGGTACCGGGAACCGATGCCTTGTCGCTCAGCGAGTTCATCGCGGAGGTGAGTGCAGAGCGGCTGTTCTGCACGCTGCGTGCAACCGCGCCGGCCCTCGTGACCTCGACGTTGACGTTGTTGTTGTCACCCACGACGTTGACGACGAGCTGCTGCTTGTCCGCGTCGTAGTACGCGCCGCCGTAGGAGTCGCCGAGCTCCTTGCCCAGCTGCTGAAGGAGTTGCGCGGCCGATGCGGCGCTCATCTTTCTCGGCGAGCCCGACTGCTCCCCCGCGCCGTCCTGCGAGGCATTGGCCTGCGGCAGCAGGATCGCCGCCGCGACGATGCCCACCGCCCCTGCCCCCGCGAGAATGGCCTTCCGCTTGGGTATTCGCCTGTGACTCAACTCTTCGCCTCCTGTGTGGGGGTACGGACTGCGATCGCCGCGAGGGCAACCGGGGGGACGCGTCCGGCCTTTCATACGGGGGCGGGAGGGGATCTGTTCATCGCCTCCGCAAAGAACCTGACGGAGACGACTCACCGACGCAGGAGAGGTGGGGCAACGAGGGAGCGGGAAGTAGGAGGAAGCGAGGGAACAAGGGAGCCGGGAAGTGTGCCTCGCCTCTCTTAGGGGGACCCAGGACGCTCGCCGTGGCCCTCGCGGGGAACTTCCTGGTCAGAAAGCGCGGCTGCGTCAGGTCCGATGAGCGTCCCTGCGTTTGCGGGGTCCCAGCCCTCCTTCGGCACAGAAGCGAGCAGGCGTTGGGTGTACGAGTGCTCGGGAGCGGTCAGTACCCGGCCGGTCGGGCCCTGTTCGACCACCACGCCCCCGCGCATCACCACCGTCTCGTCCGTGATGTGCTGGACGACCGCCAGGTCGTGGCTGACGAAGACGAGAGCCACGCCGGTGTCTCGCCTGATCTCGTCGAGGAGTCGGAGGATCTGGGCCTGGATGGAGACGTCGAGCGCGGCGACCGCCTCGTCGAGGACGAGGATCTGCGGGTCTACGGCGAGCGCCCGGGCGATCGCGAGGCGCTGGCGCTGGCCGCCCGACAGCTCGTGGGGCTTCGCGTCCGCTTCGCGCGCACCGAGTCCGACCTGGTCCAGAAGCGTGGCGATGCGCTCGTCCGTCGAATCGTGATCGTGCAGGCGCAGCGCGATGCGGAGGCATTGGCGGGCTGTCAGGCGTGGGTCGAGCGAGACGTACGGGTCCTGGAAGACCATCTGGATCTCGCGTGCACGGGCCAGCCGGCCGCGGCGGGCGGGTCGGCCCCGGCCCGGCGTCCTGTCCTTGCCGTTCACCGTGATGGTGCCGGCGTCGGGTCGTATCAGGCCGACGAGGATGCGGGCGACGGTGCTCTTGCCCGATCCGGACTCGCCGACGATGCCGACCGAACCGCCCCGGGACACGGTGAACGACACCCCGTCGGCAGCGGTCAGACGGTCGCCGCCGGGCAGCCGGTAGGTCTTGCGCAGGGATTCGACCGCCAGGAGTGGCACGTCGTCGTGGTGCTGCGCGGGTGTGGGGGTGGTGGTCATCGGTTGCTCCCGGTGGGCTGCGTGGGTCGGCGCACTGACAGGTCCGACACGTCAGGCAGGTCCGAAAGCCGCCGGCAGGCCGCCGTACCGCCGTCCGGGGCCGCGACCGTCATCGGCTGCCACGCGTCGCATGCCGGCTCGGCGTGCGGGCAGCGGGCCGAGAACGGGCAGCCGGTGAAGCTGTCCGAGAGGGATGGCGGGCGGCCCGCGATGGGACGCAGCTCGCGGGATGCCCCGCCCAGTTCCGGGGAGCATGCGAGAAGGCCCTGGGTGTACGGATGCCGGGCGCCGGTGAAGAGGCGGTGCGCCTGCTGTTCCTCGACGACGCGACCGGCGTACATGACGTACACGCGGTCGCAGTAGGCGGCGGCCAGGTGCAGGTCGTGGGTGATGAACAGCAGCCCCGGACCGTTCCGTTCGCGCAGGGTGCGCAGCAGGGCGAGGATGTCGGCCTGGGTGGTGACGTCCAGCGCGCTGGTGGCCTCGTCGGCGAGCAGCAGCTTCGGTTCGGCGGCAAGGGCGCCGGCGATGACGACGCGTTGCAGCATCCCGCCGGACATCTCGTGGGGACGCTGCCGGATCCGTCGTTCCGGGTCCGGCAGGCCGACAGCGTCGAGGAGTTCGACGGCCCGGGCCCTGGCGGCACGCCGGTCGGTGGATCCGGCCTGCGCGAGCCGCTCGGTCAGGAAGTCGCCGATCCGGCGTACGGGGTTGAGCGCGGAGCGCGGATCCTGGTGGATCATGGCGACCGTCCGCGCCCGGTGCTCGCGCAGCCGCGCACCGCTCATGGACAGCACGTCGGCACCGTCGACGCGTACGCGTCCCTCGGCCCGCGCGTCGTCGGGGAAGATGTTCAACGCCGCTTTGGCGGTGGTGGACTTGCCGGAGCCGGATTCGCCGACGAGTCCGACGACCTCGCCTCTGCCGACCTTCAGGGAGACGTCCGCGAGGACGGGCCTGGCGGCGCCGGGCAGGAGCAGATTCAGGTTCTCGATGTCGAGCAGCATGACGGGGCTACCTCCTGGCGCCGAGGCGGTCGGCGGCCCAGACGCCGACCACGTTGAAGGCCACCACGACGGCGGCGATGGCGGTGCCCGGCACGAGTGCGGGCAGCAGGGCACCCTGGACGATCGCGGCCTGGCCCTCCTGCACCATCAGCCCCCAGTCGGAGCTGGGCGGCTGGGCGCCGAAGCCGAGGTAGCTGAGGGTCGCGAGGCTCATCAGGGACTCACCGAACAGGACCACCAGGTAGCCCGTGATCGAGCGGGCGAGGTCCGGGACGAGATGGGCCACGCATATCCGGGTGCCGCTCATGCCCTGGACGCGGTAGGCGTCGATGTAGGACTTGGACCGTTCGGCGAGGGCGACGCTGCGGGTGTACTTCGCGATCGTCGGGGCGAACGCCAGGCCGAGGGCGATCACCGAGGTGGTCATGCCGGTGCCGAACACGGCGATGATGAGGACGACGAACAGCAGGCCCGGAAACGCGTACATGACGTCGGTGACCCGGGAGACGAAACCGTCCACCCAGCCGCCCCGCCACGCGGCGACGGTCCCGAGGGTGACACCGAGGACGGCGGCGAGCAGGAGCAGCAGGAGCGGCGCGATCAGACTCGTACGGGCGCCGTACAGCACGCGGGAGAGCAGGTCCTGCCCGGAGGCGTCGGTGCCGAGCGGGTGCGCGCCGCTGGTGCCGGCGACGGACGACGACAGGTCGATGGCGTCGGGTGCGTACGGAGCGAGCAGTGGGGCGAGGACGGCGGTGAGCACCACGAGCCCGAGGAAGCCTCCGGCGATGCTCACCGCCCAGGGGCGGCGGGGGCGTTTCCGCTCGGGGAGCAGGGCGACGGCGGGTACGGCGGTCATGCGGTGCTCCTGGCGGCCTTCGGGCGCTTCCTCCCGGGGAGGACGGCGACGGCGGTCATGCGGTGCTCCTCTGGGCTTTCAGGCGCGGGTCGAGCAGGGGGTGGACGAGGTCCACGACGGTGGTGACGACGATGTACGAGGTGACCATCAGCAGCAGGACCGCCTGGGCCACGGGGAAGTCGTGGCTGTTGATCGCGCCGACCAGCAGCGAGCCGATGCCGCTGATCCCGAAGACGGTCTCGATGGCGACGGTTCCGGCGAGCATCCCTGCGGTGACCAGGCCGCACATGGTGACGATCGGCCCGAGGGCGTTGCGCAGGACATGCCGGCGGACGACCTCCCGTTCGGGCAGCCCCGATGCGCGGGCCACCGCCACGTGGTCGGCGGCGCCGGCGTCCGCCATGGCCTGCCGGGTGACACGGCTGATGATCGCGAGCGCGCCGAGCGCCATCGCCACGGCGGGCAGGGTCAGATGATTAAGCGTTCCGGCGAGGCCCTCGCCGCTGCCCGTCACCGGGAACCAGCCGAGCTCGACACCGAAGAGCGCGACCAGAGCGATACCGCCGACGAACGACGGGACGGACGCGGCAAGCGTGGTGCCGCCGACGACGGCCGAGTCGACCCAGGTGCCGCGCCGGACCGCGGCGAGGATGCCGGCACCCACGCCGAGGACGACGAACAGGGCGGTGGCGTAGCCGACGAGGGCGAGGGTCGTCGGGAACCGGGCGGCCAGCAGATCGGCGACCTGGTCGCCGTACTGGAAGGAACGGCCGAGGTCGAGGTGCAGGCAGTCCCAGAGCCAGCGGCCGTACTGGACGACCAGCGGCTCGTCCAGGTGGTACTGCTCCCGTACCGTGGCCAGCCGCTCCGGTGTCAGCTTGTCGCGGCCTCCCGCCAGGAACACGGCGGGGTCACCGGGGGCGGCGTACACGGCGGCGAAGATCACGAAGGACGCCGCCAGCAGCGTGGCCACCAGTCCCGCGATCCGCCGTCCGATCTGCCGTACGAGGGCGACGATCATGATTGCTCAGCCCTTCTTCGCGCCGAGCCGAGCGGCCCACGGCGAGTAGAGGTACGCCATCGAGGCGGGCGGGCCGGTCAGTTCGTCGTTCATCGCGAGAACGGTCGGCATCTGCGCGACGGGGATCCACACCGCGGCCTCGCTGAACTGCCGCTGGACGTCGACGACGAGGGCGGCGCGCTGCTTGTCGTCGATCGTGCGCAGGGCCTCGGCGACCTTGTTGTCGTAGTCGGGGCTGGTGAATCCGACCCAGTTGTTGGAGTTGCCCGTCAACGCGTTGTCGTAGAAGCCGATCGGGTCGCTCTTGGAGATGTACCAGTCGGCGACCAGTACATCGATGTCGGAGCGGGCTTCCTTGTCGCCGTAGAACTCGCCGTACGTGGCGGACGGGACGGTCTTGATCTGCGCCTTGAGGCCGAGCTGAGTCAGCGCGGCGCGGACGGCATTGGCGATCACCAGGCGGCCCTGCGTGCTGTCCGTGCCGATCACGATGGGCGTGTCGGGCGCGGACTTCGCGTTCTTCACCAGTTCCTTGGCCTTGGCGAGGTCGGCGGCGGCGGGCTTGGCGGGGGCTTCGGTGAGCTTCTTCTGCGCGGCCTCGAAGGTCGCCTTCTCGTAGCCCCAGGCGCCGGAGCCGACCGGGGTGGCCCACGGTTCGACCAGTCCGCCGTATCCGGACTTGGCGATTCCCGTACGGTCGAGCACCAGGGACAGGGCCCTGCGTACATCGGGATCGGCCAGTCCGCCGCGCTCGGTCGGGATCAGGGCGAGGGCGGCGGTGCTGGGGCCGTAGTGCTGGTCGAGGCCTGCCTTGCCGCGCAGGGCGGCGGCCGAGCTGAGCGTGTCGAGGTAGGCGCCGTCGGCGGCCCCGGTGCTCAGCGCGTTGACCATGGCGCTGTCCTCGGCCCAGCGGAAGACGACCTGCTTCGTGAGCGGCTTCCCGCCCCAGTAGCCGTCGTGGCGGGTGAGGGTGATCGAGTCGCCGGACTTCCAGCCGGTCAGCTCGTACGGTCCGGAGCAGGCATCGCCCTGGCCGGGCGTACCGAAGTCCTTGCCGGCCTTCTCGACCTGCTCACGGTTGTGGACGAGCCCGGCGTCACCCGCGAGGGCCTTGGTGAACAGGGCGTCCGGTTCCTTGAACCTGATCGTGATCTCGCGGTCGCCGGTCTTGGTCATGCCGCTGACGCCCGCGAACTCGTCGGACTGCTCCATCTCCGGCTCGGCGTGACGGCGCAGGCTGAACAGGACGTCGTCGGCGGTCATCGCCGAGCCGTCGTGGAACCTGACGCCGTCGCGCAGGGTCAGCACGAGGGTCTTCGCGTCGGGCCGGGTCTCCTTCGCGACGAGAAGGGGGCGTACGGACATGTCGGGCTGGAGCTGGTAGAGACGCTCGCACACATTGCTCAGGACGGTGCGGCCGGCGCTGCCGCCCTGGGTGTCGAGGTCCAGGGACTCGGGCTCGTCCTCCAGCAGCCAGTTCACCGAGGCGACGGCGCCCGCTGCCGGAGCGGTGGTGGGGGTCAGCTTCAGCCGGGACACGTCGACGCCGCCGGCGCCCACGGACGCGCCGGTGTCGGCGCCGCTGCACGCGGCGGTGAGAGCGAGCACTCCGGCGAGGCCGAGGGGCTTGAGACGGGATGTCAGCTTCATGGCGGGGCTCCTGAGCGGCAGGAAGGCAGGGAGGGAAGGTGGGTGGGAGGGAGGGAGGGAGGGACAGGAGAGGTACTTCGGCATCTGGGGGTGCGTGGGACCGTGCGGGGGCGGTCAGTTCGGCGCGCACAGGCCCCAAGTCCGCGCATAGCGGACGTCAGTTAGGCGGCAGGCGCCAAGTCGGCGCGTGTCAGCCGTCAGTTGGGCGCGTGCGGGCCGTCGTAGAGGTTCCAGGGAAGGTGCTGGTACTCGCGGTCGCACGGCGTCCCGGCCGTCACGTGGTAGTCCCCCGCGGTGAGGTCCACACAGGAGGAGACCAGGGTCGTCCAGTGCTTGACCTCGGGCTTGCGCGGGTCTCTATGGGTGCACAGCGACTCCGGGAAACCGAGGTGGTCCGACATCGCCTGCTTGATCAGCTTGCGGGACTCGTCGGGGCCCGTGGCGTCGCGCAGCAGCCGCAGTCCTTCCTCGGCGCGTGGGACACGGACCAGGGAATCGGGGGCCAGGGGCCGGTAGTCGGCGGCCAGGGCGGCGGGGATGCCTGCCTGGTAGTGGTTGCCGTGCACGAGCAGACCGTCGGTCGGGTACATCCAACCGTGCGCGGCGGGCGTCGTCTCGACGTCGACGGCGAACCCCTCGCGGCAGGTCAGGAGGGCGTTGCTGGCGATGTGTGCGCGGGTGCGGCACAGCACGTCCAGAGCGTCGGTGATGCTCGACTGGTCGAGGACGCTGCGCCGAATCACGGTCTGCGGCAGGCCCACGGTGTCGTCGAAACGCCCTCCGAGGCCGTTGGCGTTGAGGGCGATCCCGGCGGAGTTGGCGCCCTGCCGGCCGACCTGACCGGCCTCCACCTGCATGATCAGCGTCGGCTTCGGCGGCTGCACGATGCGCAGCATCACGACGGTGTCGGCCACGCCCGCCCGCCAGTCCCAGTTCTGCCCGGCCCACACATGGCCGTCACCGCTCGCGGGACCGTACGCCGCGAAGGAGGTGCAGCCCTCGGCGGGCTCCTCCGACTGCCCTTCGCCGCGCCCCTCCCGCATCCGCGCGAAGGACTCGTCGTAGATGACTTCGCCGCGTGCGTTGAGCGCGAGGACGTCGAGCAGATCGACTCCGGCCCCGTCCGCGATGCCCTGCATCTCCTCGAGGAGGTCGGGAGCGTGGTCGCGGACGGGTCCGAGCCAGCGGGCGGCCCGCGCGGTGACCTGCTCCCAGGTGAGTCCCGAGGACACGCCGAAGGCATCCGCGTAGTAACCGAGGGCGGTGGCCAGCTGGGGGGCCACCGCCTCTCCGTACTGGCGGCCCCTCTGGGACGGGGTCCCGGAGATCTCGACGACCGGAAGGCTGCGTTTCATGGGAAAGCTCCTCGACGGGGCACGAGCGCTGTAACATTCATTCCGGACGTTCAACTTCCTGGAACGAGATGTTCAGAGCGTAACGTCGATACCGCAGGAGTCAAGAGTCGTAATGGAGATTTCAAAGGGCAGTGCCGCCCCCGGGGGCCTCACCCGTCTGCGTGCCACCGTCCGTGACCTGTGGGACGAGCTGTCCGCCTCCGAACGGACCGTCGCGCAGTACCTGGTGAGCGCCCCCGTCGAGCAGGTGATGTTCGCCAGCACCCAGGAACTGGGCTCGGCCAGCAGCACCAGCAACGCCACGGTCGTACGCGCCCTCCAGCGTCTGGGGTATGCCGGGCTGCCGGCGCTCAAGCGCGAGCTGGCCGCCGACTTCACGGCGGCGCAGGCTCCCGACGTCCGGCTGGCACAGCGCATCGCGCACGTCGGGGGCGACCTCGACAAGATCTGGAACGACGTCTTCGACGAGACCCAGGAACGGATCGACCAGTGCCGGCGCCTCGTCGACACCGACGCCCTCAAGCGAGCGGTCACCGTGCTGGCCGAGGCCCGCGAGGTGTTCTGCTACGGAGTGGCGGCGTGCGAGCTCGCGGCCCGCCACCTCGCACGCGCCCTGGGCCGCATCGGCCACCGGGCGCGCTTCGTCGGCGACACCGGCTTCGCGCTGGCCGACCCGCTCCTCTCCCTTGCGCAGGGCGACGCGGTGGTGATCTTCCAGCCGGGGCGGCCCCTGTCCGAGCTCACCGTGCTCGTGGAACGGGCCCGCTCGGTCGGCGCCCGGGTCGTCTTCATCACCGACGAACTACGCGAAGCCTTCGAAGACCGCGTCGAATCGGTCCTTCTCGCCCCGTACACCCCCACCGGCAACACCAACGAATCGCTGACCGGCCTCGCCGTCGCCGACGTACTCGTGCTCGCCCTCACCGCACTCGACGAGACCTCCGCCGTCGAGCACTCCCACCAACTCAACACGCTGCGCAGCCAGTTGCAGACACACCCGGGGAACACCCGACACGGCAGCGGCACTTCCTGACGGGTACGGTCACCTCGTGTGCCACTACGCCGAGAAGCCCTACAAGCTGCACTACGCGTGCGTCCCCTGCCGCGTCGCGTTCAAGCGACACCCCAGGCCGGGTGACCTCCGATGCCCCCGGTGCTCGGAGCCCATGCTCTGCGCCGGCCACGACTTCGCGGCCCCGCGGCGCCGAGACGCCGGGGCGTGGAGCGTGGTGGCTGCGGTGTTGAACGCCGGACTTCGATACGAGGGCCGCGAATCCTGCGGCTGCGGCAAGGAGCCCAAGTTCCGCCCCCGTACCCGAGCCCAACTGCGAGCACGCCGAATCGCGGCAGCCCGAACCGGCACGCCGCTCGCCGACCTGCTCGGACGCGCAGATCCGCATGCGACGCCATGACTACACCGGTCCGATGGCACTGCGCGCCAGGCAGGAACTGGCTCGGCAAGGCTCCCCGCCGACCGGCTGTCGGCACGTGGGTGACCTGACCTGCAGCTGGCGCCTGTCTCTCGACCGGGCAGGCGAGTGCCCGACGGCTGTCCGGACGCGTCAAGCTCGGACACTCGCCTGGGGGTAGCTCGACCTGCCCGACAGCCTCATGCTCCAGGTCGCCCCGGGGCACCCCGGGTTGGCCGGCGACGTACGCGACTTCCTGGCCCTCGGAGGCAACCGCCCGCGGAGCGGGTCCAGTTCTGAGCTCCCTGGCCATCACTCGACACGGGGTGCCTCCAGATCCGCGTGCCTGGACGGACTCGACGTCGTACCCACCTGCTGCGTGAGGCTGCCGGTCAGGAGCCGGTCTTCGCCTTGAGTGCGCCGACGACGAAGTCCTTTGTCAGGCGAACGGCCGACTCGATCGGCACGCGCTGCCCGTCCGGCGGGAAAAAGTCGAGCACCCCGGCCGCCCCGTAGTTCGCCCAGAAGCAGGTGGTCATCGGGAAGGTGTCCGTGACGTTCTGCTGGCACGTGACGACCAGCGTCGGAGACGTGAAGGTCCGCGGCTCGCCGGTGAAGTTGCGGCCGTAGCCCTCCTCCAGTCTCACGGTGCGCTCGAAGATCGTGTTCAACGAGGCTGCGGGATCCGCGACCTGCTCATACAGATTCGTCCGGGCGGTGAAGACCGGTGCCGACGCCGCCATCGTGCCCTTGCGCAGGATGATCCGCGGGCTGCCGAAGCACGACACCTCGTCGGCGACGTCCTCGCCGCCCTCCAGCTCCTTCAGGCCGTCGTCGCTGGAGACCCGGATGTCGAGGTCGCTCCCGAAGCGGAATCCGCCGTCGCCTTCATCGCAGACCAGCCCTTCGATGGCCTCCGGCACCCCGATGCCGCCATAGCGGACGCCGGAGTCCGCGGCGAGTTTCTCCGCCGTCGCTGCCGTGGGGGACGACGACTGGTCCGCGCGTACGGCGGAAGGCTCCGTCGCCGATCCGCCGGATCCACCGGAACCACTGGATCCGCACCCTACGACGACTGCACCGACGGCCATCGTTGCCATCGCTGTACGCCACCTGGCCATGCGCCAGCTCCCCCACGAAGTCCGACAATGATCATGATCTCGGCGATCATAGTCATTGAATGCTCAAGCCCTGGGCGGGGTAGCAACGGAAGCAGCCGTCATCGAGACAGGGGGCCCACCACGCGAGGGCGGCCTCTGCCCACAGGCCGGCCGACCTGTCAGCCGTAGATGCCAGAATCGCGGCATGACGCTGTGCGACTACTTCTCCGCCCCTGACGACAATGCCGCCGCGGCGGTCGTCGAGATGCCCGGAGGACCGGCCGCAGCCGCGCTCGACGTGGTCTACCTCAAGAACATCGACCCGGTGGTCGCCATCGCCCACCTCGAAGCGATCGCAACCGACTGCAGCTACGAGGAGGCCGGCAGGCGCCCGCGATCGGGGCACCTGCTGTCCTCGCCCGAGTCCGAGGGCCCGTTCGTGCTCAGCCTGTCGGACACCCTGACCGAAGCACTTGTCACCGCGACGCCGGACGACCTGGCGGCCTTCGCCGAGCCGTGGTCCATGACGGCCGAGCTCCGGCAGATCCAAGTTGACGCCAAGACCGCGGCCGTCGCTCTGGAGGCCCTGGCCGGTCTGGCGCATCGTGCGCGGGCGGACGGTCTGCAGCTGTACTGCTGGTGGTCGCTGTGACCCACCTGGTCCTCGACCTCTGGACCAGACGGCCGCCGCGCCTGTCTGCCCCTCGTCGGGGCGAGTGTCGGTGTCGGTGTCGAACACCCAGGTCGTCGGCCATGCGTCCATGAAGAGACATGGCCCAGTTGACTGCCCGCAGTGCACGCCGACCAGCAAGCAGATGAACCCTCGCGGCAATCACTCACCGGATCCCTGCCGCCTCTGGCCGAGCTGTGGACGTCGGCAGGTTCCGGTGAATACGCGGCCGAGTTGATCGTCCAGTGCGGCGAGTGTCGCCGGTTTCGGCGTGCGGTCGGGGTCGATGTGCGTGTGCAGGGCAAGTCCTTCCGTGATCGCGACGATCCTCCGGGCCGCGTCGTCCGCGTCGACGCCCTGGGCGACCTCGCCGCACACCGTGCCATTACCGATGGCCTGAGCGACGCGTGAACGGATGCCCGCGAGGGTCTCTCGCTGGACGGCGGCAAGGCGGGCGTTGTGCGCGGCCTGCCCTCCGAAGGCGAGTCGGACCAGGAACTCGGCGCGGCGAGCGTCGTCGAGCGGAATCAACTCGGCCAGCGCCTGCCGCAGCATCTCGGCGATGGTGCGGCCCTCGGCCTCGCCCCGGTCCACCAGCTCGTCCACTCGTGCGGTGAAGTGCCCGTTGACCCGGGTGAACGTGGCCAGCAGCATCTCGTCCTTCGCCGTGAAGTAGTGCTGCACCAGACCCACGGAAACGCCCGCTTCAGCGGCGGTCCGGGCAACGGTCACGGCGGTGAGGCCGTCCCGCACGATCAGGCGTTGGACGGCGTCGGTGATCTGCCCGTGGCGGGCGTCATGGTCGGCAACTCTCGGCACGAGAGGACCGTATCGCGTGCTATAACCGTACGCCTATATTGTTATCGGAGAGGAGCTTGCGGTGATCCGACGACGCTCAACCCACCTGTTAGACCTGGCACTTGCTCTCACCCTTCTGCTGACACCCGGCATGGCCTCCGCAGGCCAGGCCGGTACAGGACTGCCGGCCGGAAGCCATCGCGACCCGGCTCTGCAGGCCCTGGTCGACCGTGTCGTGGCCGACCCGAACCCCAACCCGGGCGCGTTCCTGCTCGCCCGCCACGGCCTGACCGACCGCTTCGGCGCCGCCGGCGCCGCCGACAGGGCCACCGGCTCGCCGATGGCACCGGACCTGAAGTTCCGCGCCGGGAGCGTCACCAAGACCTTCACCGCGACAGTCGTCCTCCAACTCGTCGCCGAGCACCGGGTACGACTCGACGACACCGTGCAGAGCCTGCTGCCCGATCAGGTCCGTACGGACAACGCCTTGTCCGGCGCGCCCATCACGGTGCGCCAACTGCTCAACCACACGAGCGGGCTGTACGACTACATCGACGGGCTGCTTCCCCACTTCCGCAGCATCGACCAGTACTGGCCCCGCGAGCAGCTGATCGGGATCGGCCTTGCCCAACCCCGCTACTTCCCGGCTCCCGGCACCCGATTCCGGTACTCCAACACCAACTTTCTGCTACTCGACCTGATCGTCGAACGGGTCACCGACCACGACCTGCGCACCAACCTCGAACGCCGTATCTTCAACCCCCTCGGACTGCGCGACACCTCGTACCCGCTGGCGCAGACCACCATCGACGGAGCCCACGTCCACGGCTACGCGGACGTCTCGCCTTTGTTGCCGAACGCGCCGGAGGCCACCCGATTCGACGTCACCGCGTTCAGCCCGTCCGAGGCCGGCGCGTCGGGCGCTCTGGTGACCACCGCGGCCGACACCGCACGCTTCTACCGGGCCTTGCTGCAAGGACGTCTGCTTCCTTCGGCCCTCCTCCGCGCCATGCTCACCGACACCGTCCCCACGACCGGCAGCGCCCCACCCGCCGTCGCGTACGGCTTGGGCATGTACGTCTACGCCACCGCATGCGGCCTCGCGTACGGCCATGGCGGCAGCGCACCCGGGTACCTGACCTTCGCCCTCAACAGCCGCGACGGGCGCGACCAACTCGTCGCCCACACCAACTGGAACTCGTTCGTCGATACCGGGATCGACAAGGACTTCTGGGCCGCCTTCCAGCAGGGGTACTGCAGCCACCCAGGATGACCGGCCGCGCCCTGCTGCTGGTGGCTTCCCGCGCCGTCGAGCGTACGAGCGGGTGACCAAACGGGGGCGCCGAAGGCGGCGGCGGACGCAAGGTTACGGGAGGGCGCGCGGCGTACCCGGATCAGCCAGGGCCTGACGGCGGTCGTGTCGGTGACCACTTCACTCCGGGTGCCTGACTGGACCTCGGCTTGGGGCGTCGTCGGCCGGTCTGGTGCTTCTCGTGACCGGAGAGCCCCGGACTCCGTGGTCCGGGGCTCTCACCTTGTGCTCGGGTTTCGGGCAGTCAGCACGTACCCGGTTGGCGGGGTTGTGTGCGCCTCAGGCCCCCTTGGCGGTGGGGGCGCCGGTGCGCGAAGCGGGCGGGGAGAACGCCGGTGCGTCCTGTGCGCGCTTCGTTCCGGGCGGCGGGAGGATGCCGTCGATGAGGTAGCGGCTCTCGTGCGCGTTGATGCAGCTGCTGGGGTTGAGCAGGGCGGTGTGCCCGTACCCGGTGTGTTGGTGAGCAGGCGGGCGTTCGCCAGTTCCTTGGCCATGGCCTGCGCGTTGGAGTACGGGATGGAGGGGTCGTAGATCGTGCCGACCACAAGGACGGGCGGAGTGGGCTTGTTCCACGGGCCGGTGTAGCGGTACTCGGCTTCGGCGGGCCAGGTCGCGCACGGCTCCGCGGCCCAGGTCCAGAAGCGTCCGGCGTCGCCGGTACGGGCGGCACTGGCCTCGGCCAGCCGGTGGTAGACGCGGGGGTCACGGGGGTTGAGGGTGTCTCCGCACTCCACGGCGGCCGTCTGCTCCTCACCCATGTACGGGACGGGGTACGGAACCGGATCGGCCGGCGGGAAGGGCGCCGGTTCGGGGACGCGGCCTTCCCACAGTTCCTGGAGCAGGACCGCGAGGTCCGTCCATCGGGGGTGGACGATGTAGAGGTGGTTGATCGACTCGGCCACGGTCCTGGCGTACGTCCACGGGCCCACCGGGCTCTCCCGGAGGCGGTTCTTCAGCTCCTCGTACTTCTTCCGGGTGACTTCCGGGCTGCCGGCGGAGAATGCGCACCGTTCGGTGGGGGCGGCTCCGCACAGGCTGAGGAACTGGTTCACGGTCGCTGCTGCCGTGCGGTCGGAGCCCATGCGCAGGAAGATCGGGAGGCGGGCGTCGTCCGAGTTGTCGTTCGTCCACGCGTCCGGGGCGATGTTGCTGTCGAGGACCAGGGCGCGGACGCTGGAGGGGAACATGTTGGCGTACGTGGCGCCGAGGATCGTGCCGTAGGAGATGCCGAGGTAGGTGAGCTTGCGGTCGCCCACCGCCCTCCGGAGCTGGTCGAGGTCGCGGGCGGTGTCCACGGTCCCGACATGGCGCAGGAGCTCAGGATCGCGCTTGTCGCAGAGCGGCCAAGCTCACGATAGGAGGCGATCCATGCCTTGCGCTCCTTCTCGCCGACCGGGAAACCGGCCGGGTGGGTCGTGCTCCACCGCTCGGCCTGCTCGGGGGTCTCGAAGCAGTTCACGGCGGTGCTGTTGCCGACGCCGCGAGGGTCCCAGCTGACGATGTCGAACCGCTCCCGCACCTCCTTCGGGAAGAGCTCGTAGCTCTGCGGGAACTGGATCGTTCCCGGCCCGCCGGGACCGCCGGGGTTGAAGAACAGGGTGCCGAAGCGCCGACCGGGGCCGGTTGCCTGCCGCTTCACGACCGCCAGTTCGATGTGCCGCCCGCGGGGCTTCGCGTAGTCCAGCGGTACCTTCGCGGTCGCGCAGTCGTAGTCGGTGTTCAGTTCGCGCCCGACGCCACTGATAGCGGGGGCACCGGCACGCGTCCGTGACAACGACACCGAGGTCCGGGACCCCTCGCGAGCCGACCGCCGCCGAATGGTCGCATCGGCCGGGGGGCGCCCGCGCGGCGAGCGGCGAGCGGCTGGCGCCACTCCGCGGCGGGGTACGGCGACTTCCCCGGGCGGGGATGTGTGGCGCAGGTTGTCGCTGGGGTGGGTGAACCAGCTGCCGCACGGCCTCGCTGCCGCGCTCGCAGGCCTCAGCGGATGGCGGCGAGGTGATCCTTTTCGGATGAACTTGGGGTGACCACCGCGTAGGACGGCTTGTGGCGCGGGTAGGCCGGAAACATCGGAGCGCCACCATCCGCCCCCTGATCACGAGGCCGGTACCCATGTCTCAGAACACAGCCCGAGGTCGGGAGTGCGAGGAGTCGCTTCACGAGCGAAGTCGTCTCGCCGGCGGCTCAAGTCCCTCGGTCGAGGTCACGTACAAGGCCAGAGTCGCCGTAGCCGTGCGTGCTTCCCGCGCAGCGGCCTTGCGGCTGCCCCTTTAGATGCGACCGGCAGCGGGATCGATCGCTGGGGCGAGCGGCACAGAGCAAGAGGAGGCCACCTTTGCGGACACCCCCTCCCACCCCCCTGCGGCCGTGCGATTCGGAGAAGGGTCGTACGTGACGCTCGACGCCCCCATGCCCGCTGACCTGCAGCAGTGGGTCGCACACCGTCTGCCCGGTCATGCGAATGTCACGGACGTCCTGGACGTTTCCTGGCCGCGCGGCGACTCCAAGGTCTGGCGCGTGGCCTGCGACACGGCAGTGGCCTATGTGAAGTTGAGCCCGACCCCGGAGGACTTCGCGCGCGAGGTGCGCGGCTACCAACATGCGGCCCGCTGCCTCGCCGCCGATGAGGCCCCTCGCCTCTTGGCCTCGGATCTCGGCCTGCGGGCCATCATGACCTCGCCGCTGTCGGGCCACATCGTCCGTGGCTTCCCTCTCACCGCCGATGCCGAATCCCGCGTACACGAGCTCGCCGGCCGGCTGCTCAGGCGGTGGCACGATCACCCTGTGCCGGCCACCCGCGGAGTACGCGACGACATCATGACGTCGGTTGCCCAGAAGGCGGATGAGGCCACAGCCTGTCTGGAGCGCGCCTCCGAGTACCTCACCGACGCCCAACGTGACCTGGTCCAGCGGGTGGGTCGCGAGCTGCCTCGGCTGGCCGAGGATCTTCCGCTGGTCTTCCGGCACGGCGACTACTCGACCCGCAACTGGCTCTGGGACCACAGGCGAGGCACCCACAGCCTGATCGACTTCGAGAAGTCCGACTACGGCATCGCCGTCGAGGACTTCGTCTGGCTGTGCTGCGCTGCCTGGCCCACGCGCCCGGATCTCAAGCCGGCTTTCCTTGACGGCTACGGACGCGGGTTGTCCGACACCGAGCACCGCGCTCTGCCCCTCTTCACCGCGCGTCTGGGCATTTCCTACCTCACCGCGGGGATCACGAGGGAGGAACCGAAACTCCTCTATCGCGGCCAGACAATCCTCACGCGCATGGTGCAGGCCTCAGCGTGACCGTCCGCACCTCGCGCGTCCGCAGGCGGCTATGCGATCGAAACGGACCGCCGCTGTCACTGGATATCTCCGGCGCGAACCTGCACGATCCTCAGGCTCTGGAGCGGCTCGTGCGCGGTATCCGTCGATCAGTTCCCGACGCGGGCCCCGCAGACGACGACCAGACAAGCTCCCAGCCGACAGAGTTGATCTGACTGGTTCAGGTTCCGGAGTCGGCCTTCAGCGAGCAAGTAGGCGGCGATGCCCCGGCAGCACGCCCCGACAAGGGACTCGGAAGCTCCCGGGGGGCGGCCTGACCAGCAAGATCCATCGCGTCGAGGAGGGCGGGCGCCGCCCATTGACCACGCGTCGCGCCTCCTGGCTAGTCGTCCGCGCCGGTGGCCGACGGCGGTACTTCGAGGACGAAGAACAGGAAGTTTGTCTTGATCGAAAGGTCGTGGAAGTCGTCGGGGAACAGCTCACGGGCGGCAGGGGCAGGCTGCGGCTCGCTGATGACGGCAAGGCGGAAACCAGCGGCGGTGAAGGCATCGGTCATGGCGTGCATCGGCCTGCGCCAGAACCTCATCGGGACGGACTGCCCGTTGAACGTCCAGTCGAACGTATAGCTGGTCGTCGCAAAGTAGTCGGGCCGAGGGTCCTGGATCGTGTAGGCCACGAAAGGGTGGTCCACCGACGCGATCAGCCGGCCGCCGGGCCTGAGTACTCGCCGCAACTCGGCCAGAGTCGGCGCCCAGTCCTCGAGGTAGTGCAGCACCAGCGATGCGACCACATCGTCGAACGCACCGTCGTCGAACGGCAGGCGGTCTCTCAGGTCGACCCTGTGCAGGGCCACGTCGTCACCAAGGCGCCGCCTTGCCAACGCCAGCATCCCGGCGCTCGCGTCGATGCCGGTGACGACCGCACCGCGGTCGCGTAGTGCGGCGGAGAGGGGGCCCGAGCCGCAACCGGCGTCCAGGATCCGACGGCCGGCCACGTCTCCGGCGAGCGCCAACATCGCGGGCCGCTCGTAGTACGCGTTCACAAGGCTGTGCTCGTTCTCCGCCGAGTACGCCTCGGCGAAGCTGTCGTAGTCATTCGCCCGGGCCGGATCTGCAGGCTGGTCGAAGTTCTCGGGCACGTCGGTTAAGCGGTTCATCGTCGCAGCCTAGTAGTCACATGATCCGCCGGACAGGCCCTACTTGACCCGCAGTTGGGGGCTTGGACGAGGACACCGTCCGTAACGTGATCCACCACTGCACCGAGATCGGGCCGGCCTGCCTGCACCCTTAGTGTGGGCAGGAGGCCGCCGTTCCCGCCTGCCCACACGATGACGACGAGGAGTTCGTCATCCGGACGGCCACGGCCCACCCCACCAAACTCGGCATGATCGATCCGGAAGCTCGCCGACCACCTACGACCACAACATCGCCCGTCCATACGTATCGGACGCGAGACCCTGCGCTGCCTGCTCGCGCGTCGAGGCGGGACGCTCCAGCGGACCAAGCCGTGGAAGAAGTCCAGCGACCCGGACTTGTACGCCAAGCTGGACCGCATCGGGTAGGCGATCAACAAGCGCCCCGACCGTACCTTCGCCTTCGACGAGCTCGGGCCGCCCGGCATCCGTCCCACCGTCGGAGCCTGCTGGGCCAGGCAGCCAGGCCCGAGCGGCCGCCGACGACCTTCCGCCGCCCCCACGGGGTCACGTCAAGTTCTTCAGGGGTTATGCGACCTGGTCGAGTACGGCATGCCGTACTCACTGGTTCCCGATGATCAGGGACAGGCCCGCGTCGAAGACGTCGGTGGCGGTCAGGCCGACGCGGCGGCCCTCGTTCATGACGCGAGCCACGGTCGGGTAGGCCAGCTCGAACTCCTCGGTGGGCCGGGCTTCGGCGGAGTCCTGCTCCTCGATGACGTGGCCGAAGGTGTAGTGGGCGGCGGTATAGATGACGGTGGCCGCCTGTGGCAGGGACAGCCCGCCGTCCTCCAGTGCGCGCAGCCCGTATTCGGGGATGCGGGCGAGCGTGGGCGTGTTCGGCGGCCGAGCGCCGGCCACGACCCGGGCGCCGTCGGGATAAGCGAGCATGGCGCGGCGCAGGCCGTGCAGCATCTCGCGTAGCCACGGCCGCCAGTCCTGGCCGGGCGGCATCGGCGCCAGTTCGCCGAACTCCTCCCGCAGCATCGCCTCGGCCATGGCCTCCAGCAGCTCGCGCTTGTCCTTGAACCGCCAGTAGATGGACGGCGCCGTGACATGGAGGCTGGTGGTGAGCTTGCGGAAGCTCACACCTGCCAGCCCTTCCTGCTTCAGCAGTTCCAGGCTCTGGCTGACGATCCTCTCTGCGTCCATGGACACCATCGTATAGCGGTGTTACATTCCCCTTGATATAACGGCGTTATAGAGAGGAGCGTCATGAATCAGGCACTCGTGGACAGCATGTGGACCTACCTCAAGGCCGGACTGGCCATGGACGTGGACGCGCTGGACCGGCTGTACGACCCCGAGTTTCAGAACGTGCGGGTCGACCAGGCAGGGCAGACGGTCACCCTGACCAAGGACCAGTTCATGGCCCGCTTCCGGGCGCTGCGCGAGCAAGGGCAGAAGATAGGCGAGTCCGTCGACGACGTGACCTTCCCGGCCACCACCGACATGGGCGACCAGGCCGCGATCATGATGCGGCGGGTCAAGGGCGGCGAGCCGGTGCTCTACACCTTCATCTGGCGGATGGCGGACGGGCGTCCGACCACGATCTTGCGCGAGCTCACCTTCGATCGGGACATCAGCTACCTGTTGAGGCTGACCCGCTGACCAGCCCCGCCAGGAGTCCCTCGCAATCTCGGCGAGTCCGGGGTGCTTCTGGTGCTGCCCACCGGATCGAGTCTCCGTCCTGACGGGTATGGGGTCACCAGGCAGGCGTGGCAGGCTCTACGGAATGACCGAGAGCCTGCCTTCCGACGTAGCCGACGTGCTTGCGGCAGTCCTGAACGCGGACAATCCGGTTCATGTCGCGCTCCGAAGGCAGGTTCCGCACCTCAGCGTGCGAGTACGCTGCACATGCGGGTGCGGTACCGCCTACTTCGAACTCGACACCAGCGAGGTGCAGCCCGCGCCCACCGATCCCGGCACCGTCGTGGCGGCCGAAGCGCAGCTCGTCACCGAGGCCGGTGAGTGCCCCGGTGAGGTCCTGGTCTTCACGCAGGGCGGCTACCTGTCGTGGCTGGAAGTCTGTTCGTGGAGCGACGACATCGAGGTGACGCTGGCCTCCGCGCGCAGCTGGCTGCAGCCACGCTCTTGAGCATCACGAGTCCAATTCCAGTCTCTGCACAGCGGACCCAACCCGCTGCCCGGACAGGACAAAGGACACTGCTTCACCGGCCCCGACATGCCCCTCGGCACCGACTGCGCTCTCGCAGTCGCCGCCCCATGAGGGCACGACCAGCGTCCACCTGTGGCGGCCGGCAGCGACGATCGTCGGAGTCAACTCGCACGTCGACACCGACGACCAGGACCAGGACCAGGACCAGCGGCTCAACGACCACGTGTACTCGTCCAACCATGGCGACCAGGCGGTCGCGGTGATCAACTCGATCAACGACGCGAACTGATCCACCCGGCACACAGCGGGCTCCGGCCGACCGGCCAGGGCCCGTTCCCTTGCCGGCCGGGGCTCGTTCCATGACCCGCCGGGGCCCGTTCCGTCACTCGTCCACGCGGCTGCCCATGTCCGGGTCGATGTCCTCGGCGGCCGGAGCGTTGACGATCCGCTGGTGAAGGTAGCGTCCTCGGATCTCGTCCGTGGTCAGCACCTCCCAACCCGCCGGCAGCTCCTTGCCCGCACGATTGAGCTCGGCCGCCCACGCATCGGCCAGTCCCGCCCAGGTCTTCGGGACGACCGGCTCCGCCGGCTGTGGCACGCCGACCGTCACCGGAAGCAGCTCGTCCTCCTGAACGACCGCCACCGCGAACCCCAGCGCACCACCCGCCACGAACGCCGCCGCGGCTATGCCCCATACCTGCCTGCGTGTCATCCTGCTCCCTCTCGCGAGCCGCACCCATCCTTACCGTGCCACAGCACGGCGAGGAGCACGACGCCCGGGGACGGGGCCATGAACTGACAAGGGCTCATCGGGCTTCGTAGGCAGGCTCAGTGCTCGCGGATCCTCGACCACCACCAGCCGCCCCCTGTCCGATCGTTCGCCTGCCAAGGGTTCGGCAGAGTGCGACGCTCGAACTCGTCGTCGAAGCGAGCGATCAATCGGCCGAGATCGTCCCGAGCACCGTGCGGGAGGTGATGCATGGCCTCCTCGAGATCGTCGCGGGCATCCTCCACCTCCAGTCCGGGCCGGCATACCGGGGACGCCTTCAGATAGCGGCCGGGTTGCTTGAACGCTCTCTCGATACGGGCGAGCGCGTCGGCAACCGTGTCAGTCCGCATCCGCTCGTTCTCGACGCGGCGGACGGCGGCACGGGTCCTCGCGGAAACACCACGGATCCGCCGAACCACAACATGTCTGCGGGGCCGCCATCGCTCAGCGCGGACGGCCTTCGGGCGCCTACGCGGCATCGCCCTTTCTGATCAGCATGTCGTCATCGTGCCACGAACGGAGCCGGGTCCGCACGCACGATCGAGCTCCCCCTGTACGAGAGACGGGTTCGTCCGAGGCATCGTCGTGCCGCGTCAGATCGCCGGGAAATCCGGTGCGATTCCGAGGGTGGGGGCGATCGTTCGCCAGATCGTCGATCTTGCGGTGGCGAGATCGACGCGGGGATCGTCGAGCATCACGCGGATGCCGAGACCGTCGCAGAGTGCCAGGGTCAGGGTGCTGACCGCAGCGACGTCGCAGTCGGTGAACTCGCCTGAGGCGATACCTCGTTCGACCGCCCCGCTGACCCAGATGTGGAGTTGGTCGTAGAGGTCGACGGCGAGGTGGCGGGCCGTCGCGTCGCGGCCCGCGCGTACCCAGAGCTCCTGCCAGAGTTTCCAGTCCTGGCGGAGTTCGGCGTCCGTGGGGAGCATGGTGCTCACGATGCGGGCCAGGACGACGGCCGCCGCGACCTCGTCGGCATCGGCGTCGAGGTCCGTGCCGGTCTGGGCGAAGGAGTGGGTCATCGCTTCGGCGAAGAGCTTCTCGCGGGTGTCGAAGTGATAGTGCAGCAGGGCCTTCGACACGCCTGCGTGCTCGGCCACCTTGCGCATACTGATGTTCTCGAAGCCGATGTCGGCGATCACCTCACACGCGGCCGTGAGGATTCGCTCACGCGTCTCGAGTGCGCGCTCGGCCTTGGTCACGTTGGCTACTCCCCGTGTCGGTGCTTGTGGAGCGGGTGGGCGGGCCCGGGCGGCCGGGCCCGCCGGACCATCATCCCTGCCCGTCGCCCGTTCGGGCCGGGTAGGTGTGGAAGCCCCGGCCGGTCTTGCGGCCGAGCAGGCCCGCGTCCACCATCCGGGCCAGCAGCGGAGGCGGGGCGTACAGCGGCTCCCGGTACTCCGCGTACATCGACCGCGCGATGGCCTGGACGGTGTCCAGCCCGATCAGGTCGGCCAGTGCGAGCGGTCCCAGCGGGTGGGCGCAGCCCAGGGTCATGCCCTGGTCGATGTCCTCCGCGGACGCCGTGCCGGACTCCGCCATCCGCACCGCGGCCAGCAAGTACGGCACGAGGAGCGCGTTCACGACGAGGCCGGACCGGTCCTGGGCGCGGATGACCCGTTTGCCGAGGACATCGGAGGCGAAGACCCGCGCCCGCAGGGCGGTCTCCTCCCCGGTGAGCAACGACGGTACGAGCTCGACCAGGGGAAGTACCGGTACGGGGTTGAAGAAGTGCAGTCCGACCACCTGCGCCGGCCGCGAAGTGGCGGCGGCCAGCCGGACGACCGGGATCGAGGAGGTGTTCGTCGCCAGCACGGCGTCCCGGCGTTCGACCGTCGCGTCGAGCCGCGCGAAGACCTCCACCTTCGCCCGCTCGTCCTCGGACACCGCCTCGACAACGAGGTCCCGGTCCGCCATCCGGTCCCAGTCCGTGGTCAGCGTGATCCGGCCGGTCGCGGCCTCCCGCTCGGCCGCCGTCAGCTTTCCGGCGGCCGCGGCCCGCGTGAGGGAGCGGGTGATGCGGCGCAGGCCGGCCTCCGCGGCCGGCCCGTCCGACTCCACCACCACGACGTCCCGGCCGGCGCGGGCGCAGACCTCGGCGATGCCGGAGCCCATCAGGCCGCAGCCCACGATCCCCACCCGTTCGACGTCGGTCATCGGTTGGCCGTCTCCCGCGCGGCCGGCATCTGCAGAACACCCGTACCACGCTTGACGAGTTCGCCCGCGATGATCAGGCGCTGGATCTCGGAGGTGCCTTCCCAGATGCGGTCGACGCGCAGTTCGCGGTAGAGGCGCTCGACGGGGTACGAGCGGTCGTAGCCGCGGCCACCGAAGATCTGCAGGCACCGGTCGATGACGCGTCCGGACGCCTCGCTCGCCGACAGCTTGGCGATGGCCGCCTTGGCGTGCAGCGTCTTGCGGTCGATCCGGCCCTCGTCGACCTCCCAGGCGACCTGGTGGGTGTAGGCGCGGTTGACGGCGATGTCCACCGCGCAGTCGGCGAGCATCCCCTGGATCAGCTGGAAGTCGGCGATGCGGGAGCCGAACTGCCGGCGCTCCAGAGCCCAGTCGCGAGCCAGCTCCAATGCCCGCTCGGCCGCCCCGATCGTCCGGGCGGCGATCATGAGCCGTTCCTCGGAGAACCAGGAGCGGGTGATGTCGTAACCGTTGCCCACCTCCCCGAGCACGGCGTCGTCGGGGACGTGCACATCGGTGAAGGTGAACTCGGGGTGCTCGTAGACGAATGTGTGCATCCAGCGGGGCACGCGGGTCATCTCGACGCCCGGTGTGTCCTTGTCGACGAGGAAGAGGGTCGGGGCGCGCTCCTCCCCTGCCACGGCGAGCACGATCATGAAATCGGCGTGGTCGCCGACGGTGACGAACCACTTCTCGCCGTTGAGCACCCAGCCGCCGGTGGTCCGCGCCGCCGTGGTCCGCAGGCTCTGCGGGTCGGAACCGGCCTCCCGCTCACTCACGGCGTAGCAGTCGCGGCGCTGCCCCCGGATCACGGGCACGAGGTACCGCTCGCGCTGCTCGGGCGTGCAGAAGGACAGGGCGTTGGCCGGGCGCCACACCATGTCCCACAGAGCGCCGGTGAGCCGGCCCAGCTCCTCCTGAACCGTGACCTGCTCCAGGATGGTGAGGCCGGCGCCGCCCCACTCCGCCGGCATGTTGACCGCCTGCAGACCACTGTCGAGGACGGCGTCGCGGATCTCGGTGTGGGCCTGCGGGGGAAGGCCGTTGTTCTCCTCGCAGTCGAGCTCGTACTTGGTGATGAACTCGGTCAGGGCACGCGCCGCGCCCTTGAGCTCTTCCTGACGGGCGGTGAGACGGAAGTCCATGGGGTGAGTCCTCTGGGTCGTAGTGGGGGACGGCGTGGTGGGGACGGCGGGACGTCTGGGTGGGGGCGTCGTGGTGGGGACGGCGTGGTGGGGACGTCGTGTGTGTGTGGGTGGGACGTCGTGGTGGGGAAGCGGTCGTCAGATGCCGGGCAGGGCGAGTGCCCGTGTGCCGCGCTTGATCAGCTCGTTGGCGATGATCAGACGCTGGATCTCGGAGGTGCCTTCCCAGATGCGGTCGACGCGCAGTTCGCGGTACATCCGCTCGACCGGGTACGAGCGGTCGTAGCCGCGGCCACCGAAGATCTGCACGCACCGGTCGATGACTCGGCCCGCGGCCTCGCTCGCCGCGAGCTTCGCCGTCGAGGCCTTGGCGTGCAGGGTCTTGCGGTCGGTGTGCGGCTGATCGGCCTCCCAGGCGACCTGGTGGGTGTAGGCACGGTTGACGGCGATGTCGACGGCGCAGTCGGCGAGCATTCCCTGGATCAGCTGGAAGTCGGCGATGGGGGAACCGAACTGCCGTCGCTCGACGGCCCAGTCGCGGGCCAGCTCCAGAGCCCGCTCGGCCGCCCCCACGGTCCTGGCGGCGATCATCAGCCGCTCGTCGGTGAACCACTCCTTCGTCAGCTCGTAGCCGTTGCCGACCCCGCCGAGCACGTCCTCGTCGGGAACGAACACGTCGGTGAAGGTGAACTCGGGATGCCCGTTGACCGCGGAGTGCATGAAGCGCGGGACCCGGGTCATCTCCACGCCGGGCGCCTGCTTGTCCACGAAGAACAGGGTCGCGGCCCGCTCCGGACCGGCATCGGCCTGCACCAGCAGGAAGTCGGCGATGTCCCCGCAGGTGACGAACCACTTCTCGCCGTTCAGCAGCCAGCCGCCCTCGGTGCGGGTCGCGGTGCTGGTACCCGAACCGGGGTCGGAACCCGCCCCGGGCTCGGTCACCGCGAAGGCGTCGAAACGCTCGCCGCGGATCACGGGCAGCAGGTACTTCTCGCGCTGCGCCTCGGTGCCGTACGCGAGGACGTTCGCGGGCCGCCAGGGGATGTCCCAGAGGCAGTTGGTGACCTTGCCGAACTCCTCCTCGACAATGACCTGGTCGAGGAGGGACAGACCGGCACCGCCCCATTCGGCGGGCATGTTGATGGCGTAGACGCCCGCGTCGATGGCGGCACGCGTCAGTTCGCGGACGGAGTCGGCGGGCAGCGGGCCGCCGGCCTCCTCGGACTGGTCCTCGTACGTCATCAGAAGTCGGGAGTAGGCGGCGGCACGCGCCTTGAGGTCGGCCTGCTCGGGTGTGTAGCGGAAGTCCATGGTGCCCTCCAGGGCATAGGGGTGGGAGCGGGCGTGGGGCGGGCGCCCCGGGACAGCGCCCGTGCGTCCGGGGGCAGTGCCGGGGGGAGGGGGCCGGGGCTGGGCGATCAGCCGAGGACGGCCCGGGCGTCCAGGGCCAGGGCGCCCTCAGGGCGTACAAGGAGGGGGTTGACCTCCAGCTCGGCGATCTCCGGGTGGGCGGCGGCCACGGCGGTGATGCGTTCGATCACGGCGGCTGCGGCGGCCACGTCGACGGCCGGTCGGCCCCGTACGCCCGCAAGCAGCGCGGCGGTCCGCAGGCCACGGAGCAGCTCTTCGGCTCGCCCGGCGGGTACGGGCGCGAGCGAGAAGGCGACGTCGCGCAGGGACTCGGTGAGAACCCCGCCGAGCCCGACCATGGCCACGGGCCCGAACCGCGGGTCGCGGTTCACGCCCACGATCAGCTCGACACCGTCCGAGAGGTCGGCCATCGCCTCGACCGAGTACAAGGGGGCCCCGAGCCGGGCATGCATGTCCCGGTACACGGCCAGGAGGGCGTCGCGGTCGGCCAGACGCAGCACCACTCCGCCGGCGTCGGACTTGTGCAGTACGTGCAGGGCCTTCAGCACGTACGGACCGTCGAACTCCCCTGCCGCGGCCAGCAGTCTGGCCTCGTCGGTGATCTCGCGGGCGGGTGGGAACGGCACCCCGGCGTCTTCCAGCAGCGCCCGGATCCCGTGGTAGCCGGGGTCCCGCAGCGGCGGCCGAATGGCGGGCAGGGGTGCGATCCGGGACGACACATCGACTGCTGCTCCGGACGACGGCCGTGCCGACGGCCCGGAGGACGCCGGGGACGGTGGCCCGGAGGGCGTCGGGGACGAAGGCCCGGAGGACACACCGGACGAAGGCCCAGAGGGCGCACCGGACGGCGCCCCGCCGGACGCCTCCGGTGACGAACCGACCACCGCCCGGCCCGTCATCGCCGCCAAGGCGCGGGCGGCGTCCTCGGTGGCGGAGAACACCGGCACTCCGCCCTCCACCAACACCCGGCAGCTCGGCGACTGCGGGTACATCGACTGCACGACCAGGGGCTTCGGCATCGCGGCGAGGTGCGCGACGATCTCCTTCGCCGCCCGCGTCTCGCCCTCCGCCAGGACGGAGCCGCCGGCGGGGCCACCGCCCAGGCCGCCGTCGGAGGCGGCGTAGCCACCGAAGTACCCCGTCATCAGGACGGCGTCGACCTCCTCCGCCGCGAGCAGTTCCGCGACGGTGTCGGCGTACGAGAGAGGGCGCTGCTCCCCCATCCCGGCCAGGTCGACCGGGTTGCCGACCGCGGACTGGTCCCAGAGCACCGTCCGCAGCCGGTCCTGCGTCGGCGCGTCGAGCTCCGGCACGTCGAGCCCGGCGTCCTCGGCGGCATCGGCCGCGATCGCACCGTGGCCGCCGCCGTCGGTGAAGACCGCGGTCCGCCGTCCGCTCGTACGCACCCCGCCGCTCAGCGCGGCCAGCACGATGGTCATCTCCCGTGGTGTACGGACGAGTTCGACGCCCGCGTCGCGGCAGGCGGCGGCGACCACGTCGGCCGAGGTGGTGAGCGCGCCGGTGTGCGACTGGGCGCTGCGGGCCGAGGCCGTGCCCCGGCCGGCAGTGAGCAGGACGACCGGTTTGCCCGCCTCGGCCGCGGCCCGGGCGAACGCCCTGCCGTCGCCGAAGTCCTCCGCGTACACGGCGATCACCGAGGTGGCCTCGTGGCGGGCGCAGTCCTCGACGAGGTCGACGAGGGTGACGTCGGCCTGGTTGCCGAGGGAGACGAAACGGGAGAAGCCGAGGCCGTGCGGCGCGCCGCGGAGCTGGAGTTCGAGGGCGAGGTTGCCGCTCTGGCTCAGCAGGGCGACGCCGCCGGGTGCGAACCGGTCCGAGGCGAGGTACAGCTCGGTGGTGTTGTCGGCGATGCCCAGGCAGTTGGGGCCGACGAGGACGGCTCCGGCGTCCCGGACGCGCGCGGCGACCGCCCGCTGCCGGGCCAGTCCGGCGGGGCCGGCCTCCGCGAATCCGGCGGTGATGCCGACGATCGCCTTCGCCCCGCAGGCCAGCGCGTCGTCGACGGCGGCCTCGAAACCGGCGCCGGGGACGGAGATCACCACCAGTTCGACGGGTTCGCCGATCTCGGCGAGGGAGGTGGCCGCCGTCCGGCCGAGGACGGTGCCGCCGCGCCGGTTGACGAGGTGCACGGGCCGCCGGTCGGGGGCGCGCAGCGCCTGGGAGGCCACGGCGTGGCCGTACTTCGCCGGGTCGTCGCTGGCGCCGACGACGGCGACGGAGCCGGGGTCGAAGAGCGAGGTCAGGTCACGTGCCATGTCAACGCTCCAGTCGAAGGGCGGAGTTGGGGCAGCTGGCCGCACAGGCGCGCGCCTCGTCCTCGGCGGCGGGCGGGACGGAGAGGGCGATGACGTTCGCGTACCCCCACTCGTCGAGTTCGACGAGCTCGGGTGCGTGTTCCTGGCACAGTCCGTAGCCCTGGCAGAGGGTGGAGTCCAACAGGAGTTTCACGGCGTTCCTTTCAGCACGGGCAGCGGAGTACGGGACGGGGTGCCGGGGGCGGTGGAAGCGGCCGCGCCCGTGACCGCGGGTACGGCCACGGCGAGTCGCCCCGGAGCGCCCGTGTGAGGGCGTGCGGCACAGGCGGCGCACGGCAGGTCGAGGTGGTACGGGACGAGGTCGGGGAAGGCACGCAAGAGGCTGCCGGCCGTGCCCGCGGCTGCGTCGAGCAGGCCGCACGCGCCGCGCCCTGGCAGTCCCTGCGACCACCGGTGGAGGTGGGCGGCGGTGTCGGGTCCTGCCGAGCCCGCGGCGAGGGCGTCCAGTGCGTCTCGGATCGCCGCCGTACCGGACACGCAGACTCCGCACTGGCGCGCGCTCTCGGCCGCGAGGTGGCCGACCGCGTCGGCGGCGGTGGACACCGGGCAGGTGTCGGCGGCGAGGAAGCGGATCGCTCCGCAGCCGAGCGCGGTGCCGGCCGCGGCGAGGGCGTGGGGTTCGAGGGGGAGATCCAGGGCGCGGGCGTCGACGAGTCCGCCGAACAGCCCGCCCATGAGTGCGCCGGCCGCGTCCGGGGTGCCCTGCAGCGCCGCGAGGGTGCGCAGCGGGACGCCGTACGGGACTTCGGTGAGCACGGCGGTCGTGGTCCCGCCGGACAGCGTGACCAGGGTGGTCCGGGCGATCCGCTCGCGCAGACCGGGTCGGGCCGCCGTCAGGGCGATCCGGGCGAGCGTCTCGACGTTGGCGACGAGGGTCGGCGCACCGCCGACGCCCTTCTCGAAGGGGCGGGGCGGTTTGGCGGTGGGCAGGGCCGGGCCGCCGTCGATCCTGCGTACGACCGCGGTCTCCTCGCCGGCGACGTAGGTGTGGGTGGTCTCCACGACCTCGACGGGCAGGGGCGAACGGTGCTCGGTGAGGGCCCGGCGGACGCGTGCGCCCGCTTCCGGGTCCGAGAGGTAGACGTAGCCGCGTACGGCGCCGGTGATCGCGGCGGCGTGGGCGAGGCCGTCGAGGACCAGGTGGGGACGGGCCCGCAACAGCCAGCGGTCCTTGACCGAACCGGGCTCGCCCTCCTCCCCGTTGGCCACGACGACCGGGGCGCCGCCCTGCTCGCGTACGGCGCGCAGCTTGACGGCGGCCGGGAAGCCGGCCCCGCCGCGGCCGCGCAGTCCGGACGCTTCCAGGTGACGCAGCAGCTCCTCCGGGCCGGTGGCTTCGGCGTACCCGCCGGTCGCGCGGTAGGCGGCGGCGCTCTCGGTGACCTCCGGCGCCGCTCCGAGTACGGATCCCGGGGACTGCGCCGTCGGGTGGCGGATCGTGGTCATCGGCTCTCTCCAGTGCGGGGGTGCTGGGTGCGCAGGGTCCGTACCGCCCTTTCGAGCGCGGCGCGGTCCCCCGAGGTGCGGCCGTATCCCGCGCCCGGGAGGCCGATGAGCATGTGGTGGTGGTCGAGGACCACCTCGGCGGCGAGCAGGGCGGCCGCGTGGTCGTCGGGCGGGGGTGGGGGGCTGTTCTTGATGGGGTCGGGGTCGCGGCTTTGGTTAGGGCCTTGGCCTTCGCCTTGGCCTTCGCCTTGGCTGTCACAGTCGCCTTGGCCTTCGCCTTGGCCTTCGCCTTGGCCTTGAACTTGGCCTTCGCCCTGGCCTTCGCCTTGGCCGTCACAGTCGCCTTGGCCGTCGCCGGACCTCACCGTCCGTGCTGCCACGGCTGTGACCAGGGCCGTGACTTCGGCGAGGTAGCGCAGCCAGCTGTGTCGGCTGCCCCGCAGGACCAGGCGTTCTACGCGGCGCCGCTCGGCGGCCGCGAGTTCCGCCCGAGCGGCGGACGAGCTCTGCGCGGCACCCGATGCAGTGCCTGATGCGGCGCCCGAGGCGACGCGCAGGGCGGCGACCGCCGCGGGCAGTTCCCGCTCGGGTTCGGGGGTGAGCCCGAGCCAGTCCAGACGCCGACGAGCGCTCATGGGTGCCTCCGCTAGAGGTGGGGTGCCGTGACCGAACCGGCCGGGTGGCCGAGGGAGCCGAGGGCCGGGGTACGTGGGCCCGGGGCTCGCCACGGGAGTGCCGGTGGCGTGCGGCAGAGGGAGGGAGGAAGAGGTGCGCGGCCCCCTGGCGGGTGCCGGGGCGCGCCGGGCTGCGTCCGGCCCGACGAGCAGATGTGCAGGTCAGAGGCGGATGAACGCCGGAGCAGCGACGTGGAACAGACTCACTGACCGATCGGTCAGCCAGGAATCACGCTAGCTGACCAATCGGTCAGCGTACAAGTCTTGACCCGACGGAATTCAGCCAGCACTCTGGCTGTCCAATCGGTCAGTCTGGTCCCGGCGCCCGCCCCGACCACCTGCCCGCAGCTGGGTCGTCTCGACATCGATGCCCGACACCGATCGCCGCACGGCCGGCACGGAGGAGTCACACGATGCAATCCAGAGCCCCCGAAACACCGCTCAGCCCGCCCGGCCGGGAGCCGTCCAGCCAGAACGCTCCGGCCCACGTAGCTTCCGCCGAGGGCACCCCCACCTTGGCCTCCCCGCCGCAGGCCTCCGCGCCCCTGGCCTCCCCCTCCGAGGCCTCCCCCACCCAAGACGCACCAGGTCGGAGCGCCCCGGGCCGGAACACGTCCGACCAAGACGTCCCCGCGCCCGCACTCTCCGCCCGGTACTACACCGACCCCGACGCCGCGGCCGCGGAGATGCGGCATGTCTTCGCCAAGTCCTGGCAGGTCGTCTGTCACGAATCCGACCTGCCGAACCCCGGAGCCCGGCTCGCCGCCAAGGTCGCGGACCGGGAGGTCCTGGTCGTCCGCACCGAGGACAGCGGCCTGGCCGCCCACCTCAACGTGTGCCGCCACCGCGGAACGCGCCTGGTCACCGACCCCGAACCGGCCGGCAAGGCGATCCGCTGCCCGTACCACGGCTGGACGTACCGACTCGACGGAAGCCTGGTCGGAGCCCCGGAGGCTCGGCAGATCCCCTGCCTCGACAAGCCCCGTCTCGGTCTCTTCCCGGCCCGCGTCGAGTCCTTCCTCGGCTTCGTCTTCGTCAACCTCGACCTCGACGCCGTGCCGCTCGCAGAACAGTGCGCGGGACTCGCCGAGGCGGTCGGCCACTACGCCGGAGCCGACCTGGTGCCGGTCGGCCGCGACCGGATCCACGACCTCGCCGGCGCCGAAGTGCAGGACGCCAACTGGAAGGTGGCGGTCGACAACTACCTGGAGGGGTACCACGTCCCGGTCGCGCACCCCGGTCTGATGCGGCTGCTCGACTACCAGGGCTACAGCTGCGAAATCGAGGAGTCCTACGTTCTCTTCACCTCGCCCCTAAGGGACAAGCCGTCCTCGAACTGGGCCGAACGCCTCTACCAACGCATCGCCGCACCCATGCCCGGCCTCGGCGAGGCCGACCGACGGGTCTGGCGGTACGCGGTGATCTACCCCAACACCCTCATCGACTTCTACCCCGACCACGTCCTGGCCTGGACCGCGATCCCGACGGCGACGGAACGCGTGGCCGTACCAGGCGGGTTCTACACCCGCCGCGGCACGAGCCTGCGCACCCGGCTCGCCCGACGCCTCAACATCCACATCGGCTGGATCACCAACGACGAGGACGCCGAACTGGTCGCCCGCGTCCAACAGGGGCTCTCCACCCCCGGGTTCGAGCCCGGTCCGCTGTCGCGTCGCGAGTCGGCGGTGGGTTGGTTCGCCGAGCGCATCCGGGCGGATCTCGACGCAGCGGACGGGTGAGCCACCGCGGCCGACGCTCCCTGCGCCCGACCCACCCCGGCCGACGCCCACTGCGCCCGACCCCCCCCCCCCCCCCCCCCCCCCCCCCCCCCCCCCGCCCGACGCCCACTGCACCCGACCCGCCCCACCCGCCCCACCTCCGCACACCGCGTCCTCGCGCACCGCGCCCCCCGACGCCCCGTTCGTTCCTCCGCCGTCCCCCTGCGGCCCTACGGAGAGGACCCAGATGTCCCCCGAGGCACGTTCCCTGTCCCGACGTTCACTGCTCCGCGCCGGCAGCGCCGCGGCCCTCGGCCTCACGGCGGCCGGCTGCGGATTCTCGTCCGCCGACGACCGGGCCGGAAAGGCGGCCGAGGACAAGCCGATCGACGTCAAGGTCGACGGCGACCTGGTCTATTTCAACTGGGCCGACTTCGTCGACCCCGCCGTCTTCGCGGGCTTCGAGAAGGAGTACGGCGTCAAGGTCGTCCAGTCGAACTTCGACTCGATGGAAGGCATGGTCGCCAAGCTCAACGCCGGTAACCGTTACGACATCGTCTTCCCCACCGCGAAGTGGGCCGAGCGCCTCACCCAGGGAGGCCGACTGCGCCGGATCGACCACACCCGGCTGAAGAACGCCGAGGCGGTGTTCGGCACTTACGACTACTTCGCCAACCCCTGGTACGACCCGCTGTCCGAGCACACGGTCCCCTTCACCATGTACAAGACCGGCATCGGCTGGCGCAGGGACCGGCTCGGCGATCTGACCGGATCCTGGGAAGACCTGTGGAACGACCAGGCCAAGGGCAAGGTCTTCGTCCTCGACGACCGCGACGAGGTGCTCGGCATCGGCGCGCTCAAGCACCACCTCCGTCTCACCACCGAAAGCCCCGACGACCTCGAACTCGTCACCGACACCCTCCGCTCGCTCCGTCCCCGGCTGCGCGGCTTCTCCAGTGACAGTTACAACAACCTCCTCAACGGCAACGCCGACATGACCCAGGCCTGGAGCGGGGACATGGCCGCCATGCTCGCCCAGGCGAAGGACCCGTCCGTCTTCGGATTCGAGGTCGCCCGGGAGGGTGCCCCCGTCAACTCCGACTGTTACGCCATCCCCGCCGACGCGCAGCACCCCGGCACCGCGATGCTCTTCATCGACTACATGCTCCGCCCGGAGAACGTGAAGAAGAACATCGAGTACATCGGCTACCCGATGCCGGTCCGCGGCAGTGAGGACACGTACGCCGCACTCGTGGAGCCCTTCCCCCAGTGTCAGGTGTCCACGTCCGACCTCAAGGACGACCTGTTCTACCGCAACGGCACCGCGCAGGGGGAGAAGGCCCGCGACGCCGCCTGGACCGATGTGAAGGCCGGCTGACATGGAACTGCGCAATCGACGGCGACGGCCGGACCGGCTGTGGACCTGGCTGATGCTCCCCGGCACCTTGTGGATGACGGCCTTTCTCGTCGCCTCCCTGATCCTGGTGGCCACCCTCGCGTTCGGCACCACCGACCCGCTCGGAAACCCGCAGTTCGGACTCGACTTCGACAACATCGCCGCGCTGGCCGACCCGGCGTACCGCACCGTCCTGCTGCGCTCCCTCGGCTACGCGCTGATCACCTGCGTCATCTGCCTGGCCGTGGCCTACCCGGTCGCGTACGCCATCGCGATGAGCGGCGGACGCTTCAAGAACCTGCTCATCGCCGCGATCGTCGTGCCGTTCTTCGCCAACTACCTGGTACGGATGTACGGCTGGTCCGTCGTCCTCTCCGACGACGGGCCGCTGCTGAGGGCCCTGCGCGCGATCGGCGTTGCCGACGACGGCACCAGGATCCTGCAGACCGGGTTCGGCGTCGTCGCCGGACTCGTCTACGGATTCGTCGTCTTCATGATCATCCCGCTGTACGCGGCCATGGAACGCATGGACACCTCGCTCATCGAGGCCGGACGCGATCTGTACGGAGGTCCTCTACGGACCTTCCTCTTCGTCACCGTCCCCGCCACCCGGCAGGGCGCGGCCGCCGGCTGCGTCCTCGTCTTCCTGCCCGCCATGGGTGACTTCGTCAGCGCCCAACTCATGGGAGGCCCCGACCAGATCATGATCGGCAACCTGATCCAGGACAAGTTCTTCCAGGGCCAGAACTGGCCGCTCGGCTCGGCCCTGACCATGCTGCTGATGGCGGTCCTGTTTCTCGGGATGCTCGGCTATCTGCGACGTACCCGCAAGGACGAGGCGGAGGCGGCCCGATGACCCGAGATGTTCCCCCGGCGAACGCCACGGCGGACGCGCGGCTCGACGGCCCGGCGAACGCCCCGTCGGACCCGCAGCCCGCCCTGGCGAACGCCCCGTCGGACCCGCAGCCGGACCCGCTGGCCGGACCCCCGACGGAGCTTCCGGTCACGCCCCCCACCCCTCCCCCCGTCCGCCGAAGGCGCGCGGCGCGCCGCGGAGCCGAACGCCGGCCCCGCTTCGCCATCGCGGTCACCGCGGTCTTCTTCGCCCTCCTCTACCTCCCCGTCGGCGTCGTCGTCCTCTTCTCCTTCAACTCGCAGAAGTCCCTCACCGTCTTCGAGGACGTCAGCCTCCGCTGGTACGGGGCGTTCCTCCGCGACGATGTGCTCCTCGACTCGCTGGGGATGAGCCTGCGTGTCTCCCTCGCCGCCATGGCCGGCTCGCTGATCCTCGGAGTGGCGCTGGCGCTCGGTCTGGTCCGCAGCCGCGGCCGACTCGGTTCCTTCGCCGGTCTGGTCATGCTCGTGCCGCTGATCACCCCGGAGATCGTCACCGGTGTCGCCGCGATGCTCCTGTTCAAGGGCCTGGGCATCACGTTGTCCACCACGACCGTGATGCTCGCCGAGATCACGTTCTCCATCTCCTACGTGACGGTGATCCTGCGCTCGCGCATCGCCGCTCTCAACCCGGAGATCGAGGAGGCCGCGATGGACCTCGGCGCCACCCGCCGGCAGGCATTGCGCCTCGTCACCCTGCCCGCGCTGCTCCCCAGCATCCTCGCCTCCGCGGTCCTGATCTTCGCCCTCGTCTTCGACGACTTCGTCCTCGCCTACTTCACCACCGGCGTCGACCCACAGCCCCTGTCGGTCCGCATCTACTCGGCGATCAGGTTCGGCGTCCAGCCCACCATCAACGCCGTCGGCACCCTCATGCTGGCCGGCTCCATCGGACTCATCGTCCTCGCGCTCGCCATCCCGCGCCTGTTCGGCCGACGCGGCGGCCTCGACCTGCTCTCCGGGAATTGACTCCTCCCCTCCTAGCGGAGGGGATTCCTGGCTCACGTCGGCTGCGGACCGGCGGCCCATCAGCTCTTACACGATCAGCACCAGCCGGGTTGAGACCAGCCCGGACAACCATCACGCGGGCGGAGTTCTTGTCCCTGGGGGACACGGTTCCGCACGCGGTGCAGGCGTAGGTACGTTCCGAGAGGGGTAGTGCGTGCTTGGTTCTCGCTCCGCACTGTGCGCAGTCCATGGTGGTGTGCGCGGGGTGGATGAGGTGCAGTTCACGGCCGTGCTTACGGGCCATGTGGATCAGAGCTTGCTTGGTTGCGCCGATCGCGGCATCGGCCGCCTTGCCGGCCATGGTGGACTTGGCAAGGAACTTCGGACGGAAGTCCTCGACCGCGAGGCGGTCGTGGTTCCGGACAACCTGCTTGGCCCACTTGCGGGCGGTGTCCTCACGCTGCCGCGCCACCTTCTTGTGCCGCTTCGCCGTGAGCTTCTTCGCCCTGCGGTAGCCCTTCGATCCGGCCTGCCCGCGTGCGGGTTTCCTTCGGGCCATCTGCCGCTGGTAGCGGGCCAGATTCTGCGCGGCCGTCTTGCCGTGCTGGGGGTGAGGAAGGTCGTGGTCGTCGCTGGTGGTGGTCGCAAGCTCCTTGACGCCCCAGTCGATCCCGATCACCGCGCCTGTCTCCGGGAGCAGTTGCGCTTCGAAGGGAACGACGAAGGATGCGTACCAGTGGCCGAGGCGGTCCCGGTAGACGCGCACCGACGAGGGGGCAGCGGGCAGGTCGCGGGACCAGACAACCGTGACGGTAGTTCCGCCAGCAAGGTTCAGTCGGCCATCCTTGAGGCGAAATCCGCGCTGCGAGTAGTTCAGGCTCGGGTCCGCCGCATCCTTCTTCTTGTACCTCGGCATCCCCGCCCGCTGCCCACCGGCAACCGGAGCTTGACGTCCTTCAGCGCCTTGGCACGGGATGTGGCGAAGTCGCGGATGATCTGCTGTTGCGGAACGCTGGACCCTTCGCGCAGCCATCCGTTCGCGTTACGGGCCTCGGTCAGCATCCTGTCCAACCGTGCCGGACCGCACTCCTCTTTCTCGGCATGGGCCAACTTCGAACGGGCACAGCACTCGTTCCAGATCCACCGGCACCTCGCCCACTCCGCTTCCAACGCGGCCCGGGCCGTGGACGACACACGGAGCCGGTAGGTGTAGCGGGCGTGCCCGCTCCTCTCGGACCTCTGATGCGCCGTCACGAGCCCAACATATCCGCCCCGACTGACAACGGCAGAAAGCACAGGTCATAGCCGTTGCGACGAGAACTCCGCCGCTGCGCGGCTCCGCTACGAGGACTCATTCCTCCCCAGGCTGAAGCCCGGGGTCTCCCCAGAGAAATCCGGTGACACCCATGCAGGATCCGCACCCGCACCCCGCCGTCCGGCTCGACCGGGTCAGCAAGCAGTACGCCGGCGCGCCCGCCGCCACCCATGCCTCGCCTGACACCTCCGCACACGCCTACGCCGTCCGTGACATCAGCCTCGACATCGCCCCGGGCGAGTTCTTCTCCCTCCTCGGCCCCTCCGGCTGCGGCAAGACGACCCTGCTCCGCATGATCGGCGGCTTCGCCGACCCCACCGAAGGCAGCGTCCTGCTCGGCGGCGAGGACGTGACCGGCCTCCCGCCCAACAAGCGCAATGTCAACACCGTCTTCCAGAGCTACGCCCTCTTCGACCACCTCTCGCTTGCGGACAACGTGGCCTTCGGCCTCAAGCGCAAGGGCATCCCCCGCGCCGAGATCCGCCAACGGGTCGCCGACATGCTCGATCTCGTCCAGCTCGGCGGTATTGCCGACCGCAAGCCGCCCACGCTCTCGGGCGGTCAACGGCAGCGCGTCGCCCTCGCCCGCGCCCTGGTCAACCGGCCTCAGGTCCTGCTGCTCGACGAGCCGCTCGCCGCCCTCGACCTGAAGCTCCGTCGCCGGATGCAGGTCGAGCTCAAGCAGATCCAGCGCGAGGTCGGCATCACCTTCCTGTTCGTCACCCACGACCAGGACGAGGCGCTGACCATGTCGGACCGCCTCGCGGTCATGAACGAGGGCCGCATCGAGCAGTGCGGCACGCCGGAGGACGTGTACGAGCGGCCTTCGAGCAGCTTCACCGCCTCCTTCCTGGGCACCTCCAACCTCGTCCCCGGCATCTATCGCTCCGGCGAGGTCGTGCTCGACCAGGGCCCCGCTCTGCCCGTCGGCACCCGCACCGGCGTCGCCGACGGCAGCCGGGTCAGCCTCTCCATCCGCCCCGAGAAGATCTGGCTCTCCGACTTCGAAGCGGGCATGGCCCAGGTCACCGGCGTCGTACGGGAGACCGTCTACTCCGGCCCGACCACCACCTATCTCATCGAACTGGCCCCTGGCATCACCGTGCACGTACTGGAGCAGAACACCTTCCGCTCGCGTATGGAGGACCGCTGGAGCGGCGGCGAGCAGGTCGAGATCGGCTGGAAGCCGGAACACTGCCTGGTCCTCGACTGACCTGCCCGCCCCTGGCACCGATCGGAGAACACCCCATGAACCACGACGTCATCGTGCTCGGCGCCGGGCTCGCCGGCCTCGCCGCCGCACGCGACCTCGCCGCGGGCGGAGCCGACGTCCTCGTCGTCGAGGCCCGCGACCGTGTCGGCGGACGGATCGAACAGGCAGCGCTGCCCGACGGCCGTCTCGTCCAGCTCGGCGGCGAGGTGGTCGGGCGGGCGCACACCGCGTACATCGCCCTCACCGCGGAGCTGGGCCTCACCCTCGTCCCCAGTTACGTCGCCGAGCCCGGCGACCTCGTCCGCGCCACCCCGGAAGGGATCTCCGCCGGGGACCCGCCTCACTGGTTCGGTCCCGGGGACGACGCCTGCCACGCGAAGGTCACCGCCGCCTTCTCCGCGCTCGCGGGCAGCGTCGCCCCCGATGACCCGTGGGCCCACCCGGACGCCACCGCCCTCGACCGGCTGTCGGTCGGCGACTGGCTGCGCGCACAGGGCGCGACCCCGGCGGTCGTACGTCTCTGGGAGATCGGCCAACTCGCCCTTGCCGACGGCTCGTACGAACGGACCTCCCTGCTCGCCGCCCTGCGCAAGCACGCGGCCGTGCCCGGACCCGGGCACTACGACTACGAGGCGTGGGAGGGACTGCGCGTGGCCGAGGGATCGGCGACGGTCGCCCTGCGTATGGCGGCGGAGCTCGAGGGCCGGGTACGCACGGGTGCCCCCGTCGAGGCTGTGGCGGTCCGCAGGACCGGTGGCTGCACGGTCCGCCTCATGGGTGGCGAGACCCTGACGGCGGGCGCCGTCGTCAGCGCCCTCCCCGTCGGCCCGCTCCGCTCGGTCGCCGTCACCGGCGTGAGCGACGAGCGCCTCGCCTCGCTCCACCGCCAACGCCATGCCCTCGCCGCCAAGTTCACCGCCGCTTACGCCCGCCCGTTCTGGCGCGACCGCGGCCTCAGCGGCCTCTCGGAATGCGAAGGGCTCCTCGGCAGCACCTGGCCGCAGAGCGACGGCATCCTCTCGGCCCTGGTCCCACCGGAACGCTACGGCGTCCTGCTCGGTATCCCCGGCCCGCTGCGGACGGACGAACTCCTCGCCGACATCGGCCGTCTCTACGGCGAGGAGGCGCACCGGCCGCTCGCCACCTACCTGCGGCTGTGGGGCACCGACCCGTGGACCCAGGGGTACGTCACCCAGTGGACGCCCGGCGACGTCATGGCCGTCGGCCCCCGGCACGGTACACACGAACCGCCCTTCTACGTCTGCGGCTCCGACCAATGGGTGGCCGGCTACATGGAAGGCGCGGTCCGCACCGGGCGCGCCGCTGCCGAGGAGGCGCTGCGCCGTGGCTGACACTCTGGAGAACCACATCGGGGGCGAGGACCGGCCGTCCGTCTCGGGCGAGACGATGAAGCTGGTCGATCCCTCAACCGGCCGGGTGCACGGCCACGCCCCGCGCTCCGGCCAGGCGGACACGGACGCCGCCTGCGCTGCTGCGGCAGCCGCGTACACGCACTGGTCCACCACCACCCCTGCCACCCGGCAACGCGCCCTGCTCGCCGTCGCGGACGCGATCGAGGCGCACGCGGACGCCTTGACCGCCGCGGAGTGCGGGGACACCGGGAAGCCACCGGAGCAGTTCCGGACCGAGGAGCTGCCCGCGATCGTCGACACCGTCCGCTACTTCGCCGGAGCGGCCCGGAACCTGCCCGGCGCCGCCGCGGCCGAGTACACCGAGGGCCGCACGTCACTGCTGCGCCGTGAACCCGTCGGCGTCTGCGCCCAGATCACCCCCTGGAACTACCCGCTGATGATGGCGGCGTGGAAGGTCGCCCCTGCCCTCGCCGCCGGCAACACCAGCGTCCTCAAGCCCGCCGACACCACCCCGTCCTCCTCCGTGCTGTTGGCCCGCATCGCGGCCGCCCATCTGCCCCTGGGCGTCCTCAACGTGGTCTGCGGCGACCGCGACACGGGCCGGGCCCTCACCATCCACCGTTCCGTCGCCCTGATCGCGGTCACGGGCAGCGCCCGCGCGGGCCAGGAGATCGCGGCCGCCGCGGCGGCGGGTCTGAAGCGGGTCCACCTGGAGCTCGGCGGCAACGCGCCCGTCATCGTCCATGACGACGTCGACATCGAGTCCACCGCGTCGACCCTCGCCGCGGTCGCCTTCTACAACGCCGGCCAGGACTGCACCGCCCCGACTCGGTTCCTGGTCCATGAACGGATCCACGACGCGTTCGTGGCGGCTTTTGTGGCGGCGACGCGAATGCTCCGCGTCGGGAGGGACCTGGGGCCGCTCAACAATGCAACGCAACTGGCTTCGGTCCAGGCCCTGTTGACCCGTGTGCCGACCCATGCCGAAGTCGTCACCGGCGGCGGGCATGTCCCGCGCCCGGGCTTCTTCCACGAGCCCACGGTGGTCGTCGGCGTGCGCCAGGACGACGAGATCGTCCAGGAGGAGATCTTCGGCCCGGTGGTGACCGTCCAGCCCTTCATCGACGAGGCCGAGGCCCTCCACCTCGCCGACGACGTCCGCTTCGGCCTCGCCGCGAGCGTCTGGACCAGGGACCACGACCGCGCGATGCGCGCGACGCGGGCGCTCCACACCGGGATCGTCTGGGTCAACACCCACGGCACGACGGTCTCCGAGATGCCCCATGGCGGAGTCAAACACTCCGGCTACGGCAGTGACCTCTCCTTGTCCGGCCTCTTGGACTACACGCAGGTCAAGCACGTCATGTTGTAGGCGGCCAGGAGGCGGTGTCCATCTGCGGTGCGCTGCTGGGCCTTACGTTCACTCGTCACGGTGGACCGATGGCCGGCGTCGTACGCGAACACCCCCAGGTCAGGCAGCGTGGGCACATGCACCCTCGCCGCACCGCCGCACCGCTTCTCCTGGCCGCGCTCCTGATCACCACCGGATGTGTCTCCCTCCCCCAGCCTCCGACCCCGGCGCCACCCGCACGCCCTGCCGACCTCGCGCCCGCCGCCGTACGCCCTCCGGCTCCGGTGGCGGACTGGCCCGCGCCGCGGCAGGCCGCGCCACGCGAAGCCCTGGAGTCCACCGAACCCGACAAGAAGCAGAACCGGAGCGCGCCGCCCAGGCGCCCGGTCCATCCCGACAAGCCTCAGCGGAGGCAGACAACTCACCGCAAGCACGCGAAGCCCGCCCCACCCGCACCGAAGAAGCAGCGCAAGTCGACACCGAAGCGCACGCCTCAGCAGACTCCAGGAATGCGATCCCTGTGCCGCCAGGCCGACGGTGTCGTCTCACCAGGCATCGCCGGCCTCTGCCACGACACGTACGGGCGTTGAGCTGCCAGTGCCATGGCGCCGGCCGTGACCGGCTCTGGGCGGGCCGGCACCGCGGCGGTGAGCCGCGGCGCCGCCGCGCCGCCAGGGCCGGATTGCGCTGTGAACGCCGCCGGCGGTGTCATCCACCGGTGTGGGCGCACTCACTGTTGTCGCCGCCGCTGCGGCACCCCACGACGATGTCGGGCTGCTCGGGGGCAGGCCGGTTGCGTGCGTCCTCATGCTTCTGGCCCGCCATCCCGCCGACGATGATGACGGCGACGAGGGTTGCCATGATGCCCTGGCTGATCACGGTCACCATGGCCCTGGCCTTCGCGGCGAACACGGCCGCGACCAAGGCGAGCACGCCCACCCCGCCGGCCCAGGGCAGGTAGCGCCACAGCGAATCGGTCGTGCCGGGGTTTGCGGGGTCGAGGGACAACCCCGAGACCACCCACAGCCCGAAGATCACCACCAGCAGCACCAGCTCAAGGAACATCAGGCCGCACCCTGCGCCGATGTCGGCGCCCCTGTCTGCGTGGTTGCCGGGACGGTCGGATCCCATGGAGGGTCGGGTCATGCCCGTCACGATGCCCAATCCCGGGGGCGGGCGCATGAGTACGGGTACTCAGGAGAACACGACGGCCACGCGTGCTGTCCGCAACCCCGCTGGTGGGGGGCCCGCCCACGTGCGCGGCCCCCCACCGGTGAGGACGCCCCTCAGCCCTTGCTCTCCTCCAGGGGCTTCAGGACCACGCCCTGCAACGCCTTGGCGACCTGGGGGGCGTAGTCCGGGTTCCTGACCCAGATGTACCAGTTGCCCGCGGCCACGATGGTGTGGCTGTACGGGGGTTGGCGTCGGCCGGCGATGGAGTCGCCGATGTCGTCGCGGCTGAACCTGGCGGGATCGAGTACATGGATCTCGTTCTCGACCTCCGCTCCCTCCACCTCGGCCATGCAGTCGAGTCCCGAGCCGAAGTTGGCCTGGGCGCGGCGAAGCAGCTTGCACTCGAGGCCACCTGTGCCCATCGCCTTCATCACGGCGTCCGCCGTGGCGTACTCGGGCCCGGTCGGGACGTTGGTGGGCATCGGCGTCTTCGGGCGAGATCCGCCGGTCTCCGCCGGGCCGCACGAGGTCAGGCCGACCGTGAGCGCGACGGCCGCGAGGGCGAGGGTGATCTTCTTCATGTGCTCAGTTGTTCCCGGGCGGTGTCGGCGGCGGGTTCGGGCTGGGTGACGGCGTTCCCGGTTCGGGTTCACCGCTGCCGGTGCCTGTGGTGGGGCCGCCCGCCGCGTAGATCGGTTCGATGGAGACATGGTGCCCGGCGGGGGTGTCCGATTCCAGTTGCTTGATCGCCTGGGAGCGTTCTTCGTCGCTCAGCGCTTCCCAGGCCATCGCGTCGTCGAGATGGGGCTGGATCTTGTCCCAGTTCTCACCCCGGATCTTGATGTCGCCGCCTCGGGCACCGGATTCGTCACCGTGCTGCTCGTTCTTCTCTCGGACGTCCGGGGTGTCCGCGGCGTAGAGGGTGAACAGCTGTTTGTCGGTGTCGGCGCCGAAGGGCTGCTCCTGCAGCTGCTTGAGGTGGTACGCGCTCAGCCGGACGTCCTCGTTCGGATTCTCCTCGATGTACTTGGTGAGTTGGGAGTCGTCGAGGTCGCCCAGGTAGGTGCCGTCGGCGAGTGTGAAGCGTTCCCTGTTGTTCTCGATGACCGTTCTCGCGGTCTCCAGCTTCATGTGCGTGATGCCGAGCGACTTGTCCGGCTTGATGGTCTGCTGAAGAGACCAGTCGAAGAGCCGGCCGAAGGAGCTGAGCGGCCCGCGCAGGCTGGGGTTGTGGTTCTGGTACCACTGCTGTTCCTGCCAGAGGATGGCGAGGAGGAGCCGCTTGCTCATGCCGGTCTCGCGGGCGGCGCGCTCCACCGCCGCCAGTTGGGCCGGCGACACGTTGATCGGATGCAGCCCGTCGAGGCCACCTGACAGGCGCAGGGCGATGCTCAGCGGGCTGCCGCTGTTGAGCGCCTCTTTGACGAGCTTCGGGTCGGTGATGGCGGTGAGGCCCTCGACGGTTCGCAGGGCGCGTGCCGCCTCGGTGTCGGCGCGGGTCGCCTTCGACAGGGCGTCGTCGATGATGCCCTGGGCGTGGCGTAACGGTTCCAGGTGTTCGGTACTGCCCGCGGGAACGGCGACGGCCTTGGCCAGCTGGACCCGTCCGCTGTCGTCGACCTTCAGTTCATGGGTGCGGGCGTAGTCGAGTGCGCCGGTGAGGTCCCGTTGCGCGTCGGTGATGTCGTCGGCCAGGTCGTCGTAGGCCCGTGCCATGGCTCTGAGGGCCAGGGCCGCCGCCTCGTAGTCGTCGGCGTGCTTGACGAAGCGGGTGCGGGCGGCGGTTCCGGTGTCGCCCACCCAGCACTGGCGGAGCGTGGACGCGACCTCGTCCCGGGCGTAGGACCCGATGCCTTCGCACTGCTTCGCGGCTGCGACCGCGTCGTCGGCGGCGGCGCGCCACTTGTCGGGCTTGGCGCCGCTGAGTTCGTTGACGGAGACCATCAGGCGTCCTCCAGCCAGTCGGCCTGCGTCCTGAGTCGCTGGGCGGTGGAGCCGTCGTCGCTGATCTGCTTGTCCATCGCGGTGGTCAGGGCGGCGGCAGCGTCCTCGACGAGGTCGCTGAGTTCGTGCAGCCGGTTCTGCCAGGCGGTCACACAGTCGTTGCTCGCGAGGCCGGCGACCCATCCCGAGTGGAGCTTCCCCACCGCTTCCGCGTCATCGAGCTTGGATTTGTCCTTGGCGTCGGAGTTCGCGGTGCGAATGCCGGATGCCTTGGTCCGTATCGGGCCGTCCGTCAGGCCCAGATCCATATCCATCAGGCTGGGCCGCGCCGTGACGCCGCCCCCTGTGGAGGCGAGTTGCACGGACGCGTCCTGCTTGTGGGCGGCTTCGGTCCTGAGCTGCGCCCACTCGTCTTCGAATGACATGTCCCCCCTTTGCACATGCATCAGCAACTGCAGAGTGCCGCAACGCTACACGCACACCTGTACGAGTTGCATGAACGTTGTCGCGTCGCACGGGATCTCGCACTGCAGCCGCATCCGGGGACAACTCGGTGCGGGCCTCGCCGCGTGCGGTGCTCGGGAAGTCGGTACTCAGGCGTGATCGCCGGCGGCCGTGTGGTTACGCCTTCCAGCCGTCCGTCGCGTTCCGCCCGTCCACGAACGTCGACACGACCTCGATGTCCCCGATCCTCGACGGATCCACCCGGTGCGGGTCGTCGCCCAGGACCACGAAGTCGGCGCGCTTGCCCGGGGTGAGGGTGCCGGCGGTGTCGTTCCAGTGGGAGGCGTAGGCGCCGGCGACGGTGTAGGCGCGGAGGGCCTCGTCGACGGTGACGGTCTCGTCGGGGCCGATGATCTGGCCGGAGGTGGAGGCGCGTTCCACCATGAACTGGATGGCGCGCAGCGGCGCGCCGTCCGTGACGGGGCGGTCGGAGCTGGCGACGAGGGTGACGCCGTGGTCGAGGAACGCGCGACCGCGATACATCCAGTTCGCCCGCTCCTCTCCCATGATCGTCGCGTAGTCGTCGCCGAAGTAGCGCAGGAAGTTGGGCTGGATCACGGCGCTGATTCCGAGGCGGGCCATGCGTGGGAGCTGGTCGGGGCGGATCAGGCCGGCGTGTTCGATGCGATGGCGCGCTTCCAGGCGGGGACGGAGGCGCTGGGCCCGCTCCAGGGCGTCCAGGGCGAGGTCGGCCGCCCGGTCGCCGATGGCGTGGACGGCCAGCTGCCAGCCGGCGAGGTGTCCGTCGACGATGAGGCCGGTCAGGCGGTCGGGGTCGTCCTGCAACTGGCCTGTCTGGGACGTGCCTTCGTACGGGGAGGTGAGGGCGGCGGTGCGCGCCATCATCCCGCCGTCGGTGTAGATCTTCAGCGCGCCGAGGGAGAGCCAGTCGTCGCCGAAGCCGGTGCGCACACCGAGGTCCAGGGCGCGCGGGATGCCGTCGTCGGCGTGGGCACCGAGCGGCCTCAAGGTGTCACCGGACGCCATGAGTTGGACCCTCAAGGGCAGTCGGCCCTGGTCGCGCAGCAGCTGGTAGGCGCCGAGCTCGACCGGGCTGTGGCCCAGCAGGCCCCCGCCGATGCCGGCCTCGGCGCAGGCGGTCACGCCTTCGGAGAGACAGACTCGGGCGGCGTGCTCGATCGCGTCGGCGAGTTCGGTCTGCGCGTACGGAAGGCGCAGCCGCCGTGCCGCGGTCATGGCGCTCTCCGCCAGGAAGCCGTCCTGGTGCGGGATGTCGGCCGGAAGCATGTCGAGGACGGCGCTGTTGACCACGCAGGCGTGTCCGGAGTCGTGCATGATGAACACCTTGCGACCGTGGCTGACCCGGTCCAGTTCCCTCGCGGTCAGATGGCGGCCCAGGGACCGCTGGTCGTAGCCGGCGATGTCCACCCACGCGCCGGGCGAGGCCTTCCGGGAGGCGGCCTCGTCGACGACCGCCAGCACGTCCTCGACGCGTTCGCAGGGTGCGACGCTCGGAGTGCTCGCCTTCAACCCCGTCCAGGCCAGGTGCACATGGCTGTCGATGAACCCGGGCAGCACGGTGGCACCCTGGAGGTCGATCACCTCGCGCGCCGGGAGCGAGGTGACGGCCTCGTCCAGGCCCACGATCCGGCCCCGCCAGATGCCCAGGTCATGGGCGACGGGGTGGTCCGGGTCCATGGTGATGATGTGTGCGTTGGTCAGCCTGGTGCAGAGCATGAGAGGTCCGTCCCTGGGTTAGGAGGATTCGGCAACCGTCATTGCGTCGGCGGCGCCGGCGACCAGCTCGGACGGCTCGTACCGTCTCGGCGCGGCCGGCACCATCAGCGGCGTCCCCGTCTCCGGGTCCTCGATGATCCGGCACGGGAGTCCGAAGACGTCCTGGACGAGCTCGGCGGTCATGACGCTCGCGGGGTGGCCTTCGGCGGCGACCTTGCCGCCGGGCTTCATGACGATGAGGTGGCTGGCGTAGCGGCAGGCCTGGTTCAGGTCGTGCAGGACCGCGACGATGGTGTGGCCCTTGCGCGTGTGCAACTCCGCGCACAGGTCGAGGACTTCGACCTGGTGGGCGATGTCGAGGAAGGTCGTCGGTTCGTCCAGGAGCAGGATGGACGTCTGCTGGGCGAGCACCATCGACAGCCATACGCGCTGGCGCTGGCCGCCGGAGAGGTCGTCGACGGGCCGGTCGGCGAGGTCGAGGACGCCGGTCTGCCGCATCGCCTCGACCACGGCCGCCTCGTCCTCGGCGGACCACTGCTTCAGCATCCGCTGGTGGGGATAGCGGCCGCGGGCCACGAGGTCGCCGACCGTGATGCCGCCGGGCGCAGTGGAGGACTGCGGGAGCAGGCCGAGTCTGCGGGCGACTTCGCGGGAGCGGTACGACGCGATGGCGGCGCCGTCGAGGTAGACCTGCCCGGCTCGGGGCTTGAGCATCCGTGCGAGCGCCGTGAGCAGGGTCGACTTGCCGCAGGCGTTCGGACCGATGATCACCGTGAAGGAGCGGTCCGGGATGTCGACTCCGAGACCGGTGGCCACGACGCGCTGGTCGTAGGAGAGCGTCAGGTCCTCCGCCCGCAGGCGAGGAGCCTGGCGCCCCGCCCCGGGCGTGCCGGTCGTGTCGATCGTGTGCGTCATGCCCGTCATACGCGGCTCTTTCGGGACTCGGTGACCAACAGCCAGATGAGATACAGCCCCCCGATGACGCCGGTCGCCGTACCGACCGGGAGAAGTGCGGGAGCGAAGAGGCGCTGTGCGAGGAGATCGCTCGCGGTCAGCAGCAGGGCGCCCATGAGCGCGGCGGGCAGCAGCGCGGGGCCGGACGCACCCGTCAGCTTTCGGGCGAGTTGGGGCGCCGCCAGGGCGACGAACCAGATGGGGCCGGTCACTGCGGTGGCGAAAGCGGCGAGAGCCACGCTGATGACCAGCAACGCCGTGCGCGTGCGGGCCACGCCGACACCGAGCGCCATGGCCGTGGTGTCGCCCATCTCCACCATCGAGAGGCGACGCGAGAGGGCGAGGGCGAGAGGGAGCAGTACGGCGAGGGCGACGAGGATGGCGTTGGCGTGCGGCCAGCCCCGGTTGCTCAGACTGCCGATCAGCCAGGCCTGGGCCTCCAGTGCCTCCTGCCAGGTCGCCCGGGTGATCAGGTACGAGTTGACGGCGAGGAGCAGGGCGCTGACGCCGATGCCGACGACCACCAGCCGGAAGCCCTGCAGTCCCCTGCCCAGCATGAGGAGGTACATGGCGACGGCGATGGCCAGTCCACCGATCAGTGCGCCGACGGCGATCTGGGTCATGCTGCCGTGCAGCACGATGATGACCACGAGCGCCCCGACGGCCGAGCCGTTGGTGAAGCCGATGATGTCCGGGCTGCCCAGGGCGTTGCCCGTGAGGCTCTGCAGGATCGCCCCGCTGACGGCGAGCGCCGCGCCGACGCACATCGCGGTCAGCATGCGCGGCATCCGCAGGGTGTTGACGATGAAGTCCGCGCCACCCGAGCCGTTGCCCACCACGGCCTGGAGGACTTCGCCGACGCTCAGTTCGTAGTCGCCGCTGGTCAGTGTCACGACCATGACGACCACGAGCAGGGCGACCATGACAGTCGTGACGGCCAGCGTCCTCCCCTGGACGCGGACGGACAGACCGCCCTTCCGGGTGCGCAGGACCAGACCGCTGATCACACGCGCCTCGCGCGTGGTCCTGGCGGAGGCATCGGTCTCCCGTACGGGACTTACGGGGCTCACAGCATCACCAGCTTCCGGCGACGGCACAACGCGATGAACAGCGGCGCACCGAGGAACGCGGTGATGATCCCGACCTGGAGCTCGCCCGGCGCACCGAGCACGCGGCCGAGGACGTCCGCGCCGATCAGCATGACCGGCGCGAGCAGCATCGAGTACGTGAGCACCCAGCGCTGGTCCGGTCCGACGACGAAGCGGGCGACGTGCGGGACCGCGAGCCCGACGAAGCCGATCGGCCCCGCCGCGGCGGTGGCGGCGCCGCACAGCAGCATGACCGCGACGGCGCCGAGGGCACGGGTACGGCCGACGTTCAGTCCCAGGGCCCGGCCGACCTGGTCGCCCATCGCGAGGGCGTTGAGTGCCGGGGCGAGTACGAGGGCGATCAGCAGGCCCACGGCGACGAACGGCAGGATGACGTACACCACGTCGAAGTACCGGCCCGAGAGGGATCCCACCGTCCAGAAGCGGAACTGGTCGAAGGCGCGCGGGTTGAGCAGCAGGACCGCCCAGTTGAAGGCGTAGAGCACCGCGGTCACCGCCGCGCCCGCGACGACCAGGCGTTCGGGTGTGGCCAGATTCCGACCCGAGGAACCCAGCAGGTACACGGCGACCGACGCCACGGCCGTGCCGAGGAAGGCGAACCACACGTACCCCAGGACGGATCCGACGCCGAGGAACGCGATGGCCACGACGACGCCGGCAGAGGCGCCCAGGCTGATGCCGAGCATTCCGGGGTCGGCGAGCGGATTGCGTGTCAGGGCCTGCATCAGCGCACCGGACAGGCCGAGTGCCATGCCGACGAGCAGCCCGAGGAGGGTTCTGGGGATGCGGTAGTCATGGATGATGATCGAGGTCTCCGAACCGTCCGGATTCCACAGCACGCTCCATGTCGCGGTGAACGGGATGCCTCTGGTGCCCACCCAGACACTGAGCAGCGCGACCAGCACGAGGGCGCCGAGCAGCACGAGGAGCCCCGTGCCCCGGAGGGCGGTCGCGCCTCTGCCCGTTCGAGGGAGGGCCGCAGGGGCCGCCTGCTCTCCGGACACCGCCCGGGCTTCCACCGACAACGACGACTCCCCCTGGTGTCAACTCAGGTGTACCGCACGACATGGGCCGTACCGACGAGGACGCACCGACGACAGATCGACGGAACTTAGGTAAGGCTAAGTGAATGCGACAGGTCGGTCAACGTGCAGGCCTCGGCGACGAGTCGGACAACTCTCCACCCCCGTCACCACCTTGACCGTCGGGGTCGGGTCGACAATGGGGCCCGGGACCCTCCCCCGAAGGATCTACTTAGTATAGCCTTACCTAACTATTCCCCATGTTCACGGAGGAGAGCCGTATGTCAGCCGAAGGGCCGACGGGAGGACACGTCCTCCGCAAGGCGATCAGAGGGGAACGCCGCCGGGTCGTCGCGGCCTCCCTGCTGGGCATGACCCACCAGGTGTGCGAGGCGCTCGTCCCTGTCGTCATCGGCGTCATCATCGACACGGCGGTGGCGACCGGATCCTCCGGCACCCTGCTGCGTTGGCTCCTGGTCCTCGCGGGGCTCTTCCTCGTCCTGTCCACGTGCTACCGCACCAGTGCCCGGATCACCGAGGGCGCCGGCGAGCACGCCGCGCACCGACTGCGGCTCCGACTCACCACACGGGTACTCGACCCGCGGGGCGGCGCCGACGCCAATCGGCTGCCGGGCGCACTCACCAGCATCGCCACCAACGACGCCCGCCGCGTGGGGTCGGTGGCGACCGTCCTCACCTACGGGCTCGCCGCCCTCGCCGCCCTCGCGGTCAGCGCGATCGCGCTCCTGCGGATCTCCGTACCCCTCGGCCTGCTCGTCCTGCTCGGCATCCCGCCGCTGCTCTGGCTCGGACACCGCATCAGCCGGCCGCTCGAACGACGCAGCGAGGCCGAGCAGGAGCGTGCGGCGCACGCCTCCGGAGTCGCCGCCGACCTGGTCACCGGCCTGCGCGTGCTCAAGGGCATGGGCGCCGAGTCCGCCGCCGTGGACCGCTACCGCGAGACCAGCCAGGACTCTCTGGCCGCGGCGCTGCGGGCGGCCCGGAGCCGAGCTGGTCACGAAGGCGCCATTCTCGCCCTGACCGGCGTCTTCATCGCGCTCATCGGACTGGTGGGTGCCTATCTCGCGATGCGGGGCTCCATCAGCGTCGGCGACCTGGTGGCCGCGGTCGGGCTCGCGCAGTTCCTGCTGGGTCCCTTCCAGCTTCTGACCTACGTCAACGCCGAGTTCGCCCAGGGCCGCGCGTCCGCCCGCCGGATCGCGGAGGTCCTGGCCTCGCCCGCCGCCGTGGAGGGCGGAGAGGACACGCCGGCCGAAGCGGCGGGGCTCCTCACCCTGCGGGGCGTCTCGCTGGGCACCCTGCGCTCGTTGGACCTGGACATCCACCCCGGCAGCGTGACCGGCATCGTCACGCGGGACCCGGCCGCCGCCGGCGACCTGCTGCGCTGCCTGTCCCGGGAGACCGACCCCGTCGACGGAGTCGTCTCGCTCGACGGCGTGCCGCTGACCGACCTCGACCCCGACGCCCTGCGCCGCCACATCCTGGTCGCCCACCACGACGCCGACCTGTTCGAGAGCAGTCTCCTGGACAACGTACGCGCCGGATCGGGGACCACCGCGGTCGATGACGCGCTGCGGGCATCGGCCGCCGACGAGGTCGCACGGCTGCTGCCCGATGGTGAGGACACGGTGCTCGCCGAGCGCGGCCGCTCCCTCTCCGGCGGACAGCGACAGCGCGTGGCGCTCGCCCGGGCGCTCGCCGCCGACCGGCGCGTCCTGGTCCTGCACGACCCGACCACCGCCGTGGACACGGTGACCGAGTCCCGTATCGCGGCCCGCCTGCGCGATGTCCGCGAGGGCCGCACCACGGTCCTCGTCACCACCAGCCCGGCGCTCCTCGCGGTCGCCGACCGCGTGGTGGTTCTCGACGAGGGCGCCGTGACGGCCGAGGGCCGACACGCCGAGCTGGCCGCCGCCGACGCGACGTACCGGGCGGTGGTCCTCGCATGACGTCCGGACACACCACGGCCCGCGACACGACGGACGAAGCGACGGACGGGCCCGGCTCCACCGCGCGACGACAGGACGAACGACCCGCGAGAGAGACAGAGGCGGAAGAGGCCATGACCGCACCCGGCACCGAGCGCGCACTCCTGCCCACCGCAACCGGTGCCGAGAGCCTCGCCACGCTCCGCACGATGCTGCGCGGACACGGCGTCCTCGCGGTGGTCGCGTTCACCGTCCTCGTTGCGGGAACCGGCATCGGCCTGCTCACGGCCCCTCTGCTCGGACACATCGTCGACCTGGTCGTGGAGAAGCAGGGGGCGCAGGCGCTGACGGTCCCGCTGGTCCTGCTGATCGTGGTCGCCCTGACCCGCGGCGCGGCCACCGCGCTCGGCAGCGCGCTCGTTGCCCGCCTCGGCGAGACGGTGCTCGCGACGCTGCGGGAGCGGTTCATCGAACGGGCGTTGCGGCTGCCGCTCGAACGCGTCGAGGCGGCCGGCTCGGGCGACCTGGTCTCCCGCGTCACCAGCGACGTCTCCGTGATCGCGAAGTCGGTGCGCCAGGCGCTGCCCGAGTTCTCCCGCTCCGCCCTCACCATCGTCCTGACCCTCGTCGGCCTCGCCGTGCTCGACTGGCGGTTCCTGCCGGCCGCACTGCTCGCCATGCCGGTGCAGGTGCTCTCCGTACGCTGGTACCTGCGCCGCGCCGCGCCCGTCTACGCGGAACACCGCGTCGCCACCGGTGCGTTGCAGCACCAGCTGCTCGACAGTGTCGGCGGGGTGCGGACCGTGCGCGCCTTCCGGCTGAGCGACAGCCACACCGGCCTCCTCGACGAGCGGTCGCGGGCCGCGCGCGACCTCGCGCTGCGCGGCATCCACATCGTCACCGGGTTCTTCTCGCGGCTGAACCTCGCGGAGTTCATCGGACTGGCGGCGGTCCTGGGCACCGGATTCATGCTCGTGGACAACCGCTCGGTGAGCATCGGTACGGCCACGGCCGCCGCGCTGTACTTCCACAGCCTCTTCAACCCGGTCAACGCCGCGCTGTTCCTTCTCGACGACGCGCAGTCCGCAGGCGCCAGCTTCGCCCGCCTCGTCGGGGTGTCGAACCTCCCGGCGGAGAGCGCGCCGCAGCGGCCCGGCACGCCGGTGGACGGCTCGGTCAAGGTCAGCGCCCTCAGCCACTCCTACGTCCCCGGACATGTGGTGCTCCGCGACGTCGACCTGGAGGTGCGCAGCGGAGAGCGCGTCGCGCTCGTGGGCGCGAGCGGGGCGGGCAAGACCACCCTGGCCAAGCTCGTGGCCGGCGTCCACGAGCCGGACGGCGGGTCGATCTCGCTGGGCGGGGTGGACACGCGGGAGCTGGGTCCCGAGGGCGTACGGCGTGCGGTGACGCTGATCAGCCAGGAGGTCCATGTGTTCGCCGGCCCGCTCGCCGAGGACCTGCGGCTGGCACGGGCTGAGGCCACCGACGAGGATCTGCGTGCGGCACTGGACCGGGTCGGGGCCCTGGAGTGGGCCGAAGCGCTCCCCGACGGCCTCGCCACCGTCGTGGGCGAGGGCGGGCACCAGCTCACGGTGAGCCAGGCCCAGCATCTGGCCCTGGCCCGTCTCGTGCTCACCGACCCGCCGATCGCCATCCTCGACGAGGCCACCGCCGACGCGGGCAGCGCGGGCGCCCGGGTGCTGGAGACCGCCGCACTGCAGGCGCTGGAGGGCCGTACGGGCCTGGTGGTGGCCCATCGGCTCCCTCAGGCGGCCACCGCGGACCGCGTGGTCGTCCTGGACAACGGCCAGGTGGTCGAGACCGGCACCCACGAGGAGCTGGTGGCGGCCGGCGGCCGTTACGCATCCCTCTGGGCCGCCTGGTCGAACAGCCGGCAGGAGTCGGCGGAGCAGGGAGCTGCCAAGGGGTGACGGCGGGGCGCGCAGACCGCCGACACGAGACAGCCGCCCGCGGGGAAGTTTCCCTGCGGGCGGCTTCGTTCCGACCGCGTACCGGCCCCCGCAGGCGGGCGACCCGAGCTCCCCTGACGCTCGCCTGCACGTGGACGCACGAGACCGCCGCCCTCGGGGAGCGACTCTCCCCGAGGGCGGCGGTCTGTGTGTCGCTCGGTTCCCGGTCAGCCCTGCTGGGCCACGAGGCTCGCCGGGCGGAGGTCGGTCCAGTGGGTCTCGACGTACGCGGTGCAGGCGTCGCGGGTGTCCTCACCGAACACGGTCCGCCAACCGGCCGGCACCTCCGCGAAGGAGGGCCACAGCGAGTGCTGGTTCTCGTCGTTGACGAGCACCAGGAAGCGGCCCTGCGGGTCCTCGAACGGGTTGGTGGTCATGCGTGGTCACTCCTCAGGGACGTTACGGTGAACAGCTCCGACAGCGGCTGTCGGGGATCGGCTGCCGCGGTGCGCAGCAGGGTCTGGAGTTCGTCGGCGAGACGGCGTGCCTTGGCGGTGCCGAGCAGGTCGGTCGCGTGGACCAGGCCGCAGTGGACCGGCCCGTCACCCCGCGGCTCGTAGAAGCTGAGGGTCAGCTGCGCCCTGGTCGAGCCGGTCGGTACGGCGTCGAGGGCACCGACACCGCCCTCCAGCTGCTCCAGGTCCGCCTGTTCATGGTGGATCACCATGACCTGCGGGCCCTCCTGAGGCAGTCCGGTCGCCCGGACGACCTCCTCGAACGGGACTTCCTGCCGGTCGAGCGCTCCGAGCGTGGTCTCCCGTACGCGGGTCAGCAGCTCCGCGAAGGTCGGGTCGCCGGCGGTGTCGGTGCGCAGCACGACCGTGTTGAAGAAGCAGCCCACGAGGTCGGCCAGTTGGTCGTCGGTGCGGCCGGCGACCATCGTGCCGATGGGCAGGTCCGTGCCCGCGCCGTGGGCGGTGAGCAGCGCCGCCAGGGCGGAGTGCAGCACCATGAACATGCTGGTGCCGGTCGCCCGGGCCAGGTCGTCCACGGCCGCGTGCAGCCGCTCGTCCAGGACGAAGCCCACATGGTCCGCGCCGGGTGAGGACGAGCGCGGCCCGTCCGCCGGGAGGGCCAGCTCTGCCGGTACGTCCTTCAACGTCTCGCGCCAGTAGGCGAGCTGTCGGCCGCCCCGGCTGTCCGGGTCGTCCAGGTCGCCCAAAACCTCCCGGGCCCAGAGGGCGTAGTCCGCGTACGAGATCGGCAGCGGCTGCCACTCGGGCGCCCTGCCCTCCGTACGCGCCGCGTACGCCGCCGTCAGGTCACGGAAGAGGGGGACCACCGACCATTCGTCCACCGTCAGGTAGTGCATGGTCAGCAGCAGCGCCTGCTCTCCCGTGGCCACCGTCAGGAGACGAGCCGCGAACGGAGCCGCACGCTCGGGCTCCGGCGCCCCGGCCGCCAGCTCGGTCAGCCGCGCCTTCAGGTCCGCGCACTCCTCCAGGATGAGCGCCGGGGGCTGGACGGCCCGGTGGTGCAGCGCGCCGTCCTGGTCCGTGAACGCCGTCCGCAGGGGCTCGTGACGGCCCGCCACGTCGGCGAGGGCCGCGGACAGGGCGTCCGCGTCCAGACCGCCGGGCGAGCGCAGCACGAGCGCGTGGTCGAAGCGGGGGGTACGGCCGTACGCGTCCCACTGCCAGCGCTGGACGGGGGCGGCGAGGAGCGGCTCCTGACGGTCCTCCGCCGGGCGCAGCGCCGGGCGGGCCGTGGACGCGCCCTTGAGCTTGCCCTCGATCCCGGCGACGGTCAGCGCGTCGAAGACGTCCCGGATGCTCAGCTCGACGCCGAACTCGGCACGGATCCGGCCCAGGAGCCGCATCGACGCCATGGAGTGGCCGCCGAGCGCGAAGAAGTTGTCGTGGATGCCGACCTTCTCCAGCTTGAGGATCTCGCCGAACAGCGCGGCGAGCCTGGCCTGCGTCTCGTTGGCCGGCAGCGTGTCGCCGGTCATCGCGGCCCAGTCCGGCACTGGCAGGGCCTTGCGGTCCAGCTTGCCGTTGGGGGTCAGCGGCAGCGGGCCGTCCAGCGGCACGACGAGCGCCGGGACCATGTACTCGGGCAGCCGACCGGCCACATGGGCGCGCAGCTCCTGCGGGTCCAGCTCCACGGACTCCCCCGCCTCGGGGACGGCGTAGCCGACGAGGCGGACGATGTCGCCGTCGCGGTCCGGCAGCACGGCGGCCTGGGCGACCGCCGGGTGGCCGGCGAGGGCCGCCTCGATCTCGCCCAGCTCGATGCGGAAGCCGCGGACCTTCACCTGGGTGTCGACACGCCCGAGGAAGTCGAGGTTGCCGTCCGCGCGCCAGCGGGCGCGGTCACCGGTGCGGTACATCCGGCTGCCGGGCGGGCCGTACGGGTCGGCGACGAACCGCTCGGAGGTCAGCGCGGTCTTGCCGAGGTAGCCGCGGGCGAGGCCGCGTCCGGAGACGTACAGCTCGCCGACGACACCCGGAGGGACGGGCCGCAGGTGGTCGTCCAGGACGTAGGCACGGGTGTTGGGGTCGGGCCGGCCGATCGGCACCCGGCCGGACGGGCGGCCTTGGTGCTCACGCGAGGGCCACAACGTGGAGTTGACCGTTGCCTCCGTGAGTCCGTAGGCGCAGATCAGGTGGGCCGTGGCGCCGAACCGCTCGAAGACGTCCGGCGGCACCGTCTCCGTACCGACCAGGACGGTCGACCCCTCGGGCAGCTCGCAGCCGGGCGGAAGGGCCGACACGAGGGACGGCGGCAAGATCATATGAGTGATCCGCTGCTCCGCGAGGAAGTCGGTGAGCGCCGGTCCGGCGACCCGTGCCTCGTCGGTGATGAGGACGAGCCGGCCGCCGTGGCAGAGCGCCATCGCCAGTTCGAACGCGAAGACGTCGAAGCCGATCGAGGCGAACTGGAGGACGTGGCTGTCGCTCTCCAGGCCCATCCGGTCCACGGCGGTGGCGACCAGGCTGGAGATGCCCTCGTGCGGGACGACGACGCCCTTGGGGCGGCCGGTGGAGCCCGAGGTGTAGATGACGTAGGCGGCCTGGTCCAGGCAGACCGGCCCACCGTCGAGCGCGGTCTCCGGCAGGGTCTCCAACTCGGCGGCCACCGAGGGCTCGTCGAGCAGCACCATCGGGACGCCCGCGACCTCGGGGATCTTGCCCGCGACCGGCTCTGTGCCGACCACGAGCGCCGCCCGGGAGTCCTCGATCATGTACGTGAGGCGGTCGGCCGGGTGGACCAGGTCCAGCGGCAGGAACGCGGCGCCGAGCTTCAGCGCGGCGAGCACCGTGGCGACCATGTCGGCCGAGCGGGGCACGGCCACGCCGACCACGCTCTCGGTGCCGGCACCGCGCGCGGCGAGGAGTCGGGCGAGGCGGTTGGCGCGGGCGTCGAGCTCCGCGTACGTCACGGACCGGTCGCGGTCGACCACGGCGACCGCGTCGGGGCGCTCGGCGAGCCGCTGCGCGAACAGGGCCGGGAAGGACTCCTCGTCGACCTCGCGGGCCGTGGCGTTGAAGCCCTCCAGGACCAGCTGCCGCTCGTCGTCGCCGAGGATCTCCGCCGTCGAGACGGGCTGCTCGGGTGCGGCGACGAGGGCCGCGACGAGGGTCTGGAGGCGGTCGCCGAGGCGCTCGGCGGTCCGGTGGTCGAACAGCTCCGTGGCGAACTCCAGGCGGCAGCCCAGGGAGCCGGTGCCGCCGTCGGCCGGGGAGTGCTCGGTGAAGCTGAACACCAGGTCGAACTTGGCCGAGTGGATGCGGAACGGTACGTGGTCGGCGTGGAGGCCGGGCAGTTCCAGTCCGTCGCCGGTGCGGGCGTGGTAGCCGACCATCACCTGGAACAGCGGGTTGCGGGAGAGGGAGCGGGTCGGGTTGAGCTTCTCCACCACGGACTCGAACGGCACGTCCGCGTGCGAGAACGCGGCCAGGTCGGTCTCCCGGACCCGGGCGAGCAGCTCGGTGAAGCTCGGGTCGCCGCTCAGGTCGGTGCGCAGCACGAGCGTGTTGACGAAGAACCCGACCAGGTCGTCGAGGGCCTCGTCGCCGCGCCCGGCGATGGGCGAGCCGAGGGGGATGTCCGTACCGGCGCCGATGCGGTGGAGCAGGGCGGCCACGGCCGCGTGCACCACCATGAACATGCTGGCCCCGGTCTCGCGGGCGAGCCGCTTCAGCCCCTCGTGGACGTCGGCGTCGAACGCGATGTCCAGTTCGGCGCCGGAGAAGGCGGGCCGGGCCGGTCGGGGCCGGTCCGTGGGCAGTTCCAGCTCCTCGGGGGCGCCGTCCAGGGTCGTGCGCCAGTACTCCAGCTGCCGGGCGGCGAGGCTGTCCGCCTCCGCCGGGTCGCCGAGCAGACGCTGCTGCCACAGGGCGTAGTCGGCGTACTGGACGGGCAGCGGCTCCCAGTCCGGTGCCGAATCGGAGACGCGGGCCGCGTAGGCGGTGGCCAGGTCGCGGAGGAAGGGGCGGTCCGACCACTCGTCGGTGGTGATGTGGTGCAGCAGCAGGATGACGACGTGGTCCTCGGGCGCCAGCTCGACGACCGTGGCGCACAGCGGAAGCTCGGCGGCAAGGTCGAACGGCCTGTTGACGGCGGCCTCGACGAGCGCGGGCACCTGGTCCTCGGTGGCGTACAACCGCTCCACCACGGGCCGCGCCTCGTCGGCGGGCAGCACGCGCTGGACGGCCTCGCCTTCGGGCTCCACGAACACCGTCCGCAGGGCTTCGTGCCGCGCCGTCACGTCGGCGAGGGCGGTCCCCCACGCCTCGACGTCGAGGTTGCCGCGCAGCCGCATGACCAGCGGAAAGTTGTACGCGGCCGAGGTGCACTCGATCTGCTGGATGACCCACAGCCGCTGCTGGGCGTGCGAGAGCGGCAGCTCGTCGGGCCGCTCCCCCGCCGTCAGGGCCGGGCGGGCGGCGCCCTGCGAGGCGGCGGCGCGCTCCACGAGTTCGGCGACGGTGGGTGCCTCGAACAGGTCGCGGATGGCGAGTTCGGCGTCGAGGGCGGTGCGGGCGCGACTGACGAGACGGGTGGCGAGCAGCGAGTGGCCGCCGAGCTCGAAGAAGTCGCTGTCGATGCCGACGCTGCCCTCCGCCAGGCCGAGGACCTCGGCGAAGAGCGCGCAGAGCGTCTCCTCTCGGGGGGTGCGGGGCGGGCGGCTGGTGCCGGTGCCGCCGAAGTCCGGGGCGGGCAGGGCCTTGACGTCGAGCTTGCCGTTGACGGTGATCGGGAGCGTGTCCACGGCGACGAGCGCGGTGGGGACCATGTAGTCGGGAAGGCCGGCCTTCAGGTGCTCACGCAGCCGCCGCTCCAACTCCTCGCCCGGCCGGGTGCCCGCTTCCGGTACGACGTATCCGACCAGCCGCTTGGTGCCGGCGGTCTCATGGACGACGACGGCCGCGTGGGCGACCTCGGGGTGCGAGGACAGGGCGGTGGATATCTCGCCCAGCTCGATGCGGTAGCCGCGGATCTTGACCTGGTCGTCGGTGCGGCCGAGGAAGTCGAGGAGGCCGTCGGGGCGCTGCCGTACGAGGTCTCCGGTGCGGTACATCCGCTCTCCCGGCTCCCCGAAGGGGTCCGCGACGAACCGCTCGGCGGTCAGGCCGGGGCGGTCGTGGTAGCCGCGGGCGAGGCCGGTGCCGGCGATGTACAGCTCGCCGGGGCAGCCGGGCGGTACCGGCCGCAGCATCGCGTCCAGGATGTGGGCGCGGGTGTTGCGGATGGGGATGCCGACCGTGGGGGTCGCGCTGTCGGTGGTGGAGCCGCCGAGGGTGTTGATCGTGTACTCGGTGGGGCCGTACAGGTTGTAGCCGTAGGTGCCCTCGGTGCGGCGGAGTCGGGTCCAGACCGTGTCGGACACGGCCTCGCCGCCGAGCAGGACGAGCGCGGGGCGGTGCTTCCCGGTCGTCTCGTCCCGGTCGAGCAGGCCTTCCTCTATGAGGAGTTGGGCGTAGGTGGGGGTCACGTTGACCACGTCGACGCGGTGCCGGTCGCAGTAGGCGACCAGCGCCTCGGCGTCGCGGCGCAGTTCCTCGTCGCAGACGTGGACCTCGTGGCCCTCGACGAGCCAGAGCAGCTCCTCCCAGGACATGTCGAAGGCGAAGGAGACGGTGTGCGCGATGCGCAGCCGCCGCCCGCCCGCCGAGGCGATGGCCGGGTCGAAGATCTCCCTCTGGTGGTTGAGCTGCATGTTCGTCAGGCCCCGGTAGGGGGTGACGACGCCCTTGGGCCGGCCGGTCGAGCCGGAGGTGTAGATGATGTACGCCGGGTACTCGAGGCGGTCCGCCACGTCGTGGGTGAACGCGGGCCGTTCGGCGTCGGTGATCTCGCTGCCGGGCAGGGCGGCCAGTTCGGCGGCCACGGCCTCGTCGTCCAGGAGGAGCTCGGGGGCGACGGGGCCGGTGTCGCCGCGCAGGGTCGGCGCGACGGCGGTCGTGGACACCAGGCACAGGGGTCCGGTGTCCTGTGCCATCAGCCGCAGCCGGTCGGCCGGGTGGTCGAGGTCGAGCGGCAGGTAGGCGGCGCCGGTGCGCAGGACGGCGAACAGGGCGGCGACCATGTCGATGGACCGGGGCAGGGCAAGCGCCACGGCCTTCTCGGGGCCCGCACCGCGGGCGAGCAGGAGCCGGGCGATCCGGTTGATGTGCACGTCCAGTTCGGCGTACGTCAGGGCGCGCTCGCCGAAGACGAGGGCCACCGCGTCGGGAGTGCGGGCGACCTGGTCGGCGAGCATGTCGGCGACGGTCTCGTTCGGCACGGGCTCGCGGCCCGCCTCCCAGCCGGCGCGCAGCCCGGATCGCTCAGCCGGCAGCAGCAGGTCGACGTCGACGGTCCGGGCGGAGGCGGCGGCTGCGTCGTCGAGGGTCTCGGAGAGCCGCTCGAGGACGGCCGTGAACCGTCCGAGGATCGCGGTGGCGTCGTCCGTGTCGAACAGATCGGGACGGGCGGCCAGCGTGACCTTGAGCCGGGTCTCGGGTGTCACGATCAGGGTGAGCGGGAAGTGGGTGCCGTCCACGTTCGACACCTCGGTGATCCCGTACCGATGCCGGAGCGCCGCGGCCCGGTCCTCGCCGTCGGCCGAGCGGAGCACGAACAGGGTGTCGAACAGACGGCGGTGGCCGGTCTCCTGCTGGAGCGTCCCGAGCCCGACGTACTCGTACGGCATGACGGCGGCGCGCTCGGACTGCATCCGCCGCAGCAGATCGAGCAGCGGCTCGTCCGGGGCGAACGCGACCCGTGCCGGGATCGTGTTGAGGAACATGCCGATGATGCCGGCGACGTTCTTTACGTCCGCGGGCCGTCCGGCGACGGCCGTGCCGAAGGCGACGTCGCCGCGGCCGGTCATCGCCGAGAGGACCAGACCCCAGGCCGCGTTCAGCAGGGTGTTCAGGGTGAGTCCGTGGCGGCGGGCAAGGTGACGCAGCCGGTCGCTGGTCTCCCTGGTGAGCACGGCGTCGAAGTCGGCCGGGATGACCGGGCCCGCGTCACGCCCGGTGGGGGCGACCAGGGTCGGCTCGTCGAATCCGGAGAGCGCGCCCCGCCAGGCGCCGAGGGCCTGCTCGGTGTCCTGCTCGTCCAGCCAGGCCAGATAGTCGCGGTACGAACCGGGTGCGGGCAGACCGGTGGTGTCGCCGGCCCGCTCGTACAGCGTGAACAGCTCCTCCAGGAACAGCCACGCGGACCAGCCGTCCCACAGGATGAGGTGGTGGGTGACGACGAGGCGGTCGCGGCCGTCGCCGAGCCGGATGAGCAGCAGCCGGCACAGCGGCGCCGCGGAGAGGTCGAAGCGCCGTCGGCGGTCGGCGGCCAGCAGCTCGTCCACGCGGGCGCGCTGCTCCTCGGCGGGCAGCCCGGACACGTCGATCTCCACCAGGGGGATCTCGGCGCCGTCGGCGATGAACTGCACGGGCCGGGGCAGGCCGTCGCTGGTGAACCCGGCGCGCAGGCTGGTGTTCCGCTCCAGCAGCGCACGGCCGGCGGCCCGCAGCCGGTCGGTGTCGAGCCGGTGGTCGAAGTCCAGGGTCTCCTGCGACAGGTAGACGTCGAGCGCGTCGCCCGCATCGTAGGTGGCGTGGAAGTACATGCCTTCCTGGAGCGGGGAGAGCGGCCAGATGTCGGCGACGGGGAGCCCGGCGGCGGCCTGGACGCGGGCGGTCTCCTCCGGGGAGAGCTCGAGGCCGCCCAGCGGGGCGGGTGCCTCGGGCTCCGCCGGTGCTCCGGCGGTCAGCTGGGCGAGCAGCGCCTGCAGGGCAGGGTCGACCGCCGCACCGGACTGTGTCTGGGCGGCCAGCATCGCCTGGAGGGCGGCGGCGGCCTGTCCGGCGTCGGCGGCGGAGACGGTGACACCGGTGGCGGGCGTCTCCGCGGTCGGTGCGGTCTGCTCGGCAGGCTCGTCCGGCACGCTCGCGGCCGTCGCGGCGAGCGCGGCGGGCGTGCGGTGCTCGAACACATCGCGCGGGCTGATGGTCAGTCCCCTTTCACGAGCCCGGGTGGCGACGGCGATCGAGGTGAGGCTGTCGCCACCGAGCATGAAGAAGTCGTCGTCGGCACCGATCCCTGGCAGGTCGAGCACATCGGTGAAGATCGCGCACAGGGCGCTTTCCCGCTCGTCGCGGGGCGCGCGGCCGCCGGCCGCGGGAGCGACGGACGGCGAGGGCAGGGCGTTCTGGTCGAGCTTGCCGCTGGGTGACAGCGGCAGCTCGTCGAGGGCCATGACGGCCGTCGGCACCATCGCCGCGGGCAGCGCCTCGGCGAGCGCGGCGTGGAGTGCGGCGGCATCCAGGGCGGTGCCGGGACGGGGAACCGCGTAGCCGAGGAGCGCGCCGTCGCGGACGATCACGGCCGCGCGGGCGACGCCCGGCAGGGCTGCCAGGGCGGTCTCGATCTCGCCCAGCTCGATCCGGTTGCCCCGGATCTTCACCTGCCGGTCGGTGCGGCCGAGGTACTCGACGGCGCCGTCGGCGCGGCGGCGAACGAGGTCACCGGTGCGGTACATGCGGGTGCCCGGCTCGCCGAACGGGTCGGCGACGAAGCGCTCGGCGGTCGTGCCGGGCCGGTCGTGGTAGCCGCGGGCCAGCTGGACCCCGGCGAGGTAGAGCTCGCCGGGCACCCCGTCCGGCACGGGACGCAGCAGGGTGTCCAGTACGTGCAGCCGGGTGTTCCACACCGGCCGGCCGATGGGGACGGCGGGCTCGGTGCCGCCTTCGTACGGGAAGTACGTGACGTCCACGGCGGCCTCGGTGGGCCCGTACAGGTTGTGCAGGGGTACGGGGCCCCGCCCGTGGTGGGATGTCAGCTCCGACCAGCGGCGGGCGTCCGGGCCGGTGAGGGCCTCGCCGCTGCAGAAGACGCGGCGCAGGCTCGTCGCCCAGTCCGGGGTGTCCGTAACGGCCTCCATGACCTGGACGAAGGCTGCCAGCATGGAGGGGACGAAGTGCAGTGTGGTGATCCGCCGGGTGTGGATCAGCTCGGCCAGGTAGGCCGGGTCGCGGTGGCCGTCGGGCCGGGCGAGGACGACGCTCGCGCCCTCGGTCAGGGGCCAGAAGAACTCCCACACCGAGACGTCGAAGCTGGACGGTGTCTTCTGGAGCCCCCGGTCGTCGGCGGCGAGCCCGTACTCGCCCTGCATCCAGGCGAGTCGGTTGACGACGGCCCGGTGGGTGACGGTGACGCCCTTGGGCCGGCCGGTGGAGCCGGAGGTGTAGATCAGGTACGCGGGGTGGTCGGGCCCCGCCTGCACCAGCGTTGTGTCGGGGGCGTCCTCGCCGTGGTCGACGGGCGTGTCGAGGACGTCCTCGTCCGTGTCCACCAGCACGTGCTCGAGTCCCGGCGCCTCGGGCAGCCGCCGGGCCGCCTCGGCGGTGGTCACGACCGTACGGGCCCCGGAGTCACCGAGCATGAACGCCACCCGGTCGGCCGGGTAGTCGAGATCGACGGGCAGGTAGGCGGCGCCCGACTTGAGTACGGCGAGCAGCGCGACCATGAGTTCCGCCGAGCGCGGCACCGCGACGGCGACGAACTGTTCGGGGCCTGCCCCGCGCGCCCGCAGTCGGCGGGCCAGGGCTTCGGCGCGCCGCTCGAGTTCGGCGTACGTCAGAGTGGTCTTCTCGAAGACGACCGCGGGGGCGTCCGGGGTCAGCGCCACCTGTGCGGCGAAGAGCGTGGTGAGGGTGGCGTCCGCTTCGGGGAGCCGTTGCTCGGTGGCGTTCAGCTCGGCGAGACGCTCCCGCTCGCGCTCGGACAGCAGGCCGGTGCGGGCGACAGGGCGGTCGGGATCGGTGGCGAGGGTGCACAGCAGCGCTTCGAGGCGGTTGGCGAGCACAGCGGCGGCGATCCGGTCGAGCCGGGCCGCGTCGTACATGAGCCGCAGCGACAGATGCCCCTCGCGCGGCTCGACGATCAACGCGAGCGGGTAGTGCACGGCGTCGAGCACCTCGGCGCCGGTGACGAAGGCCTCCTCGGCGGCCCGCCCGTCACCGGTGGGGTAGTTCTCGAACACCACGAGGGTGTCGAAGAGTTCGCCCGGCCCCTGGCCGGCGATCCGCTGGATGTCGGCGAGACCGAGGTGCTGGTGGTCCAGGAGTGCCGCGTGCTCGTCCTGGATCCGGCGCAGCAGATCGGCGAGGGACTCGTCGGGCAGCGGGTTCACCCGCGCAGGAACGGTGTTGATGAACAGGCCCACGGCGGAGTCCAGGCCCTCGACCTCGGTGGTGCGCCCGGACACGGTGGTGCCGAAGACGACGTCCTGGCTGCCGGTCAGACCGCCGAGCAGCAGGGCCCAGGCGCCGTGGACGACGGTGCTCAGCGTGACACCCAGGGTGCGGGCGCGGCCGGTCAGTTCGTCGGTGAGCGCCGCGGAGAGCCGGACGTCCACGCGCTCGTGCCCGGCAGTCGTCGACGCGTCGTCGCCGAGTGCAGTGGAGAGGGCGGGCAGCCGGGTGGGGCCCTGCAGGCCGGACAGGGCCTGGCGCCACGCGTCGCGGGCGGCGTCCCGGTCCCGGCCGGCCAGCCAGGACAGGTACGCGTGCGGGCCGGCGGGCGTGGGCAGGGTCTCGCCCCGGTAGGCGGCGGTCAGTTCCCGCAGCAGGACGGAGACCGACCAGCCGTCGGCGATGATGTGGTGCAGGGTGAGCAGTAGCCGGTGGCGCTGTCCGTCCCTGATGAGCGTGGCTCGCATCAGCGGCGGCAGGGCCAGGTCGAACCGCTCGGCGCGATCCTGCCGCAGGATGTCCTCCAGGGCGGTCCGCTCGGTGTCGGCCTCGTGCCACGGAAGGGTCGCGTGGTCGGCGAGCCGCTGGACGACGTCGCCGCCGGGCAGTTGGCGGAACGAGGCGCGCAGCAGAGGGTGCCGGTCCAGGAGCAGCTGGAGCGCCCGGCGCAGCCGGTCCGGTTCGACGACGTCCGCGAAGTCGAGGAGTTCCTGGACGACGTAAAGGTCGCCGGCCTCCTGGTCGAACTCCGCATGGAAGAAGAAGCCTTCCTGGAGCGGCGAGACGGGCAGGGCGTCCTCGTCGAGCACCACGTTCCGGGTGGTCGCCGGGGTCACGTCGGCCGCCGTCCGGTCGGCGGTCCTGGCGAGCGCCGCCACGGTCCGCTGCCGGAACACGTCCCGGGGGGTGATCGCCAGTCCGGTGCTGCGGGCGCGGTTGACGAGTTGGATCGCGACGATGCTGTCGCCGCCCAGTTCGAAGAAGCTGTCGTGCACGCCGACCGACGGCAGGTCGAGCACCTCGGCGACCAGCGCGGCCAGCGCGGTCTCCGTGGGTGTGGTGGGCGCGTCGTCCCCGGCCATCGCCGTCCACTGCGGAGCGGGCAGGGCGCGGCTGTCGAGCTTGCCGTTCGGCGTCAGCGGCAGCGGCCCGTCGAGGCGTACGAGGGCCGAGGGGATCATGTGGTCCGGGAGGGTCTCCGTGACCTGGGCGCGCGCCCGCGCCACGGCGGCGTCGGGGTCCGCGGCGGTGGTCGCGCCTTCGGCGACGAGGTAGGCCACGAGCCGGTTGACGCCCCGGTGGTCCTGGCGGACGAGGACGGCGGCCTGGGCGATGCCGGGGCAGGCCATGAAGGCGCTCTCGATCTCGCCGGGCTCGATCCGGTGCCCTCGGATCTTGAGCTGGCCGTCCGCGCGGCCGAGGAACTCCAGGTTGCCGTCGGCGCCCCAGCGGACCCGGTCGCCCGTCCGGTACATGCGGCTGCCCGGTTCGCCGTACGGGTCGGCGACGAAGCGCTCCGAGGTCAGCGCCGCCCTGCCGAGGTAGCCGCGGGCGAGGCCGCGCCCGGCGACGTACAGCTCGCCTTCGGCGCCCACGGGGACGGGTCGGAGCGCCGAGTCGAGCACGTATGCACGGGTGTTGGGGTCCGGGCGGCCGATGGGCGCCGGTCCCGGACGGTCGGGTTCGGCGAGCCACAGGGTGGAGTTCACCGTCGCCTCGGTGAGGCCGTACGCGACCACGACCTGGACCCGTCCGGCCCAGCGCGCGATGAGTTCACCGGGCACCGCCTCGGTTCCGACGACCAGCACCGAGCCTTCGGGGAGCTCGCAGTCCCGGGGCAGCGCCGAGACGAGTGACGGCGGCAGGATCATGTGGGTGGCGCGATGACGGGCGATGTAGTCGGTGAGGGCCGGTCCGGCGACGCGGCGCTCGGCGGGTACGACGATCACGCGGCCGCCGACGCACAGCGACATGATCAGGTCCCAGACCGTCACGTCGAAGCCCACGGAGGCGAACTGGACGACACGGCTGTCGGCGGTGATGCCGATGCGGGCGGTGGCGGTGGCGATGAGGCTGCCGACGCCGTCGTGCGACACCACGGCCCCCTTGGGGCGGCCGGTGGAGCCCGAGGTGTAGATGACGTACGCGGCCTGGTCCAGGGCGATCGGCAGGTCGAGGTCCGAGTCGCCGAGGCCGGCGCACTCGGTCGCCACGGACGGTTCGTCGAGCAGCAGGTGAGCGACGCCGGGGGCGTCGGGGAGCGTGCCGGACAGGTCGCGCGTGGTGATGACGGTGCGCGCGCCCGCGTCGGTCAGCATGTAGGCGATGCGGTCCTGCGGGTGGTCCGCGTCCAGCGGCAGATAGGCGGCCCCGGCCTTCATCACCGCCAGCAGGGAGACGACGAGTTCGGGCGAGCGCGGGAGCGCCACGCCGACGACGTCCTCGGTGCGTACTCCGCGGGCGACGAGGAGGTGGGCCAGCCGGTTGGCGGCCGCGTTCAGCTCGGCGTACGTCATCTCCCGGTCCTCGTACACGAGCGCGACGGCGTCGGGTGCGCGGCGCACCTGCCGCTCGAAGGCAGCCGGCCAGGACAGCTCGGGGACCTCGCGCGGTGACACGCCGAACTCGTCGAGGAGTTGGACGCGCTCCGCGTCCGAGGTCAGCTCGATGTGGCCGAGCGGGCGGTCGAGGTTCGCGGTGAGGGCGTGCAGGACGGTGAGGAAGCGGTGCTCGTGGTGGCGCATTGCCTCCTCGTCGCAGACCTCGGCGTCGGCGTCGAGGTAGACACGGATGCCGTTGCCCGGCGCGCGCTCGGCGAAGCTCAGGGCCAGGTCGCTGACCGGGCCGAGCCAGATCGGGGCGAGTTCGGCCTCCTGGCCGGGGAATCGCAGGTCCTCGGCGCGGGGCAGGATGTTCACGGTCGGGCCGACGAGCTCCGGTACGCCGTCGGCCAGTCCCAGCTCCCTGGCCAGGTCTTCGGCTCGGTAGCGTCCGTGGGCGACGGCTTCGGTGATGGCGTGCCGTATCTCGGTCAGGAGTTCGGCGCCGGTCGTGCCGGGGCGTACGGACACGCGCAGCGGGACGATGTTGGACACCATGCCGGGGACGGTGGCGGACACCGTGTCCTCGCGGGCGGCGATCGGCAGGCCGAGTACGAGGTCCTGCTCACCTGTGGCGCGGTGCAGGTAGGCGGCGACGGCGGCGATCAGCAGGCGGGAGGGGCGTACGCCGGCGTTGTCGGCGGCGGTGTTCAGCCGGTCGGTGGCCTCGGCGGACAGCTCCGCCGTGCGGCGCAGCCGCCGCGTCATGGGCGAGGGCGCGCGCTCGACGAGGCGTACGGGCTCGGGCCGGTCGGCCATGCGGCTCAGCCAGTAGGCGCGGTCCTGCTCGTGGCGGTCGGAGGCGCGGTAGGCGTGGTCGGCGTCCACCAGACGGGTCAGTGACCAGTCGCCCGGGGCAGGTGCCGGCTCTTCGGCGGTGTAGAGCTCGCCGGCCCGGCGGGTGATGAGGGCGACGCCCATGCCGTCGGTGACGATGTGGTGGTACCGCTGGTACCAGGCGACGTGGTCGTCCGCGAGCCGGAGCAGTGCCTGGGCGAAGAGCGGGTCGCCGGCGAGGTCGACGGGCCGGTCGCGGTCGGCGGTCATCCAGGCAGAGGCGGCCGCCTCGGGGTCCGGGGCGCCGCGCAGGTCCACGACGGGGACGTGGACGGGCGCGCGGTCGAGGGTCTGTCGGGGCGCGCCGTCGTCGGCGCGGACGCGTACGTGCAGGCTTTCGGCCTCTCCGACGGCCGTTCGCACGGAGGTGGTGAGGCGGTCGATGTCGGTGTAGCCGCGCAGGTCAAGGACGAACACGATGTTGTAGGCGGAGCTGTCCGGTTCGATCTGCTGGGCTAGCCAGATCCCGGATTGCCCACCGGTGAGGGGGATCCCGGAAGCGGCGGACGTCCGGTCCGACTCGACGTCAAACATCGTTCGAAAGGGCCTTTCCCTGGTGGTGCGCCAGTGGTCGGTGCGGGTCCCACCCCGCCGCGGAATGCCGGCGGCGGGGTGGGACCCGCCGTGGTGCCGCGACTACTTGATGGCCGCCAGCAGCGGCTCGATCTGGTCGATCGCGTACGGGATCGACAGGACCGTGTTGAAGGAGAAGGCCGCGCCGATGTCCGGGTCCTGGTACGGCACGAACAGGTCGCGCTTCTCCTGCTGGACCTTCAGCTTCGTGTAGAGCGGCTCGGCCTTGATCCGGTCGTTGGCCTCGGTGCTGGAGGTGACCCAGACGAGCCGGTCGACGTCGAGCACGTTCAGCTTCTCGGCGCTCAGTTCGGCGACGTTGTAGCCCGGCTTGGCCAGGGAGTCGATCTCGGGCTTCAGCTTGAAACCGAGCTCGGAGAAGAAGATCGCCTTGGGGTCGGTCTTGGTGAACGCGGAGTACTTGCCGGCCTCGAAGCTGTCCGCCACGGCCAGGGTCTTCTGCGCGAACTCGGGGTGCTTGTCCCGGACGGCCTTGAAGCGGGTGTCGATGTCCGTGATCAGCTTCTCGGTCTCGGCGTCCTTGCCGAGCGCCTTGCCGATCTGCCGGGTCATGACCTGCCAGGGCGCGCCGTAGTCGGGGTGCTCCTTGGGCTGGGCGACGACCTTGGTGAACTTGGAGAGCGTGTCGTACTGCTCCTTCTTCATGCCGGAGTACTGGGCGATGACCAGGTCCGGCTGAAGCGCGGCGATCTTCTCCATGTTGTACTCGTCGCGCTCACCGACGATCTGCGGCTGGTCGGATCCCCACTTGTCCTTCGTCCAAGGCCACTTGCCGTACGGCTTCTCCTTGAACCAGTCCACCGAACCGACCGGCTTGATCCCCAGGGCCAGCACGGCGTCCTGGTCGGAGAGGCCGAGCGTGACGATCTTCTTCGGCTCCTTGTCGATCGTCGTGCTGCCGTACTTGTGCGCGACGGTCACCGGGAAGGCTGCGGACTTCGAGCCGTCGCCTGCCCCGGCCGACGGCTTGGACTCCGTCTTCTCGGTGCCGCCCCCACAGGCGGCCAGAGCGAGCGCGGCGACGGCGGCGATGGCCACGCGGGGGATGTTTCTGGCGAACCGCGCGAGCGCGGGACGTGCTCCAGTGGACACGGATGTTCCTTTCACGGGGGTTTCACGGTGCGTGCCACGACCGCCGTGCACGAAGGCATTGCGGCGGGCGGGGCGTGTGGGGGTGGCGTGCCGGGGGGTTGTGGGTGGGGCGTCGGGCCCGGGAGCGGGGCTCCTAGCGGGCCGTGCCGATCCCGTCGGCGACCGGTCGGACGTCGTCGCGGTCGCTCTGCGGGCGCCGGTCGACGATCGAGTCGAGGATCTCGCCGACCCGGATCGCGGTGTTGGAGAGCAGCGACGAGGTGATGCCGTGGGTGTGCTCGGTGCCGCCCTGGAGGTAGATGCCGCACCGCAGTGCGGGGTCGGTGGCGAGGCGGTAGTCCCGCTCGACGCGGACGCGGCCCTGGTCGTCCCGCTGGCAGCGGTCCCCGACCTCACCGAGGAGGCCGAGGGGCTCCGCCTGGCTGTAGCCGGTGGCGTAGACGACGACGTCGGCCTCCAGGGTCGACTCCTCCCCGGTGACGAGGGAGGTGACGGTGGCGCGGACCTTGCCGTCGGTCTCCTCGACGCCGGTGAGGCGGGAGACGTTGATGAAGCGCAGCCGCTCCTTCCCGAGGACCTTCTCCTGGTACGCCTGCCGGTACAGGTCGTCGATCAGGTCGATGTCCACCACGGAGTAGTTGGTGTTGCCGTGGTAGTCCATCAGCTTGCGCTTGATGGCGTCGGGGGCCGTGAAGTACTCGTCGACCGCGGCGGGGTCGAAGATGCGGTTGGCGAAGCTGCTGTCGTCGGCGGGGCTGTAGCCGTAGCGGGAGAACACCGCGCAGACCTCGGCCTCGGGGAAGCGCCGGTGCAGGTACGCGACGTTCTCGGCGGCGCTCTGGCCGGCGCCGACGACGACGATCCGGGTGGGGTCGGCTCCCTCGAGGCCGTCGACCTTGGCCAGCAGTTCGGAGTTGTGCCAGACGCGGTCCGTGCGCTCGACGCCTTCCGGCATCAGAGGGCGAAGTCCGGTACCGATGACGAGGTTTCGGGCCCGGTGGACCACCGTCTCGGAACCGGAGCGGGCGGTCACGTCCAGGTACTCGATCACGCCGTCCCGTACGACGGGCTCGACGGCGATGACCTCGTGTCCGTACGAGACCATGTCGTCGACCTTCGCCGCCGCCCACTCGAAGTAGTCGTGGAACTCCACGCGCAGCGGGAAGAGGTTCTTGTGGTTGACGAAGTCGATGAGGCGTTCCCTGCTCTGCAGGTAGCACAGGAAGCTGTACTCGCTGGCGGGGTTCCGGAGCGTCACCAGGTCCTTGAGGAACGACACTTGCATGGTCGCGTCGTCGATCAGCATGCCGCGGTGCCAGCCGAAGCCGGCCTGGCGCTCGAAGAAGTGAGCGGTGACCGCCTCCTGCCTGCCGACACGCGCGTTGTGCTCGCTGAGCGCTATCGCCATGGCCACATTGGACGGCCCGAAGCCGATTCCTATGAGGTCGTGGACCAGAGGTGCGTCGCCAGGATGAACCTGAGACATGTCACTCCCATCGTGCAGGACGGCCGCTTGTGAGGCGTGGGTGAGAACGAGGCGTCGGGCACGCCAAGAGCGACACCCAACTGGAACTTAGGTGAGGCTAACCTGATCTAAGCGACCTGTCGAGACGGTTGCGCGAGGCGGCTTGGCTGGAAATCGGCGCCAACGGCCTTCGAAATCACGACTGTTGCGCACTTAGGTAAGCCTTGCTTTACTTGGCGCCGGTCAGTCGCTCTCTCGAGGAGGATCCCCATGCGGGTCGTCATGTTCGGTTACCAGACCTGGGGGCATCGCACCCTGCAAGCGCTCCTGGACTCCGAGCACGACGTGGTCCTTGTCGTGACACACCCGAAGAGCGAGCACGCCTACGAGAAGATCTGGAGCGACTCGGTCGCCGAGCTGGCCGAGGCGAACGGCGTCCCCGTCGTCATCCGCAACCGGCCCGACGACGAGGAACTGTTCCAGCGCCTCAAGGAGGCCGACGCGGACATCATCGTGGCCAACAACTGGCGCACCTGGATCCCGCCGCGCATCTTCAGCCTCCCCCGTCACGGCACACTCAACGTCCACGACTCCCTGCTACCCAAGTACGCCGGCTTCTCGCCCCTGATCTGGGCGCTGATCAACGGCGAGCCCGAAGTGGGCGTCACGGCCCATCTGATGGACGACGAGCTCGACGCCGGCGACATCGTCGTACAGCGGGCAGTCACCGTCGGGCCGACCGACACGACCACGGATCTGTTCCACAAGACGGTGGACCTCATCGCCCCCGTCACCATCGGCGCCCTCGACCAGATCGCCTCCGGGCAGACCGAGTTCACCCGGCAGGACCGTTCCCAGGCCAGTTTCTTCCACAAGCGGGCCGAGGAGGACATCCGGATCAACTGGGACTGGCCCGCCGATGTACTGGAGCGTCTGATCCGCGCCCAGTCCGCCCCGTACCCGGCCGCGTTCACCTTCCACAAGGGCAAGCGCCTCGAAGTGCTGTCCGCCGTGGTCTCCGAGGGCCGCTACGGCGGCACTCCGGGCCGCATCTTCTACCGCGAGGGCGACGGTGTCGTCATCGTCGCAGGAGCCGACGCACGCACCGGCCGGAACCACGGCCTGGCCATCACGCGCGTCCGCACCGAGGAGGGGCACGAGATGGGCGCGACCGAGTACTTCACCTCCATGGGCGGCTACCTCTCCAGCCGCCCCTGACGATCGGATTCGCATTCATGCGTACCGCACGGCCGCGGCACTACCTCATGTGCCCGCCCACCCACTTCGACGTGGTCTACTCCATCAACCCGTGGATGGACCCGGCGAAGCCCGTCGACACCCAGCTGGCGATCGACCAGTGGGAGCGGTTGCGCGAGGTCTACCTGAGCCTCGGGCACACCGTCGACGTGATAGACCCCGTGCCCGGGCTGCCCGACATGGTCTTCGCCGCCAACGGGGCCACGGTCGTCGACGGCCGCGCCCTGGTGGCCAGATTCCGCGACGCCGAGCGCATCGCGGAGGGCCCGGCCTACCACGACTGGCTGCGCGACAACGGCTTCCCGGACCTGCGCACGGCGGACTTCGTCAACGAGGGTGAGGGCGACTATCTCCTCACCGGGGACTGGCTGCTCGCCGGCACCGGCTTCCGCAGCGATCCCCGCTCGCACGACGAGGCCCAGGAGTTCTTCGGACGTCCCGTCGTCGGCCTCACCCTGGTGGATCCGAACTACTACCACCTGGACACTGCTCTCTCGGTCCTGGACGAGCAGACGATCGCCTACTACCCGCCCGCATTCTCGCCGGGGAGCCTCGCCGTGCTGCGGCGCCTGTTCCCGGACGCCGTCATCGCCACGGACGAGGACGCGGCCGTCTTCGGCCTCAACGCCACCTCCGACGGCAGGCACGTGGTGCTGCCGCACAACGCCACGGCGCTGATCGAGCAGCTCCGCGCCCGTGGCTTCGACCCGATCGGGATGGACCTGTCGGAGCTCCTCAAGGCGGGCGGCAGCGTGAAGTGCTGCACGCTGGAGCTGCGCAGCGCCGGCTGAGCACCGGGGGGCCCAGCCGGTCCTGGGCCCCCCGGCGGGCGGTGCCGCGTGGGGCGGGAAGCCCCGCGCGGCACCACTCCGGATCCGGACACGCCGCGTCGTGCCAGGCGTCGCGGACCCGGCCCTGATCCGCCGACACGCCTAGGGTTCGATCAGTCCGACGCGTATGGCGTAGCGCGTGAGTTCCAGTCGGTCGCGCAACCCCAGCTTCTGGAGCAGGTTGGCGCGGTGTCGTTCGACCGTCTTGGCGCTGATGAAGAGCAGGTCGCCGATCTCCTTCGAGGTGTGTCCCTCGGCGACGAGTTTGAGGATCTCCTCTTCCCGGTCAGTGATGGCCTTGTCGGGCAGCGGCCTGCCCTGCTCCGCCCGGTCCAGGTACGTGCGGATCAGAGCCGTCTCCGCCCCCGGGTAGATGAAGGGTTCGTCGCGCATCGCGGCCCGGCACGCTTCGACGAGATCGCGGTCGGCGACAGACTTGAGCACGTAACCGCTCGCGCCGGCCTTGAGCGCTTCGAAGAAGTACTGCTCGTTGTCGTACATCGTGAGGATCAGGATCCTCACCTGCGGCTGGAGACGGCTGAGTTCGCGGGCCGCCTGGAGGCCCGTCTGCCGGGGCATGGAGATGTCGAGGACGGCCAGGTCGATCTGCTCGGTCCGGGCGAGGGCGACCGCCTCGGCTCCGTCCGCGGCCTCGGCGACGACGGTGAGGTCGGGCTCGGCGTCGAGGATGAGGCGTACACCGCCGCGCACCAGCGCGTGGTCGTCCGCCAGCAGGATGCGGGTGGGGCCCGCCGCGGTCATGGTGTCCTCCCCTTCGCTCCGCCCGTGGCGTCCAGGCGGACCTCGGTCCCTCCGCCCTCTCCGGGACCGATCGTCAGATCCGCGCCGATGAGCAGGGCGCGCTCGCGCATCCCTCGGATGCCGGCTCCTTCGGCCACCCGTCCGATCCCCCGGCCGTCGTCCCGGACCAGCAGCCGTACTCCACCCTGGGGCAGAGGGCTCAGGTGCAGATCGACGCGGCTCGCGCCCGAGTGACGTGCGGTGTTGGTGAGCCCTTCCTGGGCGACGCGGTAGAGGACGAGCTCGGTCTCCTGGTCGAGCTTCGGGAGGCCGGCGTCGATGTGGGGCCGTACGGTCAGTCCGCGGGTGGAGAACTCGGTGGCCAGGGACCTGAGCGCGCTGAGCAGTCCCAGCTCCTCCAGCACTCCGGGCCGCAGGCGGCGCGCGATGCGCCGGATCTCGTCGAGGCTCCCCCGGGTGGTCTCCTGCGCCTGCCGCAGTTCGTCCCGGAGCGCCTCGGGCGCGTGGTCGGCGGAGTGCTTCAGCTGGAGGAGTACGGCGGTCAGGGTCTGGCCGACCTCGTCGTGGAGCTCCTGCGCGATGCGCTGGCGTTCCGCCTCCTGTGCGGACAGGACACGGGCGCTGCTGGTGGCGCGTTCGGCTTCGAGGCGGTCGAGCATCGAGTTGAAGGTGCGGGTCAGCTCGGCCATCTCGCCGTGGCCCGTCACCGCGGGGCGTCGGCCGGGCTTGAGGAGGTCGGCGGTCAGCATCGCCCGGGTGAGCCGCTGGAACGGTGCGAGGCCGACCCGGAGCAGGAAGGCGTTGACGATGAGCATCGCGACCAGCCCGGCCACGAGCACGACGGCCTCACCGAAGAGCACAGGGGTGGAGACGGTGACCGGGCCGAGCAGCAGGAGAACCGCGACGACGAGGACGGCGGCGTTCAGCAGGAAGATCCGCCAGTACAGCGACACGGTCCTGCCTCTCCCGGCCGGCGCGTCGTCTGCCCGGCCCCTTGCGCCTTCGTCCCGCAGGCACCCTGTGACCTGCGGCGGGACCCACGTCCCGCTCCATCCTGACCAGTGTCCCAGGGTCATGTCCATCCGTGCCGACACCCATGTCCCGCGCCTCCGCGCGATTGGCACCATGTCGGGGCCCCGGGTCGAGGGAAGCGTCGCTCCCCGTGGCGGAACCCTGGTTGTGACGAGCCAGTTCTCACCGATACCGCTGTTGGCGGGCGGGCGGCACGCTCGTGGCGCGCGGCGAGTTCTCGATCGTCATCGCCGGCCTCGCCGGCACCGCCGGCACCGCCGGCGTCCAGCCCGAGCCGGGCCCGTTCGCCACCGCGTACGTCCTGGTCCTCGTCGTGACCGGACCGCTCACCGCCCGCTACGCCGAGCCGATCGCCGCCCGCCTCACCCGAGGCCGTGTCCCGTCCCCGTCCGCGCTCCACACCACGGAATCCGCCCCCCGGCCCGGGGCGTCGCAGATCGTGGACGGCGCGGACGAACGCGGGACGGCGGAGCGCGCGTGAGTAAGCGTCGCACGTGAGCGAGGGTGCCGGGCACTGGGCTGCCGGATCCGGGGTTGGCGTTCACAATGGAAGAGGACGCGGCTCGTGTGCCGACCCAGAGGGGGCCGCTATGAGTCCTCATGCAGACGACCGACAGATCCTCTCGGAGATCGAGCAGGGTCTCATACGCGACGATCCCCACCTCGCATCGTTGTTCGGCACGTTGGACGCGAAGGTTCCTCAAGAAGCTGAACCGGAGTCAGGCGGTGAGGACGAACGCCCACGACGAGATCGCCGCGTGGTCGTGGCGATCGTCCTGGCCGTGATCGCGGTGCTGGCTCTTCTCCTCACCATGATCTGGAGCGCTTCCCCGGCCCCGCCCGCCGACGACACCGGGCCGGGCCCGCTCACCCTGTCCCTGTCCCTGTCCGTGTCCGTGTCCACGAAGGTGTAGCACCCGTACGCCGCAGGACAAGGAGCACATGCCCCGGCGTGTGCAGGCGGACTTCGAGCTGGTGGAGCGGGAGAGCACGCTCGGCCGTCGCTGACCGTCCCGGACCCCGGGCGGTCCGGGACCACCTGCGTACTCTCCCGCCCCGAGCCCGCGCGTGGTGTCTACGCGGGCTCGGGTGCCGTCGGCCGCCTGATCAGGCGGTGTGGAGGGTGAGCCCGTAACGTCCGAGGATCTCGTTGACGGGCTGGAACCACGTCTCACCGCCGGAGGAGCAGTTGCCCCAGCCGCCGGAGGTGACCCCCTGGGCCTGGTCGCCGCTGATGAAGGACCCGCCGGAGTCGCCGCCTTCCGCGCACACGCTCGTCTTCGTCATCTGGTGCACGGCGCCCTGGCTGTAGTTGACGGTCTCGTTCCTGGCCAGGACGGTGCCGCAGTGCCAGCGGGTCGTGGAGCCCGAGCGGCAGATCGACGCGCCGACGGGGGCCTCGGCGGATCCGCGGACGAGCCGGTCCGGTACGGTCCCCCAGCCGAGCACCACGGGCACCGTCCACCAGCCGCTGTGGATGCTGACGTACGCGTAGTCGTCACCAGGGAACGAGGAGCCCTGGAAGGTGCCCATGGCGGACCCGTCCCAGCCGCGTACGGCGGCGCCGGCCCGCCCGCAGTGCCCGGCGGTGACGAATCCCCCGTGCACGGAGAAGCCGATGGAACAGCGGACGTTGCCGGTGTAGTACGGATCGCCGCCCACGGTGCCCGCGGCGTAGGTCCGCGGAGTGTCCGCCGTCTCGACGACGGTGACGGGGCCTGTCGTGCGAGCCCGTGCGACGAAGGCGCGCACGGCGGGCTCGGTCCGGGCGGCGCGGACCACCGTGAGGACGACGCTGTTGGACTTCGGGTCGACGTGCCAGCCGGCGACGCCGGCGGGAGCGGCGAGCGCGTCCAGACGGGACTTGGTGCGGTCGAGCGCGGTGGCACTGTGGCGCACGAGTCGCGTGTCGGCGCCCAGCGCGCGGACGTCGGCCTCCTCGTTCCGGTCGGTGAGGGCGACGACGAGCCGTCCCGTGGTCGCGTCGAACCAGGCTCCGCCGTAGGAGCGGCCGGTGATACGGCGTGCGTCGCCTTCCACCCGCGTCGCCGCCTGCTCGGCCCGTAACCGCTCCTCGGCCTGGTACTTCGTCAGGCCGAGGTCCTGCTGCATGGCGTCGAGGAGTCCGGACGACAGCGTGGGCGGGTCGGCCGTGGGTGCGGCGCTCGCGGTTCCGGAGTGGGCACCGCCGAGTCCGACGGTCAGCAACAGGGCCGCGACGGCGGCGCGGAGGGCGGATGTGCGTCTCACGGGGCCTCCTGGTGAGGGGGATCGGAACAGTTGAGAGCGCTCTCACCGAGCGCCGCGACCACGCTAGCCGGAGAAGCTTGTCAGGTCCATACCAACCGCGCCCGTGACGGCCGCCCCGTCGCGAGGCTCGCTCGCGACGGGGCGGCACATGCGCGGGGCCGCCTCACCCGCATGCGCCTCCCCGGCACGCGCGCGGGGGGCTTGTGCCGGGCACCTCTGGATGGCGCGGCGCGGCCCTCAGGCCGCGCCGCTCGGTACTACGGCTTCTCCCGGGCGTTGAGTGCGACCGCCTGGGCGACGCTCGACTCCCTGCCCGGCAACTACGCGACCGTGGTCAGTCGACTTCTGGAACGGTTCGGTCGACCAGGTCCACGCCTACGACAGGGCCCTCACCACCGAGGAGGCGGCTCGCCTTCAGCACACCCGGCGGCAACCGTGCCCGCTACGTCACCACGCCCGAACCGGGCCGCTGGCACCACGCCCGAGTACCCGCGCCCGCAGCAGGTGCGCGGTGCGTGGGTCATGTATCGGTCCGGGTGTCACGCCTGCTTCTCCGGGCGAGCCCCCGCGCGGCGCCATCGGCGCCTCGGCTGGTCGGGGAGCCAGCCGAAGGCGAGTGAGCTGCCGACGAGGCCGAGGAGCATGCCGACGATGAAGCCGCCGAGGTTCGACGTGACCCAGGTCGCCAGCGAGGCCAGGACCGCGACGATCGAGTAGAACAGCCGCTGACGTGGGTTGAGAACGATGAGCAGACCGGACACGATCATGATCACCGGCAGTACGTAGCCGACGAGGCCGTCCGCGCCCGCCGTGAGGATGACGGAGATGCTCGCCTGCTGGGTGAGCAGGATCTCGGCACCGCCCAGGGCGATGGCGAGGCCCGCTCCGAAGGGGCGGCGGTGGCGCCACCGGCCGAACGTCCGCCACGGGTGCCGGCCGCTCGGGGCGGGTGGGCCGGTGTCCGCGGGTTCGACGGTGGCCTCCGACCCGGCCGTCATGGTCAGCAGCCCCTTGAGCTGAAGCTCATGTGCAGGTCGGGCAGGGTGAACCGGGTAGCGGTGGTGGCGTAGTTGGTCTGGCGTACGTTCTTGATGGTGACGGTGTCCGCCTGCTGGCCGAAGACGCCGAGCGGGCCCTTGACCGGGGGCTTGTCGAAGGTGCTGGCGTCCCCGCCGATCTCGATGTTGTCGAACGCGGCGACCTTGCCGGAGATCTCGGTGGAGTCCGTGGTCAGGCCCGACGCCTTGACCGGTGCGCCCTTGTTGCCCGCCGTGATGTGCAGGAAGGTGCCGCCGAGCTCCACGCTCTGGCAGAGGTTGGTGAGTTCCGCCTCGCGGATGGCGGTGATGATGACCAGCACCTGCCCGCCGGTGTCACCGGCGTTGGGGCTGCCCTCGGGCATGTTGTCCAGGCCCCCGAACTGACCGAAGCCGGTGCCCTGCAGGGTGTCGGCCGTCACGGTGAAGGGCATTCCGGAGATGGCGAACTGGGCGGCGAGCGCGCCCTGCGCGGTGAGGACGACGAGGGTGGAGGCGATCGCGAAGGCGGGTGCGCCCATCAGGGCCGCGCGCCGGAGGCGGACTCTGCCGCGGCGCTCGGAGCTGTCGCCCGAGGGTAAGGAGGAGGTGGTGTCCGTGGGGTCTTCGGACAGAGCCATGAGGTGCTCCTGACATGAGTGAGGAAACAGACCTGTGGCGGCGATGTCCTGGCGCGGACGGTTCCCCAACCTGCCTGGGTCTTCCTCGGACTCGTGCCGAGGCGGCATGCCGCAGGGAACCTCTCGGACCGTACGCCCGTCATTACTGCCGAGTCAACTACTGTGCGAATAGCGGGTGTTGGTGATGCGGGCCGATGGTGCCGATGGTGGCTCAGGGGCTCGTGAACGGTGACACGACGACATGCACCAGGATGTCGAGGAGTCGCGGAAGCTCCCCGGTCCTGTCCTCGTCGACCGCGCGATGCACCGCCGCGTGCACGGCCCCGACGACGGTCGCCACCAGTTCCTCCCTCTCCACACCGGGCGGCGCGGGGGGCGCGTCCACGAAGAACCGGCGGAAACTGGCCAGAAGTTCGGCACGTGCCCGGCGCCCGGCCGGCCCCGTGGACTCGATCTCGACCACCATTCTCGCGAAGGCGGGCGTCTGCCCGAGGAGTGTCAGCATCACCCGCAGCCCGGCCCGTACGGCCGCCGGCCATTGCGCTCCGCCGCCCGCCTCGTCATAGGCCTCCTGCATGGCCCGCACCACCACCTGCGTACCGCCGCGGTACGCGGCCAGCACGGCGTCCTCCTTGCCCGTGAACAGGGCGTAGAACACCGGCCGGGTCACGCCTGCCGCGGCGCAGATGTCGCTGATCCGGGCACCGCCGTAGCCGTTGGCCGCGACGGTTCGGGCGACCCCGTCGAGCAGCCGCTCCCGTTGCCGCGACGCGACCTGTTCGGGCGTCAGCCGGCGCGGTCCCGGGCGCAGGGAGCGTTCCGGTTCGCGGCCCGTGCGGGCTCCCGGCAGGATCTGCCTCTCCTCGGTCGGGCGAGCGCTCTTCATCGGCCACATCCCCCCAGGGCTGTTGACGTCACATACTCGACAGGTTTACAACCCTGATGGGTTTTCCTCTCGTGTGTCCGGTGGAGGGGCTCCACGAGACGGGATCGTCTCCACCACCGCACACCGCACGGCGTATCACGCTCCTCCGTGTATCACGCTCCTCCGTGTCCCGCGACACCGCTCCGCCGATCCGTGGCGCCGGATCGGCCCGGCGGGCGATCGCGTACCGCCTGCACGCCCGTACGAGCCGTGTTCCCCCTCGATCGGCGTCCTCCGCCGTGCCGCACCCCACGCTGCCCGGCCGCGCCGTTCCTTCCTTCGCTCCCCATTCCCCCCAGCTCGCCTTCCCCGGCTCCCTTCCCCCCGCTCCCCTTCACCCACGCCCGCCGAACCCCAGCGGCGGACGCCGCTGGGAGCCGTGCTCGGCGATGTCCGGCATCCCCCCGGGGCAGAGCCGAGTTCCACCACCCTCACCGCTGGATCGAAAGGAACCCCCACCATGAACAAGCGAGCCCTGTTGGCCACCGCCGGTGCCGCCGTCGCCGCCGTCCTTGCGGCCACGTCCGCGGCCACCGCCGCCGGCAGTGTGCTGACGACCGGCAGCGCGGGCGGCCCCGCCGTCGCGGTCGGCGATGTCGTCGCCGCGTCGCTGCCCTCCGGCACCACCGCCAAGATCGCCACCACCTCGGGCGGCAGCACCGGCATCACCTGCAACGCCTCCGGCTTCTCGGCCACCGTCACCAGCAATCCCGCGGCGCCCGGCACCGCCACCGAGACGCTCAACTCCCACACCCTGAGCAGCTGTACGACCAACATCTTCGGGGCGACCGGCGTGCAGAGCATCACGGTCAACAACCTGCCGTACACCACGGCCGTGACCTCCGGCGGCAGCCTCACGGTGAGCGCGGGCAGCACCGGCCCGATCCAGACCACGCTGAAGATCAACACCGTCCTCGGCGTGACGACCTGCGTCTACCGGGCCGCCGGCCTGACCGCCTCCCCGTCCAACACCGACAACTCGCTCACCTTCACGAACCAGCTGTTCACCAAGGCCAGCGGTCCGGGCACCTGCCCGGCCAACGGCTACTTCTCGGCGAAGTACGGCCCCGTCCAGGACACCACGCAGGCCGGCGCCCCGGTCTTCGTGAACTGACCCGGACCGGCCGCACACCCTGAGGTCGTACGTTCCCCGGAACGATCGCGGGTCCGGGGAACGTACGTCTCCACAGCACCTGCTCGATGCCGTGGCGGCCCGTCAGCGGTCGCTGTCCAGCACCTCGTGCAGGGTCTTCGCGAAGTCCGCCGGTGCACCCTGCTGACCGAACTCGCCGCCCAGGAAACCGCCGTGGTGGCTCGGGAACCGCGTCAGCTCGGTGCCGACCCCGGTGGCGATCTCCGCCGCGGCGCGGGCGGGGAACTCTCCCTCCGACTCCTCGCCCGCCGCGATGACGATGCGTGTCGGCGCGGCCCGCAGCGCGTCGAAGTCGGGCCGGTAGCTCGTGCAGCCGCGCATGTTCTGGCCCAGCAGCGGGTCGTCGCGCGAGCCGTCGTCCTCGGTCGGCAGTCCGAAGTCGGCCGGAGAGGGCGCGGGCTCGTCCGCCCAGTTCGCCGGGAAGGGACCCTTGCGGCTCGCCACCGCGAAGAACTTCGCCATCGCCGGCCCCATCCCCTCCCGCAGATAGGTGTCGTGGATGTCCGCGCAGACCGCCAGCGCGGCCTCCCGGTCCGGGAGGACCTGTGCCGTCGGCGGCTCGTGCGCGACCAACGTGCGCACCAGGTCTCCGTGCCGGGCCACCAGAGCGAGCGCGTTGACCGCCCCGCCGCTGCTCGCGAACAGATCCACCGGCCCCGCGTCCAGCGCCTCGATCACGCGCCGCAGGTCGTCGGCGTGCTCCTGGGGGATGGACTCCGTCGCGCCGTCGGTACGGTCGCTGCGGCTGACACCCCGCGGGTCGTAGGTGACGACGACCCGATCGGTGAAATGCGACGCCAGCGTCGCGAAGCCGGTGGCGTCCATCGGCGAGCCGATCATGAACAACGGGGAGTGCTCGGCCGCTGCCACGTCCGCGGTGCCCCGGATGTCGTAGTGCAGTGTGGCGCCTGCGGCCTCGATCGTACGGGTCTCGACATCAACCATGACCATTCCCTCCAACGTAACGGTGTCATGGGTTCAGACCGCCTCCGCCTCAGGAAGTCATCGCTCGCGCGGCAATCCCTTGATACGAGTTTCTGGAGTCGGTCCGGGGGTCACGAGGCCGTGCGGATCACGTCTGTCACCCTGCACTCCACCGTGCCCGCGCCCTGGGACAGGCTCTGCGCGCGGCCTTGCGAGGCCTGGCCCGGCGCCAGGTGGTCGACGGTCGCGTCGGCCTCCGCCACGCGGTCGCCGGAAGGCACCACGAACTCCACGCTGATGAGGTAGTCGCTGGGCTTGCTGCTGCGGTTCGTGACCGTCACGTCCGCGTGCGGCCGCTTCGTGGCGGAGTCGACCTGGCAGGCGGTGATCCGCACGTCGCCGAGCGGCCCGCCGGGATCGTCACTCCCCGGGTCGTCGATGGAGAGGATCACGGCCACGATCCCACCGACGAACAGGAGGGCAAGCACGACGAGGACGATCAGGGTTGTGGTCAAGCAGGCGCGGCGCCCTCGCTGCGGGCCGGGCGGAGGCGGCTGAGCCGACCATTGCGGACCGCTGGGAGGAGCCGTCATGGTGTCCTCTCTCCGTCTTCGATCCGCCCCCTGTTCCTTCCAGAATGCTCCGGGATCTCTCCGTCGGCACGCCGGGCTCGCCGAATTCGTTGGGCGTCCGGGTCCGCCGCGGGGGATCATTCCCGCCATGGCTGATTGGGCGACGTATGTGGTGGTACCGGAGGACGGCGCTGCCGACGGTCACGAGGTGTACGAGGCGCGCTTCGGAGCGGTGGGCCTCGACCTCGACCTGCTGGCCGGGCCTGATGTCGTCGTGCCTCTCCTCCGCTCACGCAGCCGGGTGGAGGGCCGGTGGCGTGACGACGGGATGTGCGAGGCCGGGGCGCTGGTCGATCTGCGGAGCAGGACTCTTCTGTTCTTCGCCCGGGAAGGTCCGGTCACGCAGATGCGTCATCGGGCCGCCACCTGGGAGCTGCTGCGTCGCGCGTGGCCGGGCTGGGAGCTGCGCTGGACGTACGACGGCTCTGCCGAACTCGCCGCCCGTCTGGGCCTGGACCCGGAAGAGGTACGGGAACCACATCGGTCCGTGTACCCGGAGGCGGCGCTGGACCTCGACGACGACGAGCTGGAGGACCCCGACCCCCTGGTGCGCGTCGTCACGATCGGCGGGCCGGACACTGCCCGCTGCCACCTGCTGTCCGGCGTCAACGACCACCCCATCACCGAAGGGCCCTCTCTCGTCGACCGACTCGCCGACGCGCCGGACCACGGTGTGTACGCGCTTGCCGCCGATTCCGGCATCCATGTCGATCCCGCGCGGCGACGCGTCGGCTGGTGGCTGCTCGACGCCGTCGCGGGAGCCCCCGACATGGCGGGCCGCTGGCCGGGCTGGACGGTCGAGTTCTGGCAGGACCAGTGGGAGGAGCATGTACGGATGGCGGGCGGACGGTTCGTACCCCCCGCGGTCGTCCCTGAGCAGGCCCGTGCCGAGGTGAGGAGCGAGGCCCTGGAGCACTGGTCCCCACGGCCGCCCTCGCCCTCCGACTGGGTCGGCTGGATGCGGGCGGCGTCGCCGGAGTCCGTCCGTCACTCCGTGACCGCGGCCCTCAGCGGCGACGAGCACCCCGGCCGCTGATCCGGGCACACGGCCCGCCGCTCGCCACAGTAGATCGGCGAGGTCGGTAGGTTGGGGCTATGCCGCATGTCCGCAACCGCACCCTCGCCCGCCCCGTCGGCCGCACCCGGCGCTGTCTTCTCGCCGCGGTCGCCGTCCTCACACTCGTCCCGCTCGGGGCCTGCGGCCAGGGCGGCACCGCGGCCACGCCGTCGTCATCACCGCCCTCATCACCGCGGGCGTCCGCGCCCGGGGCGGCCGCCGCGCGGCCCGTGAGTGCGCGGTTGCAGGAGCTCGAGCGCGCCTACGACGCGCGATTGGGTGTGTACGCCATCGACACCGGCAGCGGTCGTGAGGTCGCGTACAACGACAACGCCCGCTTCCCCTTCGCCTCCACCTTCAAGGCCCTGGCCGCCGGCGCCGTACTGCGCACGTACACCTCGGGCGGGATGGGCAAGAAGGTCACGTACTCCCGGGGCGACCTGGTGGACCACTCCCCCGTGACCGAGAAGCACGTGGGCACCGGGATGAGCCTGCACGAGCTGTGCGAGGCCGCCGTGCGCCACAGCGACAACACCGCGGCCAACCTCCTCCTCGATCAACTCGGCGGTCCCAAGAGGCTCGACGCGATGCTCGACGAGTGGGGCGACCAGGTCACCCGGATGGAACGCCGTGAGCCGGAGCTGAACGAATGGGCGCCGGGTGCCACGCGCGACACCAGTACGCCGAGGGCCCTCGCCCAGGACCTTCGCGCCCTGGTCGTGGGTGACGTCCTCGGCGCCGCCGAACGCGCCCAGCTGGCGACATGGCTCAAGACGAGCACCACGGGTACGGAACTCATCCGGGCCGGGATGCCCAAGGGCTGGGTGATCGGAGACAAGTCCGGGGCGGGCAGCACGCACGGCACGCGCAACGACATCGCCGTCGCCTGGCCGCCCGGCCGCGCGCCCGTCGTCCTGGCCGTCATGTCCAACCGCCCTACGCAGGACGCACGTTACGACAACAAGCTGATCGCCGACGCGGCCGCCGTCGTCGCCGAGTCCCTGTCATGACGCGCACGAGCGAACCCGTCGAGGACACGGCGATGATCTCCGTCCCGGCGGGGCCGGTGACGCTGTCGGACCGGCGGACTCAGCGCCGCTGGTCGGTGGAGGTGGCCCCGTACGAGCTCGCGCGGTTCCCGGTCACGCAGGCGCGCTACGCGGACGTCACCGGACAGCGGCCGAGCACCTCCCACGGGGAGCGGCTGCCCGTCGAGGGGGTGTCGTGGTGGGACGCCGTCCGGTTCTGCAATGCCCTGTCCGAGCGGGAGGGGTTCGCACCCGCCTACCGCATCCACAAGGACGGTGAAGGCGACGGCATCGTATGGGACAGGTCGGCCGGCGGCTACCGGCTGCCGACCGAGGCCGAGTGGGAGCACGCCTGCCGTGCCGGTTCGGACGGACCGCGCTACGGGCCCCTCGACGAGATCGCCTGGTACCGCGGCAACTCCGGCGAGCACCTTCACGAGGTGGGTGGCAGGCAGCCCAACGCGTGGGGGCTGCACGACATGCTCGGCAACGTCTGGGACTGGTGCTGGGACGTCTACGACGCCGAGGTCTACGGGTCCTACCGGGTGTTGCGCGGCGGTGGCTGGTTCGACGAGCACTGGAGCTGCCGGGCGTCCGCGCGCCGCCGCAGCCACCCGACGTTCCGCGTCGACGACGTGGGCTTCCGCATCGCACGCTCCGTCGCGCGTCCCGTCCCGGATTCCGTCGCGCGCTGACTGCCCCCGGGCGCGACCACGAACGCCGCCGCCATCAGCGCCACCCCGAACCACCTCGCACCACCTCGTCAAGGAGCAACTCCCCATGCGTCACGCGGATCTCGTCTTCCTCTCGGGTGCTGTCCTCACCATGGATCCTTCCTCCCCCCGCTCCACGGCTCTGGCCGTCGCCGGGGAGCGGATCGTCGCGGTCGGCGACGACGAGCAGGTGCGTGAGCTGGTCGGGCCGGGCACTCGGGTGGTGGACCTGGCCGGGCGCGCACTGCTGCCGGGTTTCCAGGACGCTCATGTGCATCCGGTGTACGCCGGGCTGGAGTTGGGGGCCTGCGACCTGTCGGGGACCACGGAGCTCGACGAGTACCGGCGGCGGATCACGGCCTACGCCGCCGCCCATCCCGAGCGGCGGTGGATCACCGGGGCCGGCTGGTCGATGGAGAGCTTCCCCGGCGGACTGCCGACCCGGCAGATACTCGACGAGCTGGTGCCCGACCGTCCGGTCCTGCTGACCAACCGGGACCACCACGGCGCCTGGGCCAACACCCGTGCCCTGCAACTGGCGGGCGTGACCGCCTCGACGCCCGACCCCGCCGACGGGCGCATCGAACGCGAGCCGGACGGCACCCCCTCGGGCATGTTGCAGGAGGGTGCGGTCCTCGTGGTCAGCAAGGTCGTGCCCGCGCCCACCGCCCAGGACCTGCTGGCCGGACTCGAGCGCGCCCAGCGGCTGTTGCACTCGTACGGCATCACCGCCTGGCAGGACGCCATCCTCGGCTCGTACGGCGGCCATCCCGACGTCTCCGAGACCTATCTGACGGCCGCCGAAAGCGGTCTGCTGACCGCCCGCGTCAACGGCGCCCTGTGGTGGGACCGCGACGCGGGTGCGGAGCAGATCCCCCACCTCGTGGAGCGGCGCGAGGCACTGCGCCACGGCCGGTTCCGGGCCGACTCGGTGAAGATCATGCAGGACGGTGTCGCCGAGAACTTCACGGCCGCCATGACCGCTCCGTACCTCGACTCCTGCGGGTGTGCCACGGGCAACACCGGCCTGAGCTTCGTCGACCCCGTCGCCCTGCGCGCGTACGTCACCCAGCTCGACGCCCTCGACTTCCAGGTGCACTTCCATGCGCTCGGCGACCGCGCCGTCCGCGAGGCCCTGGACGCCGTCGAGGCCGCCGGGGCTTCCAACGGACAGCGCGGCAACCGTCATCACCTCGCCCATCTCCAGGTCGTGCACCCCGACGACATCGGCCGCTTCGCACAGCTGGGCGCCGTCGCCAATCTGCAGCCGCTGTGGGCGGCCCACGAGCCGCAGATGGACGAGCTGACCATCCCCTTCCTCGGCCAGGAGCGCGCGGCCTGGCAGTACCCGTTCCTGGATCTGCACCGCAGCGGCGCGCGGCTGGCTGCGGGCAGCGACTGGCCCGTCAGCTCCGCCGCGCCCCTGGAGGGGATTCACGTCGCGGTCAACCGGGTCGAGCCGGGCGGTGACCCGGAGCGGATCTTCCTGCCGCATCAGCGGCTCGACCTCTCCACGGCGCTCACCGCCTACACGGCCGGCTCCGCGTACGTCAACGGACTCGACGACACGGGAACGCTGCGGCCGGGTGGGCTCGCCGACCTGGTCGTCCTGGACCGCGACCCGTACGCCGTGTCCGCCCCGGAACTGGCGGGGCTGCGCGTGGAGGCCACGTACATCGGCGGTGCGTGCGTCTTCGAGGGCTGAACCGTTCCGATCGGTCGCGTCACAGGCTCGCGTCGCGGTGGGTGGGCCGGCCGTCGAGGACGGTGAGCAGGACGGGCAGGTCCGGCAGTTCGGTGGCCGCGACGGAGAGCGGGTTGTCGGCGAGGACGGTGAGGTCGGCGCGGTGGCCGACGGCCAGTCGGCCCGCCTCGAGCTCCTCGCCCGCCGCGAACGCGGGGCCGAGGGTCATGCCCTGGAGCGCCTCCAGGGATGTGAGCGCCTGCTCGGGGCCGTGCGGCGGCTGGGTGAGGTCGCGGCTCGGGCGGCGGTGCCGGGCGCCCGCCATGACGCCGAGCGGCGGGAAGGGCGCGATGGGCCAGTCGGAGCCGAGGACGACGGATGCTCCGGAGTCCCGCAGGTCGCGGCAGCGCCAGGCGCGGGAGGCCCGCTCCTCGCCGAGGCGGCGGGACCAGTTGTCGGTGTGGTCGGCGCGGGTGAAGTCGCAGCAGTGCGTGGGCTGCATGGACGCGATGACACCGAGCTCGGCGAAGCGGCGAAGCGTGTCGTCCGGCACGCTCTCGATGTGCTCGATGCGGTGCCGTACCCCGCTGCGGTCGCCGGCCTGGGCCTTCTCCACGGAGTCGAGGACGTGCCGGACGGCCGCGTCGCCGATGGCGTGCGTGGCTGTGGGCACCCCGGCCCGGTGCAGTTCGCCGATGATGTGGGAGTAGGCGGCGGGGTCGGGCCAGAAGGCGTGGGTGGACTCGCCGTGGCAGTCGGGGTGCTCGAGCCAGGCGGTGCCGTTGTCGATCGTGCCGTCCATGAAGAGCTTGACCCCGGCGGTGCGCCAGAGCGCGCCGCCGGTGCCCTGCTGCTCGATCAGCGCGCGCAGCCCGTCCGCGTCGGTGCCGGGCTGGCACCAGGGCGCGACGCGTAGGCGCAGGGGAAGGGCACCGACCGCGTCGAGTTCGGCGTAGAGGGCGAGGCTCGCGCCGTTGGCGTCCATGGCGTGCCCGCCGGTCAGGCCAGCCGCGGCCATGGCACGCAGCGCGGCGGCGAGGCGCTCCCGGCGTTCGCCGTGCGTGGGCTGCGGCGCCGCGCGCTCGACGAGCTCGCAGGCGGCGTCCTCCAGGAGCAGACCGGTGGGCCGGCCGGCGTCGTCGCAGACGACCTCGGCGGCCTGGTCGAAGGTCCGCGGTCCGTCGACTCCGGCCAGTTCGAGCGCGCGGGGGCTGGCGAGCATGGAGTGGGCGTCGAAGAGCTGGAGAAGGGCCGGTACGCCGTCCAGTACGGGGGCGAGTGCGGCCGACTCGACGGGCCGGTCGCCGAACACGTTGGGATCCAGGCCCCAGCCGAAGAGCCATGCGCCGCGCTTCAGCGTCCTGACTTCGCGGGCGAGGACCTCGCGTACGGAGTCGAGGTCGGTGCAGCCCGACAGGTCGAGGCCGTGGGTGAGTTCGGCGCCGGAGACGGGGTGGAGGTGGCCGTCGGTCAGGCCAGGGGTGACGACGGCTCCCTTGAGGTCGACGACGGTCGTCGAGGAGTCGGCGAGCGCGCGGATCTCGCGGTCGTCCCCCAGGGCGGAGATCCGCCCCCCGGCCACGGCCAGGGCACTCTCCGGCAGGAGGCGGCCGGTGACCGGGTCGAGCAGGCGGGCGGAGAGCAGGACGAGAGAGGTGCGCACAGAGGCTCCAGTAAGAAGCGGGAGGAGGGGTGGGGCAGGGGCCGGTCAGTGGGGGGTGGTGGGCGCGGGGCGGCCGTCGGCCTCGCCGGGCGAAGCCTTGCCGGGGGAGGCGTCGCCGGGGGAAACGTCCCCGCCGGCCTCGCCGGGGGAAACGTCCCCGTCGGTCTCGCCGGAGGGCGTCGCGGTGCCGGCGCCGGAGGCTCCCCCGGCACCCGGATCCGGCAGCGGGGCGGCCCGGTCGAGGCTGCCGCTCGCCAGACCGAGTTCGCGTTCCGCCGTGGTGACGGCCATACGCGTCACCACCTCCGGCCGGTTGCTGCGGTCGGTGTTCGCGTGGGCGCCGAGGCCGTCGAGGACGACCAGGATCTGGATGGCCGTCGCGCGGGGGTCGTCCGTACGGAACTCCCCCGTTCCGACGCCGTCCCGGATCAGCCCCTCCAGCCTGTCGTCGGAGGCGAGCTCCTGCTCGGCGACCCGGTCGCGCAGCAGGGGCCGGTAGCGGCTGAGATGCCGGGCGTTGATCCAGAGCCGGCTGATGTCGTCGTACGCCTCTCCGGCCGAGAGGGTGAAGTAGCGCGCGAGGTACTGCGTGGCAGTCCCCTCGGACCGGTCCGCGGGCAGCAGCGCGTCGAGCTCGCCGGTGGCCGCCGTGCTGAACGCCTCTGCGACGAGATCCTCCGCCGAGGGGAAGTAGTGGCTGATCAGACCCGGTCGTACGTCGAGCTCCTCGGCGATCCGCCGCAGGGTGACGCACTCCAGGCCCTCGGTCAGGGCGACCCCGGCCGCGGCCTCGACGATCTCCGCCCGCCTGGCCTCCGGGGATTTGCGAACTCGTTTGCGCTGGACGCTTGACGACATACCGACGATGCTATTGAGTGTGCGACCAATAAGCAAGCAGGTGCGCACCGCACGTATCCGGAGGACCTCATGACTTCCACCATCCCCGACCCGCGCCCCGGCGCCGATGGCGCGCCGCCGGTCACCGACTGGGCGGGACGGGTCGAGGTCCACGGCATCGATCACATCCCCGACGCCGAGCGTCACGGACGGGCCCGTGAACTGTTCGCGATCTGGGCGGCGGCCAATGTGAACTACCTCAGCCTGGTCATCGGCGGGGCTCTGATCCTGATGGGCCTGAGCCTGGGGCAGGCTCTCCTGGTGATCGTGGTGGGCAATCTGTTCTGGCTGCTCACCGGAGTGCTGGCGATGTCCGGACCGGCAGCGGGCGTACCCAGCGAGGTGATCACGCGTGCGATGTACGGCATCCGCGGCAACCGCGTGAACAACGCGGTCACCGGCTGGATGATCTCCGTCTGTTACTTCGCCCTGAATCTGGCCGCCGCCGCGAGCGCGGCCTTCGCCCTCGTCGAGAAGGTCGGCCTCCCGACGAACACCGCCGTCAAGACCGCCGTCGTCCTGGCCATCGCCTCGCTCACCCTGACCATCAGCGTCTACGGGCACGCCCTGATCGTGAAGTTGTACCTGCCGATCACGATCGCCCTGACCGCCGCGTTCGGTGTGGTCGCCTACGCGGTGCTGATGCGCGCGGACTTCGGCCACGGACCCGACGCGCCGCTGACCGGAGTCGATCTGTGGGCGACCCTCCTCGCCGGCGTCACCGTCATCGCCTCCGGCCCGCTCTCGTACACGACGAGCGCGGACTTCTCCCGCTACCTGCCCCGTACGACGTCCCCGAGGGCGGTCGCAGGCTGGACCGCCCTCGGCGGCTTTCTGCCGAGCGTCGTGGTCTGCTCGCTCGGCGCGCTGGCCGCCACGGCCGTCGACATGGCCGACCCGCAGACCGCGCTGGAGGAGATCCTGCCCGGCTGGTTCTACCCGGTCTTCCTGATCGCCCTGGTCCTCGGCACGATCTCGATCAACGCCCTGACCGCGTACAGCGCGGGTCTCGCCCTCCAGGCCGTCGGTATCCGCATCCGCCGCTCGCTCAGCGTGATCGTCGACGGCACGGTCGCCTCCGCGCTGACCCTGTACGCGCTGCTCGTGTCCAACTTCCTGGACACCGTCAGCAACGTGCTCCAGCTGACCGTCGTACTGCTGGGGCCGGCCATGGCCCTCTACGCCACCGACATCCTGCTGCGCCGCAACCGCTACGACGGGCTCGCGCTCATGGACGAGACCCGGAAGAGCCCGTTCTGGTACTCCGCCGGTGTCAACCGGTCCGGTGCCGTCGCGCTCGGCGCGGGCGTGACCGCGGCCGCCCTCTGCGTCAACACCGCATACACGGGCCCGGTCGCCGCCGCCCTGGCAGGCGTGGACCTGGCGCTGCCCGCAGGCATCGCGGTCACCTCCGCCGTCTACGCGCTGCTGATGCGGAACTCCGCTTCCGTACGGACCGCCCGCGCGGGCGACTGAGCGTCGACATCGGACGGGGCGTGGGCTCGGAGGGCGTCGGCCAGGCTCGCCGCGGGGCGAGCGAAGATACCCGTCAGCACGCGGCGCTGATGCTCCGTCAGCGGCGTGACGAAGACGACGGCGTCGGCCCCGGTCCGCTCGCAGAGTTCGACAGCTTCGCGCACCTTGCCGGAGCTGAGCACGGTCCCTGAGGAGTACGGCGACCCCATCAGCCGCGCCCCGCCCCTGGAGACACCCCGACGCTGAACGACCTCCCCCACGACCCGCCCGCCCCGCGCCCTCACCTCTCGGGCCGCTGCCTCCATGAGGGCGCCGAAGTCCTTCCGGCGGGCGGAGAAGAACCCCACCAGAACCAGACCACTCCCGGCAACAACCACGTCCGGCACGGCAGTTGACCCGGGCGCGCCCACTCGCGCACGCCGGGCGAGCCTGCGGTCGCGCCTCCGGTTCCGGTCCATGCCGCCAGTGTAGGAGGACCCACTTTTCGCAACACTCTTGCTGTTGCAAGTAATATGCAGGAAGCTGTCCGGGTCCTTACTGCCTGCCCTGGACGCGGAGACCCGTCATGCCCCCTCTGTTGCCGGACACCGGACCTCAACGGGTCATCGCCGCCTCGAACTTCGTCAACACGGTCGGCAGCGGCCTCTACCTGACCGCCGGGGTCCTGTACTTCACCCAGGCGGTGCACCTTCCGGCGAGTCAGGTGGGCCTCGGGCTCGGGATCGCCGGGTTCGTCTCGCTCGCCGTGGGCATCGCCGTCGGCCGCCTCGCGGACACCCGCGGAGCACGCGGTGTCTACGCGGTCACCCTCGTCATCCGGACGGCGGCGACGGCGGGCTTCGTGTTCGCCGACGACTTCTGGCTCTTCGTCCTGGCGGTCTGCGCGGCCACCGGGGCGCAGGCGGCGGGCCTTGCCGCACGCAGTCCCCTGATCCGGCACTACGGAGGGGACCGACCGCAGCGGTTCCGCGCCTATCTCCGCTCGGTGACCAACATCGGGATCTCGCTCGGCGCCCTGCTCGCGGGCTGGGTGGTCCAGGTGGGCACCCACACCGCCTACCAGCTGCTGGTCGTCGGCAATGCGATCGCCTTCGCGGCCTCCGCTGCGATCCTGGTCCTCCTGCCGCCGGTCGCGCCAGGACCCGCTGTGGAGGGCCCGCGCTGGGTCGCCCTGCGGGACCGGCCCTACCTTCTGCTCACGGCTCTCGACGGCATCATGGCCATCCAGTTCAAGGTGCTCACCGTGGCCATCCCCCTGTGGCTGGTCGACGCGGTCACCGCGCCGCGCTGGCTCATCTCGGGCACGATGCTCGTCAACACCGTCATCGTCATCGCCTGCCAGGTGCGCGCGAGCCGCGCCGTCGACTCACCCACCGCCGGCGGAGCCGCCTACCGTCGATCGGGTGTGGCCTTCCTCGTCTCCTGCTCATTGATCTCGCTGTCCGCGGGAGCGCCGACATGGGCGGCCGTCGCGGTGCTCATGGCCGCGGTGGTCGTCCACACGATCGGCGAACTCTGGCATGCCGCCGGAGGCTTCGAGGTGTCGTTCGCCCTCGCTCCGAGACACGCCACCGGCCAGTACCTGGGCGTGTTCGGTCTGGGTGCCGGTCTCGCCGAGACCCTCGGGCCCGGGCTGCTCATCGCGCTCTGCATCACCTGGGGGCGACCCGGGTGGTACGTCGTGGGTGCGCTGTTCGCGCTGACGGGCCTGGCCGCGCCGTTGGCCGTCCGCTGGGCACAGCGTCATCAGCCCCTCGGTCCCGGCGAGAACGCGGCGGGCGACGAGCGGACGCCACCGGCGCGCGGGGCGCCGGTGGGGTCGCGGCCTCAGTCGTAGCTGATGTCCGAGGCGGTGTACTTGCAGTGCGTGCCGTCGGGGCCGCTGCCCAGTTCGACCGGCTCCTTGCCCGTCGTATTGCCCTGGAAGCGGACGCACGGCTTGATCTTCTTGCTGCTGTCGCCGTGGATCCGGACGTTGCGCAGGGCGGCGGTGTCCCCGTAGTTCGCGTTGATGCCGACGAGCGACTTGCCGGGCGCGGTCACGTCCACGTCGTTGACGATGACCGAACGGCGGTACTGCTTGGAGCAGTTGCCGCAGGTGCGTACGAGCTTGCCGAACTCGGACACCTGGAACTTGGTGACGACCAGCTTGCCTGCGCCGTTGAACTGGAACACCTTGTCGGAGGCCTTGCGGGCGCCGCCGCCGTAGACCGAGTACACGGAGTCCGCCGAAGTGCCCTTGAAGGTGGCGGCGTCCTCGCCGACGTCCTCCCACCAGACGTTCTGGATCGTGCAACTGCCCATGCAGTGGATGCCGTCGGCGGCCGGCGAGCCCAGCACGACGTTCTTGAGGACGGCGCCGTCCTTCAGCTTGAAGAGCGGGGCCTGCCCTTCGTCCTGCCCGTCCCCGCCGAGGGCGCCGCTCCCGTAGAAGCGCTGGAGCTTGCCGTCGTACGTCCCGGAGACCTCGATCGTGCTGGTGACCGGCTTGTCGCCCTTGGCCTTCGGCCAGGCGCCGGCCGCGCTCGCGGGGCTCATCAGGGTGGTCGCCAGGACGGCGGTGGTCAGCCCGAGCGTGGCGGCGGCCGCGGAGAGGACGACGCCGCGCTTGGGCCGTCTCTTGTGTCTGCTCATGAATCCCGTGCCTTCGATGTGGGGGGTTCGTACGGTCCTTGCGCCTCCTTGTCGCCGCCGCCCGGCCGAAGGTTGCCGTCGGAACCGAGATTCCTTCCATCCGTCGCCACGGACCCCGTGCCCGACCTCTGGATGGAGCGCCGGCCGGTGCCGCGCCGGAGCAGCGCACCCACCAGCACGGCCACCGCAGCGACGGCATACGCCGCCGTCCCCGCCGCGCCGGGATCCGCGAACGCCTGGCCGGTCACGTACGCCGCCGCCCCGGCCGCCGCGACGAGGAGCCACTCCCAGCGCCCGTCCAGGGCGACCAGGGCAACGAGCAGCAGCGCGTACCAGGAGTAGCCGGGGGTGAACAGCAGGAAGGCCACCCCGGTGACCAGGAGCGCGCCGTTCCACGGGCGTTCGGGATCGCCGCGTGCGATGACGTACGCACAGAGGCCGAGGAGTACGGCGAACAGCACGGGCAGGGCCCACGAAGCGGGCAGCACGAGACGGAGGAGCGCGTAGCGGTGCCCCGAACCGGCGTCGTCGTAGCCTTCCTCCTCCACGTATCCGCCGAGGTAGCCGAGGACGGAGCCGTGCGAGCCGAGGACGTACGGGAGATAGGTCAGCGCGACGACCGCGGCGGCAGGCGCCAGGATCGCGGCCGCGTCCCGCACCCGTCGTACGCCCGCCAGCGCTCCGGGGACCACGATCGCCGGCATGAGTTTGACCGCGATGGCGGCGCCGAGGAGCGCGCCTCCGGCTGCCCTGTTGCGCAGGACGAGGCCGAGTCCGGCGACGGCGAAGAGGACGCCGAACACGTCGACATGGGCGTTGTTCACCGCCTCGACCGGGACGACGGGGCACCAGGCCCAGTACACGGCGGTACGCGGATCGCCGCGGCGGCGCAGGATCAGCAGCAGTACGGCGGTGACGGCGACGGACAGGAGGGCTCCGCCGATCTGGAAGGGCTTCAGCCGTGCGCCCTCCGGGGCGAGCAGGTGCACACCACGGAAGTACGACTCGGCAAGCGGGGGGGGTAGATGGTGTGCACGGTGGGGCGGTTGAGTCGGGTGCAGTGGGTGGTGGTGGCCGGCTCCGAGGGCTCGGGCGCTGAGACGCGCACCCGGGTGGGAGGGCGTGTCAGGTCCGGAAGGGGTGCCAGGTCCGGGCCTTGGCAGTCGGCGCCGCGCGGGAAGAGCCAGTCGTCGCGCAGCGGGGCGAGTTCCGGGTCGGCGGGAGCGTGGTCGTAGGGCGAGACGCCCGCCGCCTGCACCCTGCCGTCCCAGGCGTACCGGTAGGCGTCCGTGCTGGTGCGCGGTGGTGCGACCAGGCCCGTGGCCGCGACCGCCGCCGATCCCACCAGCAGCAGGACCATCACCTGACGGGCGGGCACCTTCCTCAGGGACAGGGCCGTCGCGGCGAACAGCGCCCAGGAGGCGCCGTACCACCAGGAGAGCCCACCGGGATCGTGGCCGTCGTGCCGGACGGTGCACACCAGCACCGCGGTGAGCGCGGCCAGGAGCCCGCCGGCGAGGACGGTGCGAGGACTGATCACATCCCGCAGGGTGGCAGCCGTCCGCGCCCGTCGTCGGTCCGGCGCGGCGGCCGTCCGTGTTTCGTAAGGAGTCGTTCCGCCCGTCGCGGGCCCGCGAGCGGTGTGATGGCGGGCATGACACCGCGCATCGCGCCCCCTCCCCTCCCCTCGTTCCGCGGCCGCCTCCACGACGCGAGGACGGCGACCTCGATCGGCCGCTGGCTCGGACTCGCCATCACGGTCTGTTTCCTCACCGGAGTGATCAGCCACTACCTCCAACACCCGCCGAACTGGCTCGTCGACGTGCTGCCGAGCCGGCCGTCATGGGGCTACCGCCTCACCCAGGGACTGCATGTGGCGAGTGGCATCGCGGCGATCCCGCTGCTGATGGCGAAGTTGTGGGCCGTCTACCCGAGGCTCTTCGTCTCCCCTCCGCTGCGGTCGGTGCGACACGCCCTGGAGCGCCTCTCCGTGGCGGTGCTCGTCGCGGCCGGTGTCTTCCAGCTCTTCTCCGGGCTCCTGAACATCGTCGAGTGGTACCCCTGGCCCTTCGCCTTCGTGCCGGTGCACTTCGCCGTGGCCTGGCTGCTGGCCGGGGCACTGCTGCTGCACATCGTCGTGAAGTGGCTGGAGATCCGCTCCCATTGGGGGCGCGGCTCGACCGGGCCGCGGGCGCCGGCGGCCGAGGACGAGCCGGACCGGCGGTCCCTGCTCACGGGAATCGCGGCAGGGGTCGGCGCCGTCACCCTGACCACGGTCGGTCAGTCGTTCACCCCTCTGAAGGAGTTCGACCTGCTGGCGCCGCGTCACCCGGACCACGGCACCCAGGGACTGCCGGTCAACCGTACGGCGGCCGCGGCCGGTGTGACCGCGTCGTCGGCGGGGAACTGGCGGCTCACGGTGGCCGGGCCTAGGCCGTACGGGCTGACGCTGCCGGAACTGAACGCGCTGCCTCAGGTCGAGGTCCGGCTGCCGATCGCCTGTGTGGAGGGCTGGAGCGTGGAGGCCCGCTGGACCGGCGTACGGATCCGGGATCTGTTGGAGCGGGCGGGGGCGCCGCCGCGGTCGCGGGTGCGGGTGGTGTCCCTGGAACGTGCCGGCGCCTACCGGGTCATGGAGATGGGATCGACGTACGCGGCCGATTCGCTGACCCTGCTGGCGCTCCGGCTGAACGGGCAGGTGCTCTCCCTCGACCACGGCTTCCCGGCGCGGATCATCGCGCCCAACCGGCCGGGCGTGCTGCAGACGAAGTGGGTCGGCCGGCTGGAGGTGCTGTGAGGGCGCGGTACGTGTGCGGTGCGCTGGGGGTGGCGCTCATGGCGCTGGGTGCGGTGCTGGTTGTGCGCACCGGAACGGCCTGGGACGTCGCCGTCTGGCTGGTGGGGGCGATCGTGCTGCACGACGGCGTGATCGCGCCGCTCGTTCTCGCCGTCGGGCTGCTGATCGCCGCCGCACCCGCGCGGGGCGCGGTGCGTGGGGGGCTGATCGTGGCGGGGTGTCTGACCTTGGTCGCGCTGCCCCTGATGGTACGGCCCGGCGCCCCGCCGAACCCGACGGCCCTGCCCCTGGACTACGTCCGCAACTGGCTGGTGCTGATGGGCGTGGTCGCGGTCGGTGCGGGCGCGCTCGTCGTCGTCCGGCGGGTGCTTCAGCGGCGGCGCCGGAGCTGAACGAAGCTTCGGCCCTCGGCCCGCCAGCGGCGACCGACCCGCCAGCCGGTGGCGTCGGCGTACGCGGGCAGGGCCCGGGTCCCGACGCGGGCCCAGGGGAAGCCGGCGCCGCGGGCGCCCCGGCCGTCGACGACCTGTACCTCGACCCGCTCGTCGACATCGGGGCCGGCCGCCTCCACGAGGGCCTGCCCCTCGGGCCCCACCAGCTCGGCCGCGCGACCGAGCAGGGTCGCGGGGTCGCCGCCGATGCCGATGTTGCCGTCCATCAGCAGGACCGTGCCCCAGCGGCCCTCGCTCGGCAGCGGCTCGAAGACGGACCGGCAGAGCGCGCTGCCTCCCCCACGAACCGTACGGTCGACGGCTTCCGGACACACATCGATTCCGAGCACGGGACGGCCCGCGGCGGCGAGCGCGTGCACGAGGCGCCCCGGGCCGCAGCCGATGTCGAGGACCGGGCCTTCGCAGCGGTCGAGCACGGTGGCGTCGGCCGAGTCGGCCGCCGCGCACCACCGCTCGATCTCCAGCGGCAGGAGCCGTCCGTCGTCACCCCGGAGAAAGAGCGGCCCTCGCCCGGACCTCAGCGCGTCGGCCCAGGGATCGGCGAGCCAGGGATCGGCGAGCGGGGCCTGTGCGGACACCGCCGCGGTCGCGGCTGCCGGCAGCCGTACGACCGCGACGTCGGTGACGGTCGCACTGACGGATGCCGACAGGCGGACCCGCTTCGGGACGCGCACGGACGGAACGGAAGCCGGCTCCGCGGAGTCGGCCCGGCCGAGGAACAGCAACGGCTGCCTCGTGTCGAGGTGTTCGATCGCCCCCTCGGACTCGGACGCGGCCGAGCGGACCGGTGAGGCCAATCGTCGGCGACGCCCCGACGGATTCCTCGCACCAGGGAGTTCCACCGTCTCCTCCCCTTCGGGCGTGCTCATCCGGCATCGCCCCTGGTCGCGTCCACGGCCCCCGCCGAGCACAGTGCCCGGTAGCGCGCCGCGAAGCGGCTGCCGGGGGCCGCCTCGGCGACCGCCCTCGCGTCGGTCGCCGTGTCGACGTCCCTGAGGCGCGGCAGATCGCGGATGCGCAGCCCGGCCTCGGCGAGGCGGCGGCGCTGCTCCGCGCCGGTCTCCGGTACGGACATGGGGACTCCGCGCAGCAGTCCGGGGTCCGGCGCGGCGAGTCCGAGGGCCCAGAAGCCGCCGTCCTCGGCGGGGCCGAATCGGGCCTGGCAGTCCCCGAAGTCCAGTCCGGCGCCGAGGAGTTCGGCGGTGACTTGGGGAGTGTCCATGCCGATCAGCAGCGTGGGTCCCGTGCAGCACGCGAACGCGGTGGCCAGCCGTTCGTCCAGCCCGCCCTGGCTCTGCGCCACGACCTCGAACCCCTCCGGGAGCCACGCTCCGGGCCGCCCGGCGAGGGCGAGGACGCGGCGGTCGGCGGGCGCGGCGAGCACCGTCGCCAGGGTGTCGGCGAGCGCGGCCTCAGCGAGCCGGGCGGCCTGTTCCGGGCTGAACGGCGGGGTGAGCCGGGTCTTCACCCGGCCCGCGACCGGTTCCTTGGCGATGACGAGGAGCGTGCTCACCGGTTCACCTCCAGCGGGGCCGAGAGCCGGGCCGCCGCCGGTTCCTCGCGCAGCACCTCCCTCATGTCGCGTACCGCGTTCCAGGTCCCCCGCCAGGTGCCGGTGACCTTCGAACGTCCCGTTCGGGGCAGGTACGGGACGTCCCGCTCGCGCACCCGCCAGCCGGCGTCGGCGGCGCGCACGACCATCTGGAGGGGGTAGCCGCTGCGACGGTCGGAGAGGTCGAGGGCGAGCAGTGCCTCGCGTCGGGCGGCCCGCATCGGGCCGAGATCACGCAGCCGCAGTCCGGTGCGCCGGCGCAGCATCCGGGCGAGGGCGACGTTCCCGGCCCGGGCGTGCGGTGGCCAGGCGCCGTAGGACTGGGGGCGGCGCCGGCCGAGTACCAGGTCGGCCTCCCCCGCCGCCACCTGTGCGGCGAAGGGCACGAGGAGGCCGGGGTCGAGGGAGGCGTCGCAGTCGCAGAAGCAGACGATGTCGGCGTCGGCGGCCAGCAGTCCGGCGTGGCAGGCGGCTCCGAAGCCGCGCCGGGGTTCGTCGACGACGGTCGCGCCGAGGTCCCGGGCGATGTCCGGGGAGCCGTCGGTGGAGCCGTTGTCGACGACGATCGCACGCCAGCCGGGCGGGATGCGTTCCAGGACCCAGGGCAGCGCCCGGGCCTCGTCGAGGCAGGGCAGGACGACGTTCACCGCGTACGTGGTCGCGGCATTCCCCTTGGGGTGCGAGTCGGTCACGGCTTTCACCGTACGATTCCGGAACGGACAAAAGGGATCCGCGGACCTTACGAAACGCGGACGCCGCCCCCCTTGCCCCACCTCGCACTACCTGCCGGGCCGTGCCGGTGCGAGGCTGAGCTCCATGCGACCCGAACAGCCCACGCAGTCACCGGCCCACGTCCTGGTGGTGGACGACGACCCGACCGTCGCCGAAGTGGTGACCGGGTACCTGGAGCGCGCCGGCTTCGCCGTCGAACGCGCCGCCGACGGGCCGACCGCACTGACGGCGGCCGCGGGCCACCGGCCCGACCTGGTGGTCCTGGATCTGATGCTGCCGGGCATGGACGGCCTGGAGGTCTGCCGCGAGCTGCGGGCCCGCGGGCCGGTTCCCGTGATCATGCTGACGGCGCGCAGCGACGAGGAGGACCGTGTCCTCGGGCTGGAGATCGGCGCGGACGACTACGTCACCAAGCCGTTCAGCCCGCGCGAACTGGTGCTGCGCGTCGAGGCGGTGCTCCGTCGCCACTCCGCCATGAGACCGCCGGGCCCGCTGCTGCGCCTGGGCGGTCTGGAGCTGGATCCGGCGGGCCGGCGCGTGACCAAGGGCGGCGTGCCCCTGGCCCTGACGCTGCGCGAGTTCGACCTGCTGAGCTGGTTCCTGCGCCACCCCGGGCAGGTGTACGACCGCGAGCGGCTGATGCGCGAGGTGTGGGGGTGGGACTTCGGTGATCTGTCCACCGTCACGGTCCATGTCCGACGGCTGCGCGGCAAGATCGAGGCGGATCCTGCCAACCCGCAGCTGATCCGTACGGTCTGGGGCGCCGGCTACCGCTTCGATCCGACACCGACGGAGGTGTGAACCATGGGCGACATGCTGCTCATCGCCCTGTACGCCTTCCTGGGCGCGGCTGGTGCCGGTCTGCTGGGCGACCTCGTCCTGCGGATGCTACGGCGCCGGTCGGTCGCCGTCTCGCTCGCCGTCGTCGCGACCGTCGCCGTGACGGCGATGCTCGCCGGGACGCTCGCGGTGGCGTGGGCGATGTTCCTGTCGCCGCACGACCTGTCCGTGGTCACCACGGTCGTCGCGATGGCGGCCGTCGTCTCGCTGGGCACGGCCCTGCTGCTGGGTCGGCGGGTCGTTCTCAGCTGCCGGGAACTCGCGGTGGCGGCACGGGACTTCGGGGAGGGCGGCGTCTTCACGGCACCGTCTCTGCCCGCTCCCGCCGAACTGGCCGCACTCAGCCGGGAGCTGGCCTCGACGGGTCGGCGGCTCGCCGAGTCCCGGGAACGCGAGCGCGCCCTGGAGGCGTCCCGCCGGGAGCTCGTCGCCTGGATCTCGCACGACCTGCGGACCCCGCTCGCCGGTCTGCGTGCGATGTCGGAGGCTCTGGAGGACGGTGTCGTCGACGATCCGGACCGCTATCACCGACAGATCCGGACCGAGGTGGACCGGCTCAACGGAATGGTGGGCGATCTCTTCGAACTCTCCCGCATCCACGCGGGCGCTCTCGCGTTGAGCCCGGTCCGGGTCTCGGTCCACGATCTCGTGGGCGACGCGCTGGCCGGCGCGGTACCCCTCGCCCGGGCTCAGGGGGTACGGCTGGTGGGCGAGCCGGTCGCGTCCGTGCCGGTCGACGTCGACGGCAGGGAGATGACCCGGGTCCTGGCGAACCTTCTGGTCAACGCCATCCGGCACACCCCGGCGGACGGCACGGTCGCCGTGGCCGCCGAACACCGGGACGACTCCGTGGTCCTGTCGGTGACCGACGGCTGCGGCGGCATCCCGGAGGACGAACTGCCCCGGGTCTTCGACACGGGCTGGCGGGGCAGCGAGGCCCGGACCCCACCGGCAGGCGCGGGCCTCGGTCTCGCCATCGTCCGGGGCATCGTCGAGGCGCACGAGGGCGGCCGTGCCGATGTGCGCAACGTGGCCGGCGGGTGCTGCTTCGAGGTCACGCTCCCCGCAGCCCGCTCGTAGCGAACTCGGCCATGCCCTCGGCGAATCCGACCTCGGGCCGCCAGTCGAGCGCGGCCCTGAGGCGGGCGGAGTCGGCGGTGATGTGGCGTACGTCCCCGAGCCGGTACTCGCCCGTCACCACGGGGAGCGGCCCGCCGTGGGCGGTGGCCAGGGCCGTCGCCATCTCTCCCACGGTGTGCGGCTCGCCGCTGCCGGTGTTGTACGCGGCGATGGTTCCGGGGCCGCGGTCGTCGAGCGCCTCCAGGGCCATGGCGTTGGCGGTGGCGACATCCCGTACATGGACGAAGTCCCGGCGCTGGCCACCGTCCTCGAAGACCCGGGGCGCCTCGCCCCGAGCGAGAGCGGAGCGGAACAGGGAGGCGACTCCGGCGTAGGGGGTGTCTCGGGGCATCCGGGGCCCGTACACGTTGTGGTAGCGCAGGGACACGGCCCGGCCGCCGGTGGTCCGTGCCCAGGCTGCGGCGAGATGCTCCTGCGCCAGCTTGGTCGTGGCGTACACATTGCGCGGATCGGCCGGCGCCTCCTCGCCCACGAGGCCCGGCGTCAGTTCGGCTCCGCACCGCGGGCACCGGGGCTCGAACCTGCCGGCCGCCAGATCGCGCTCGGCGCGGGGGCCCGGTCGTACCCGGCCGTGGTCGGGGCAGTCGTAGCGGCCCTCGCCGTAGACCACCATCGAACCGGCGAGCACGAGTCGGTCCACCCCGGCCTCGGCCATCTCGGCGAGCAGGACGGCGGTGCCCAGGTCGTTGCAGCCGACGTACTCAGGGGCGTCCGCGAAGTCCTTGCCGAGACCGACCATGGCGGCCTGGTGGCAGACGGCCCGCACCCCTGTCAGCGCACGCCGTACCAGCGTGCTGTCCCGTAGGTCTCCGTGCAGCCAGGTCGCCCCGGCCGGCACGGGCCGGGCGCTCGCGCCGTGGTGCGCGGTGGGCAGGAGGCCGTCCAGCACGACGGGTTCATGGCCGCGGGCCACGAGGATCTCCACGATGTGCGACCCGATGAACCCGGCGCCGCCCGTCACAAGTACACGCATGGCGACCACCGTACGGAGCGCGCGGCGCCGGGTGCGGGACACGCGCGCCGACGTCCCGGGTTCGTAAGGTCCGGCGCGGCTGGGTCCCAGGGCCCCGGCACAGCCTCTCCGCCGCCGGAATCGGATCCGACGGCCTATCAGGTCAAGCGTCCCGGACTCTTGACTCGGGTCGTGGCAGTCGGGATTCTCGACACACCCTCCGCGCGGAACATGACAACTCACACACCGCGCCGCCAACCAGCCGACCGAGGACGTGAGTGATGTCCCTGACGCGCCCCCCACGCAGCTCCACGACCAGCAGGCGCAGAGCGCTGGCCGTGCTGTCGCTGCTCCTGGCCACGATGGCTGCCATGCTGCTCGGCCCCGCACCCGGTTCCGCCGCCGCCGACACCTGGTGGAACCCCGTCGCCCGGCCCCAGCCCGACTCCGCGATCAACATCACGGGCGAGCCCTTCAAGGGCACCAACGCCCAGGGCGAGGTGCGCGGGTTCGTCGACGCGCACAACCACCTGATGTCGAACGAGGCCTTCGGCGGCCGCCTCATCTGCGGCAAGACCTTCTCCGAACTGGGCGTCGCCGACGCGCTCAAGGACTGTCCCGAGCACTACCCCGACGGCTCGCTCGCGATCTTCGACTTCATCACCAAGGGCGGCGACGGCAAGCACGACCCGAACGGCTGGCCGACCTTCAAGGACTGGCCGGCCCATGACTCGCTGACCCACCAGCAGAACTACTACGCCTGGGTGGAGCGGGCCTGGCGCGGCGGGCAGCGGGTGCTCGTCAACGACCTGGTCACCAACGGTGTGATCTGCTCGGTGTACTTCTTCAAGGACCGCGGCTGCGACGAGATGGACTCCATCCGTCTGCAGGCCAGGAAGACGTACGAGATGCAGGACTTCATCGACAAGATGTACGGCGGACCGGGCAAGGGCTTCTTCCGGATCGTCACCGACACCGCCCAGGCCCGCGAGGTCATCGCCCAGGGCAAGCTGGCCGTGGTGCTCGGCGTCGAGACCTCCGAGCCCTTCGGCTGCAAGCAGATCCTCGACATCGCGCAGTGCTCCCGGGCGGACATCGACCGCGGCCTGGACGAGCTGCACGGGCTCGGCGTGCGCAGCATGTTCCTGTGCCACAAGTTCGACAACGCGCTCTGCGGGGTCCGCTTCGACTCCGGGGCGCTCGGCACGGCGATCAACGTGGGTCAGTTCCTCTCCACCGGGACCTTCTGGAAGACAGAGCAGTGCGCGGGCCCGCAGCAGGACAACCCGATCGGCCTGGCCGCGGCGCCGAACGCCCAGAAGGAACTGCCGGCCGGCGTGAGCGTGCCCGCCTACAACCAGGACGCCCGGTGCAACACCCGCGGGCTCACCGAACTCGGCGAGTACGCGGTGCGCGGGATGATGAAACGCAAGATGATGCTGGAACTCGACCACATGAGCGTGAAGGCCGCCGGCCGAACCTTCGACATCATGGAGTCGGAGTCCTACCCCGGCGCGATCTCCTCGCACAGCTGGATGGACAGCAGCTGGACCGAGCGGCTGTACAAGCTCGGCGGGTTCGCCGCGCAGTACATGAACGGGTCCGAGGCGTTCAGCGCTGAGGCCAAGGCCAAGGACGCCCTGCGCGACAAGTACGGGGTCGGCTACGGCTACGGAACCGACATGAACGGCGTCGGCGGCTGGCCCGGCCCGCGCGGCGCCGACGCGCCGAACAAGGTCACGTACCCCTTCCGCAGCGTCGACGGCGGCTCGGTCATCGACCGGCAGACCACCGGGCAGCGCACCTGGGACCTCAACACCGACGGCGCCTCGCACGTCGGACTCGTCCCGGACTGGATCGAGGACATCCGCAAGGTCGGTGGTCAGGGCGTGGTGGACGACCTGTTCCGCGGCGCCGAGTCCTACCTCGACACGTGGGGCGCCTCCGAGCAGCATCGGGCCGGAGTGAACCTGGCCTCGGGCGCGGCGGCCTCCGCCTCCACCACCGAGTGGTGGAACCCGTTCGTCACCTACGCGCCCGGCCGGGCCGTGGACGGTGACCGCGGCACCCGCTGGGCGAGCGAGTGGCGGGAGGGCCAGTGGCTGCGGATCGACCTCGGGCAGCCGCAGCTGGTCAAGCGCATCACCCTCGACTGGGAACGGGCGTACGGCAGGGCGTACCGCATCGAGGTGTCCGACGACGACGCAGCGTGGCGTACCGTCTGGTCGACCGAGGCCGGCGACGGCGGCCTGGACACGGCCAGATTCGCCGGCACCACCGCCCGGTACGTACGGATCCAGGGAGTACAGCGCGCCACCGACTGGGGGTACTCGCTCCACGAGGTGGGCGTCTACAGCGGCTGAGCCGCAGCAGGACAGAGCGACAAGGCACGGCCGCCGGGCCGGGCGGGGTGGACCCGATCGGGTCCACCCCGCCCGGCCCGCGCGCCGCTCTCCCGGGCGGCCGACCGCAGAACCGAAAGGATCCACCGTATGTCCCGCAGGCCTCTCGCCGAACGGCGGCGGCAACTGACCGAGGCCGCGATCCGCGCGATGACCCGGGACGGCGTCCCGAGGACGACGACCCGGTCCATCGCCGCCGAGGCGGGCGTGTCGCTGAGCGTCTTCCACTACTGCTTCGACTCCAAGCAGGCGCTCCTGGAGTCCGTGATCACGACGATCACCGACCACTACGTGGGGGTCGTGAAGGAGGCGCTGCGCCCGCGAGCCACCTTCCGGGAGACGATCCGGGCGGGCTTCGACGCCTATTGGGACCATGTCCGCGCCCACCCGGGCGAGCACATGCTCACGTACGAGCTCACCCAGTACGCCCTGCGCACACCGGGGTTCGAGCCGCTCGCGCGCCGTCAGCACGAGCGGTACGCCGAGATCTACCACGGTCTCATCGAGGAGGTCAGCGCCGTCATGGGGCTCGAACTCCGGGTCTCCGTCCCGGTCCTGGCCCGCTATCTGGCCGCCGTGACCGACGGGCTGACCCTGAACTTCCTCGTCCTGGGCCACGACCCGGAGGCCTCGGCGACGATCCTCGACCTGATCACCGACCAGGTCGCCGCCCTGGCCGGTGACGGTGCGGCCGACGGTGGCCGCGGCGATGAGCCTGGCCTCGCGCTTCCCTGAGGCGGGCTGTCCCCCGCCGCGGAGCGCCTACTTCGCCGCTGTTCCCCGCCCGAACATCGCGATCAGCCGCGTCAGGCTGTCCTCCTCGTACCCCTCGGCCGCCGCCCGCCGGAATGCCTCGAGCAGCGCGGCGGGCAGTGCCGGGTCGACGCCCGAGTCGCGCGTCGTGTGGACGACATGGTCCAGGCTCGCCACGGCCATCGAGATGCGCTCGACGTCGCCGGAGTGCTGTCCCGCCTCGATCCGCGGCGTGTAGAAGTCGATGAACTGGCCCATCCCGCCCAGCGTCTCGGCCGCGTACGGCTGGATCTCCGAGGCGCTGATGCCGTTCGCGTTCGCCAGAGCCAGCGTGTGCAGCCAGGCGGTCAGGGCGGTCCAGAAGAGGTCCATCTGGAGCTGGTAGTAGAGCGCGGCCAGCCCCGGGTCCTCGCCGCGGTAATCCGTACCCGTGATCACCTTCAGGACGTCCTCGTACTCCTCGAAGAGCTCCCGGGGGCCGCTGTAGTAGGTGTTGAACTCCGTCGAGCCGATGCCGGACGGCGGCGTCTGCACTCCGCCGGTCAGATGGCGCGCCCCGTGCTTCGCCGCCCAGGCCGCACCCTCACGGGCCTTCCCCGGAGTGTCCGAGCTGAGGTTGACCAGGACACGACCCTCCAGCGCCGGGACGGCGGGCTCCAGGATGGAGTACATCGCGGCGTAGTCGGTGAGGCTCAGCACCACCACCTCGTTGGCCGCCAGCGCCTCCCCGACAGTGGCGGCGCGCACCGCGCCCCTGGCGACGAGGTCGTCGGCGCGACTCGCGGTGCGGTTCCAGACGGTGACCTGGTAGCCGGCATCCAGGTAGGCGCCGGCCATCGCCCGGCCCATCGGGCCGAGACCGATGACCGTCACGGACGAGGTGTTCGCAGCAGACGTGCTCACAGCAGACGTGCTCACAGAGTTCTCCCCGAAAATCGCTAGAACGAACGCTCTATCTAGAGAGGAACGTAGCACAGAGGCTAGAACGAACGCTCTAGTTCGGTAGTGTGGAGGCGTGAAGACCAAGGCCCCGCACGATCCCGAGACCGCCGGAACCCGTGAGCGGATCATCCGCACGACCTCACGCCTGATGCAGCGCCAGGGCTACGAGGGCACCGGCATCAAGCAGATCTCCCGCGAGGCCGGGGCGACGCTCGGCTCCGTGTACCACTTCTTCCCCGGCGGCAAGCAGGAGCTCGGCACAGCCGCCGTGCGGCTCGGCGACGAGGAGTTCACCGAATTTCTGCGCGAGGCCCTCGACGCGGAGCCGGAGCCGGAGAAGGCCCTGGTCGCACTCACGGCGTCCCTCGCCGAAGGGCTGCGCGACTCCGACTGGCTCGACGGCTGCCCGGTCACCTCCACCGTTGTCGGCACGGCGACCAGCGCCCCCGACATCCAGCAGGCGGCGGCGGAGGCCTTCGCGCGGTGGCGGGCGGTGGTCGCCCGGAGGCTTCGCGACACGGGGTTCACCGAAGCCGACGCCGAGGAGCTGGCGCACACGGTGATCGCCACACTGGAGGGCGCCGAGCTGGCGGCCCAGGTCGCCCGCAGCGTGGAGCCACTGGAGGTCGCGGGGCGACATCTGGCACGTCTGCTCTCCTCGTACCGATGACTCCCCACGACACCGGCGGCGACACCCATCAGTTCGCCGCGGGTCGCGATCTGCAGCCGGATGCCGTCGAGGATGCGGCTAGTGCCTGGTCGGTGCGGATTGCTCCCACCACGTCACATGGGCTGCCGCGTCGACGACCGGCTCGATGATCTCCCAGCCCTCGACGATCAGCCCAGCGGCCAACCGCCAGATGTCGACGCCGGCGATCCCCGGCCCCACGTCGGCGATCCAGCGCCGCAAGTACATCATCACGTGATCACCGTCGGCCGGCACGTGATCGTGTACACGGTCGGTGAGCTCCTGCGGCAGTGGCGGCATCGCCGGCGACTCAGTCAACTCGACCTCGCGATCGCCGCCGACGTGTCGGCCCGTCACGTCAGTCTGGTGGAGACCGGCAAGTCCAAGCCGAGCGCCGACATGGTCCTTCGGCTTGCGGATCAGCTCGATGTGCCGCTGCGTGACCGCAACCAGCTGTTGCTCGCCGCCGGATTCGCACCCCGGTACGCCGAGCGCCCGCTCGACAGCAAGGCGCTGTCGGCGGCCCGGGACGCGGTCGGGAGGGTGCTCCGCGCGCACGAGCCTTACCCGGCGCTGGTCCTCGACCGCCGATGGAACGTCGTGATGACCAACCGCGCGGTCGACCCGTTCTTCGCGGACGTCGCTCCCGACCTGCTGCGACCGCCGATCAACATGGTGCGGTTGGCACTTGACCCGCACGGGCTCGCTCCGCGGCTCGTCAACCGGGCCGACGTACGTGCGGTGTTCCGCTCCCGCATCGCGCGTCAGCTCGCCACGGCTCCCGACGCCGAACTCACCGCGCTCTACGAGGAACTGCTGACGCCCGAGCCCGAGGACACCACGACGAGCCTGGCGGTCGAATCCGACACGGTAATCCCGATGGATCTTTCGCTTCGGCGGACGAGGGGGAGAACTCCGGCTGTTCTCGACCACCACCACGTTCGGCAACCTGATGGACATCACGCTCGCCGAGGTCACGATCGAGTCGTGCTACCCGGCGGATCCGGAGAGTGCCGCCTACTTCACGGAGGCCGACGACTGACTCACTCGTCTCTCGCCGGCGTCCAGTGCGGGGGCGATGACGGTGAAGGCTCGGGCGATCAGGTCGGTGGGGTTCTCAGTGGCGGCCTCCCCGGCGCTCCACCTCTGGAGGGTGACGTCGAAGGCAGTGAGCGCCATCCCGGCGGCCAGCCGCGGGTAGAGATCGGCGGCGGGGTCGAGTCCCAGACGCTTTGCCAGCTCCGCCGTCAGGTCGTCGCCCCATTGCGACCGGCGCTCCAGGAAGCGGCCGTGCAGGGCGGGGGTGCGCAGAATCAGCCGTACCACGCGCAGGGCCCGCTCGGTGTGGTCGGGATGGTCGGTGCAGGCTTCGATGGGGACCGAGACGGCGTGCCGAAGCGCGACGGAGGGCGGTTCACCGTCGGGGCGGACGGCCAGTTCGGCGCGGATGCCGGTGCCCATCTCGGCCAGGAACTGGACGACCACGTCCTCCTTGGACGCGAAGTAGCGGAAGAACGTCCTTTTGGACACGCCGGCCGTGGCGACGATCTCGTCGACGGTGACCGCGTCGAAGCCCTTCACCGCCAACAGTTGCAGCGCCGCTTCGGTCAACTCGTCGGCGACGAGCTGACGTTTGCGCTGGGCCAGGCTCATGTCAGGGCGAGAAGTCACCCGACCATGGTAACCCCATGCCCTCCATGACACTCAGGCGCATCTTGACACTTGGTGTCATGAACGGCAGCGTGTGCCGCATGACAGAGCATCAGCACTGGACCGCCGACCGGATCCAGGACCAGACCGGGCGGGTGTTCCTCGTCACCGGAGCCAACGGCGGCCTCGGCCTGGCGACCGCACGAGCGCTCGCTCGGCGGGGCGGGCAAGTGATCCTCGGCGTACGGGACGAGGCGAAGGGCCGCCGCGCGGTGGCGGAGATCACCACCGAACATCCGGGCGCACAACTCGAGGTTCGCCGCCTCGATCTGGCCGACCTCGACTCAGTCCGCGCGTTCGCCGGCCGGTTGCACACCGACCACCGCCACCTGGACGTGCTGGTCAACAACGCGGGCGTGATGGCTCCGCCACGGTCCCTGAGCGCCCAGGGCCACGAGCTGCAGTTCGCGTCCAACCACCTCGGCCACTTCGCGCTCACCGGACTGCTGCTCGACCTCCTGGCCCTCGGGGACGACCCCCGTGTGGTGACGGTGACTTCCGTCAACCACCGCAAGGCCCGTATCCGCTTCGACGACCTGGCCGGCGAGCACGGCTACTCGCCCATGGCGTTCTACGACCAGTCGAAGCTCGCCAACGCCGCCTTCGGGTACGAGCTCCACCGTCGGCTGGTCGAGGCGGGCAGCCCGGTGCGAAGCGTGCTCGCCCACCCCGGCTACACCGCCACCGGCCTTCAGACCGGTGCGCCGGTCGGTCCGGTGCGGTTGGTCTTCGGCCGCCTGCTCAGGCCGCTCGCTCAGCAGCCGGTCCGCGGCGCGCTGCCGCAGCTGTACGCGGCGACCGACCCGAGCGTGTCGAGCGGCGAGTTCATCGGGCCGGACGGCCGCGGCGAACTGCGCGGCGGACCGACGCGGGTGCGGCTGTCCGCAGCGGCGACGGACCCCGGGATCGGCCACCGCCTGTGGGAGGTGTCGGAACGGCTGACCGGCGTGCGGTTCGCCTATAAAGGGCGGATGGAAAGCGTCGAACGCTACGAGCTGACATTTCCGGTGTCGGGTGACTCCATCGTCGTCACCCGCACCGACCGCAAGGGCGCCGGCGGGCACCCGGTGTACGCCGACGAGACCGGCATCGTGCAGGCCGAGATCGACGAGCAGGGCAACGTACGGATAGTGGCCAGCGGAGGCCACCAGAGTCACGACGCGCCCGTCCACGCCGCGCCCGCGTCGTGACCTCCCGTCGGACGTAGCCCCTCAGGCGTCCGGCCGGACCTGGCCGGCCGGACGTGCCCCGTCAGGCGCAGCGTCACGCGTAGGGGTCGAACGGGATCCCGGCCGGCTTCGCCTTCGCCAGATGGCCGGCGAAGTTGCCGTCCTTGAGGCCGAAGACGGCGCTTCCGAAGTTGGCCTGACTCAGCTTGTCGCGGAGCCCGGCGGGATAGCCGTTCCAGCCGACCAGGGCGGGGAACTGCCACTGGTGCTTGTGGTTCTCCGGCGGCTCGTCGTTGGAGTTGGCGGGCCGGAAGCAGTGCGTGCTCAGACCGTCCTTGTGGTAGACGACCTTGGGGTGTGTCCCGTCCCACCGGATCTGGTCGCGGCCGTAGGTGTCGAAGTTTCCGTGCGCGGAGGTGGAGACGTACCGGGCCTCGTTGTTCTGGATCCACACCACGACGTGCTCCCAGTCGTGACGGTGCCCGCCGAGCCCGCTGCCGGCCACGGCCTGGTCCTTCTCGAAGTAGAGGCCGTACATGACGGCGCACCAGCCGTTGTTGCACTTCGAGCGCGCGTAGCCGTTGGTGTTGTCGAGGTCCCAGGAGTCCCGGCACTGACCGTTGAGGGCACCGGACGGATTGAGACCGCCGTTGACGGTTCCGTCCGGACCGATGGCCGGCGTGGGGTAGCAGCCGTCCGTGTCGTAATCGAAGGCGGGCTGGAACGTCTGCTCCAGCCCGTCCGCCGATGCGGGCAGTGCCGTGGGCGGCGCGGCGAGGGCGCTGCCCGGAACGGCGACGACCAGCGCGATGCTGCTGCCGAGGATGAGCGCGACCCTGCGGATCCGCGAACTCGTCTTCACCTGTGTCCTCCTGATGGGCCGCTGTATGGGGGTGCGCGGCTGCGACTGACATGCCCATATCAGTCTTGCCGTACCCCTGCGAACCTCGGAGGACCTTCCGGTGGCCGTGCGATGAAGGACGGCCGAGTCCTCTCCGTGGGCCTCACCCGCCGCTCAGACGGCGGACCAGCCGTTGTCCACGGGAAGGACGACGCCCGAGATGTTGCTCGCCGCGTCCGAGGCGAGGAAGACGAGGGCGGCGGCCTGTTCGGCCGGCTCCGACACGCGCCCGATGTTGCCCATGTAGGCCCCGAGCGCGGCCGGGCCGGGCGCCGCCGGGTCGAGTTCGGGGCGCATTCCGGTCAGCGTGCCGCCGGGGGCTATGGCGTTGGCGCGGATGCCCTTGTCCCGGTAGGTGATGGCGAGCGACTTCACGAGGCCGACGATGCCGTGCTTGGAGACGGTGTACGCGGCACCGGCCGCGCTGCCTCGGAGCGCGGCCTCGGAGGCGGTGAACACGAGGGAGCCGCGGCCGGCTTCGAGCATGTGCGGAAGGACGGCCCGCGTCAGCAGGAAGGGGGCGGTGAGGTTGATCCGAATGACCCGGTCCCATTCCGCGTCGCCGACATCGGCCGCGGCCGACATGCTGTCCATGATCCCGGCGTTGTTGACCAGTACGTCGATGTGGCCGAAGGCCCCGAGTGCGGTGGTGACGACCTCGTCGACGACCGTCTGCTCGCTGAGGTCACCGACGACCGCGACGCCCTTGCCGCCCAGCGCCTCGATCTCCGAAACGGTACGCGCGGCGCCTTCGGTGTCGAGGTCGGCGACGACCACGTCGGCGCCCCGCTCGGCGAAGGCGACGGCGGTGGCCCGGCCGATGCCGGAGCCGGCACCGGTGACGACGACGCCGCGGCCGGTGAAGTCCTTGCTGTTCATGTGCGGCTCTTCTTCCTGTTGCGGGTACGGACGGTCAGACCTTGGCCTCGGACACTGGGCGCGAGGGGGCGGCGCTCTCGGGGGTGTCGGCCCCCGGGCGTACCGGGATGAGGATGGCGACCGCCGCCGCCGCGAGACCCACGGCGCTGCCGATCAGCAGGGCGGTACGGAAGCCCTCCTCGGAGGGCAGCAGATGGCCGCCGAAGCCCGTGGTCATCTGCGCCAGGACGACGCCCATCACGGCAGCCGAGACCGAGCTGCCGATCGAACGCATCAGTGTGTTGAAGCTGTTGGCCGACGCGGTCTCCGCGACGGGCACGGCGCCCATGATGAGGGCGGGCATCGCGCCGTACGCCAGGCCGACACCCGTGTTGCAGACGAGGGTCACGACGAGCAGACCGCCGGTGGACCCCATGAGCGGCAGGGCGGACGCGTATCCGAGGGCGATGACCAGGCTGCCGACGGCCAGCGTGACCTTGGGGCCGCGGGCGGCGGTGAGCTTGGCGCCGAGCGGGGCCAGGACCATCATCATCAGGCCGGCGGGGGCCATCCACAGTCCCATCGCCAGCATCGACTGGCCCAGACCGTAGCCGGTGGCCTCGGGCAGCTGGAGGAGTTGCGGCACGACCAGCGACTGGGCGTACATCGCGAAACCGACCAGGATCGAGGCGCCGTTCGTCATCAGCACCTGCGGGCGGGCGGTGACGCGCAGGTCCACCAGCGGCTCGGCGGTGCGCAGCTCCCACCACCCCCAGGTCAGCAGGGTGACGACCGCGGCGCCGAAGAGGACGAGCGTGGTGGCGCTCCCCCAGCCCCAGTCGGAGCCCTTGGACACGGCGAGCAGCAGACAGACCAGGGCGCTGCCGAGACCGAGGGCTCCCGGCACGTCGAACCGGCCAGGGACGGAGTCGGTTCGGCCCGCGGGGACGAGCAGCCGGATCAGCACGCCGACCGCGAGGCTCAGGACGGCGGCGACCCAGAACAGGACGCGCCAGCTGGCGTTCTCGGCGACAGCGGCGGAGAACGGCAGGCCGAGCGCGCCGCCCACACCCATGGAGGCGCTGATGAGGGCGATGGATCCACCCAGCCGCTCGGCCGGCAGCACATCGCGCAGCAGGCTGATGCCGAGGGGGACCACTCCCATACCCATGCCCTGGAGTCCGCGTCCGACGATCATCGGGACGACGGAGGAGGACAGGGCGCAGACGACCGAGCCGAGGACGAGGGGCGCCACGGAGACGAGCAACATACGGCGCTTGCCGTACATGTCGCCGAGGCGGCCCGCGACGGGCGTCGTCACCGCGGCCGAGAGAAGGGTCGCGGTGACGACCCACGACGCGTTGGACGCGCTGGTGTCGAAGAGGCGTGGCAGGTCGCCGAGGAGCGGGACGACCAGGGTCTGCATGAGCGCGGCCACGATGCCCGCGAAGGCGAGTACGCCGACGACACCACCGGGGCGGGCGTCGGTCCTTGAGCTGTTCACGTGGTTCTCCCTCGGGGCTTGCGTGATGTGCATCGTACACATCAGATGCATACTACATATTGCATGTATCCTGCATATGAAGGGCTCGTGGTTGGCGGACGGCCGTGCGGGGTTGGGAGGATGGCACCCATGGAAAAGCCCACGCACCTGATCGAGTTCGAGACCATGCTCGTCGGGCGGCACTCGCATCTGTTCGACCCCCGGACGCGGAGCACCGGCGGGCGGCTCGACCGGAGCGCCTACGTCGTGCTCAGCCGCATCCGGATGGACGGGCCCATGTCCATCGGCCAGCTCAGCGAGGCGTTCGGCCTGGACGCCTCCACGCTCAACCGGCAGACCGCCGCCATGCTGAAGGCCGGGGTCGTCGAGCGCATCCCGGACCCCGACGGCGGCATCGCCCGCAAGTTCAGCATCACCGCCGAGGGCCGGCGCCGCCTCGACGCGGACCGCGCGGAGAACGTCCACGGCCTGGAGCGGGTCCTCAACGACTGGACGGCCGACGAGGTGGCCGACTTCGCCGCGTATCTCAAGCGGTTCAACAGCGACATCGAGCGCCTGGAAGGGCGCCCCTGGCCGCGCCCGGACGCCACGCACCCGGTGTGAGGCGGTGTCCTAGACTCCGCCCCATGACGAGCGCGACGGCTGACATCAGCGAGGATCTGGCACCGACCGGCGTACTGCGGGCGTCGATCAACCTGGGCAACCCGGTCCTGGCCGCAGGCACGCCCGAGGCCCCGACAGGGGTCACGGTCGCCCTCGCGCAGGAGATCGGCGCGCGGCTGGGGGTGCCGGTCGAGCTCGTCTGCTTCGACGCGGCACGCAAGTCGTACGAGGCGATGGCCACAGGCCGTGCCGACCTCTGCTTCCTCGCCGTCGAACCCGCGCGGGAGGCCGAGGTCGCCTTCACCGCGCCGTACGTCGTGATCGAGGGGGTGTTCGCGGTGGACCGGGACTCGTCCCTCACCACGGTCGCCGACGTCGACCGCGACGGTGTACGGATCGGCGTGAAGCAGGGGTCCGCCTACGATCTCTACCTCTCCCGCACCCTGCGTCACGCGTCCGTCGTACGCGGGGAGGAGGGCGTGGACGTCTTCCGGTCCGAAGGCCTGGAGGTCGCGGCCGGCATCCGGCAGCCGATGACCGAGTACGTCGCGTCCCGTCCTGAACTCCGGCTGATCGAGGAACGGTTCATGGAGATCCGGCAGGCCGTGGGCACCACCCTGTCCCGGCGGCCCGCGACCGTCCGGTTCCTGTCCGAACTCGTCGAGGAGCTGAAGGCCGACGGGTTCGTCGCCGACGCACTGCGGCGGGCGGACCAGTCGGACACTCTCGTCGCGCCGCCTCAGAAGGGGTAACGGGCCTGCCGGCCGGCGATGGTGATCCAACGGATGTTGGAGAAGGACTCGATGCCCCAGCGCCCGCCGAAGCGCCCGTAGCCGGAGGCCTTCACGCCGCCGAACGGGGCGTGGGGCTCGTCGGCGACCGACTGGTTGTTGACGTGCACGATGCCGGAGTGGACCCGGCGGGCGACCGCCAGTCCATGGGTGGCGTTCTCGGTGATGATGCCGCAGGTCAGCCCGTTCTCGGTGTCGTTGGCCAGGGCGACGGCCGTCTCGTCGTCGGCGAAGGTGTCGACCACGCACACGGGCCCGAAGACCTCCGCGTAGTGGAGCTCCATCTCCCTCGTCACACCGCTCAGTACGGTCGGCGGGTGCACCGCGCCCTGCGGCTTCCCGCCGCCGGTGAGCACGGTGGCTCCCGCGGCGACCGCGTCCGCGACGAGCGCGGCGACCCGGCGGGCCGCGGCCTCGCTCACCAACGGGCCGATGACGGTGTCCGGGTGGCCCGGGTCGCCGGTCGGGAGCGCCGCCGCGCGGGCGGCGAACCGCCGCGTGAACTCCTCGGCGACACTGTCGTGGACGAGGAGGCGGTCGCCGGACATGCAGATCTGGCCGGCGTTCATGAAGACGCCGAACGTCGCCGCGTCGACGGCGTAGTCCACGTCCGCGTCGTCGAGGACGATCACGGAGTTCTTGCCGCCGAGTTCGAGCACCGCGGGCTTGAGGTGCCGCGCCGCGTGCGCTCCGATGAGGCGGCCGGTGGGGGTCGAGCCGGTGAAGTCGACCGCCCGGACCCGGGGATCGGCGATCAGTGTCTCGGCGATCTCGGCGGAGTCCTCGAGGGCGTTGGTCACCACGTTGAGGACGCCGTCGGGCAGCCCGGCCTCGCGCAGCACGTCGGCGACGAAGAGCCCGGCGGCGATCGGCGCCCTCTCGCTCGGCTTCGCCACGACCGTGTTGCCCGCGGCCAGTGGGGCGGCGACGGCCCGTACGCCGAGGATGAGGGGCGCGTTCCAGGGTGCGAACGCGGCGACGACACCGAGCGGTTCACGCACCGCGAGGCCCAGCGCGCCCTCCTCCTGGGCGCTGAGCACCTCGCCGCGGGGCGCGGTGACCGCGGCGGCGGCCTCACGCAGGATGTTCGCGGCGAGCCCCACGTTGAAGTACGCCCACGGGCGTGTACTGCCCGTCTCGCGGGCCATGAGCGCGGCGGCCTCCTCGCTCCTGGCGTCGAGGAGGTCGGCCGCCTTGAGGAACACCGCCCGGCGGGCGAAGGGGGCGAGCGCCGCCCAGGCGGGAAGGGCCGCGTGGGCGGCGTCGACCGCCCGGGTGACGTCCTCGGGTCCGGCGGCGGCAACGGTCGCGTACACCTCGCCGGTGTACGGGTCGAGGTCCTCGGTGGTGCGGCCGGAGGCGGCGGGTACCTCCCCTCCGCCGATCAGCAGCGCACGCGTGACGACCACCGTGCGGTTACTCCGCACCCGTCCAGGCACGTGCTCCGAAGGTCGCGCCGGCGCCCGCGCTCTCCGCGCCGCGGTCGTACCAGTAGTCCCCGGCGGTCAGACAGCGGGCGGGGTACCCCTGGCCGGGCGCGGCGGCGGGCACGGCCTCCCACGGGGCGGGGGCCTGCCGGCGGGCGGGGTCGTGGCGGGTGGGTCGATCGGTCATGGCGGCTCCTGGTCGTGACGACCTTCCCATCCTCACCCGTACTCCCTCCGCTCGCCTCGCGGCGCGGCCCCGGCGGCGCCCGGAGTCGACCGACCGGCCCACCGCAGTGCGCATTCCCTTCGGTCAGCTCGGTCCCGTACGGCTCCTCAGCGCCAGCAGGGCGATGTCGTCCGTACGCTGTCGCGCGGGGCGGATCTGCCGCAGGAGGGCGTCGACGAGGAGGTCCAGGTCCCGGTCGTCCGCGGCGGTGAGATGGGTCGCCACTTCGGCGAGGGAGTCGTCGAAGTCGATGCCCGGGGTCTCGACGAGACCGTCGGTGTAGAGCAGCAGCATCAGCCCGGCGGTGAGCGGGATCTCGGTGACCGGGTAGGCGGCTTCGGGCACGACGCCGAGCAGGGGGCCCGGTGTCACGTCGACCGGGGCGGTGCTGCCGTCGGGGAGGCGCGCCAGGGGCGGAGGGTGTCCGGCGCTGGCGAGGCACACGCGGTGCCGGGCGAGGTCGAAATGGGCATAGAGGCAGCTGGTGAACAGACCGGGGTCGAGATCGGTGAGCAGCTGGTTGGTGGCCGAGAGGACCTGGTCGGGCGGCTCGCCGAGGGTCGCGTGGGCGTGGACGCCGGTACGGACCTGGCCCATCAGCGCGGCGGCGGCGACGTTGTGGCCCTGGACGTCGCCGATGACGGCCGCGGCGGCGGTGTCGCCGAGCCGGATCAGGTCGTAGAAGTCGCCGCCGATGTCCATGCCGCGGGTGGCCGGCAGGTAGCGGGCGGCCACGTCGAGGCCGGTCACGTCGGGCAGGCCGTGGGGCAGCAGGGCCTGCTGGAGACCGTGGGCGAGCTGATGCTTGGTGTCGTAGAGCCGGGCGCGGTCGAGGGCCTGCGCGATGAGGCCGGCGAGCGAGGTCATGACGGCGCGTTCCTCGGGTGGGAACGCGTGGGGTCGGTCGTACGACAGGACGCAGAGGCCGACGGACCGGCTGGAGACGATCAGGGGCAGAAAGGCCCAGGCCTGTTTGGCGCTGGTCGGCAGTCCTTCGGGGTAGATCCGCCGCATCTCCCCGGGGTCGGCGAAGAACGAGGGGATTCCGCTGGCGAGCGCCTGTCCGGCGGGGGTGGCGTCGGTGCTGAGCGGCACCGCGTCGAAGCGTTCGACGAAGTCGGCGTGGTAACCGCGGTGGCCGGTGATCCGCAGTCGGCCGGAGTCGACCGTGGACAGGATCAGGCCCTGCGCGCCGAAGGCGGGCACGATCTGGTCGGCGACCAGATCGACGACGTCCTGGACCCCGACGACCTCGGTCAGCGCCGCGGCCAGATGCATCAGCTGGTAGAGCTGCCCGGCGCGCACCGGGGTGGCCCTGGTCGTCTCGCGGCGGGGCGCGGGGGTCGCCGGTGGAGGTCCGCCGGTGGGGACGATACGGACGCTGACACCGCCGGCGTCCGGGTAGAGGTGGAAGTCCAGCCAGCGGTCCGGCGGGCGGCAGGCCGTGAAGGAGACCGGCTCGCGGCTGATGACGGCGGCGCGGTATCGGTCCTCGTAGGTGGGGTCGTCGAGCCAGGGCAGGGACTGCCACGGCAGTGTCCCCAGCAGGACCCCGGTGTCGCGGCCGAGCAGGCGGGCGCAGCCGGAGCTGAGGAAGGTGATGCGTCCGTCCAGGTCCAGCGCGCAGCTGCCGCCGGGCAGGCGCTCGGCGAAGTCGGCGGCGGCCCGCGTCGGGCTCGGGGGCGGGCGGGCGGTGTCGAGCGGGAGGACGCGAGGCTGCTCCGCGACGACCAGTGGTCGGCCGTCCCCGGTGGCCTCCTCCAGGAGCTGGGCCAAGCGGCGGCAGCAGGACGCGAGCCGGCCCTGCTCCCGCCGGGTCAGCCGCGGCGGTCGGGTGGCCGGCCACATCAGGAGAAGGGAGCCCCAGCGGCGTACACCGGTGATCGGTGCGGCGGCCAGGGCGAGGGGGTACGGGAGGGCCATCGCCGTACGGGGGTAGGAGCGGACCATCTCCTGGTGACTGCCCACCCAGATCAGCCGGTTGTCGCGGACGGCGTCGGCCACCGGAGCCGGTGCGGCGAGCGGAACGCGCGCCCATGGGGCGGCGATCTCCGCCGAAGCACCGCAGAGCACCTCCAGACGGAGCACCAGCGCGTCCGGGGCGAGAAGGTAGACGGCGCCGATGGCGGCGCCGGTGCGGCGGACCGTCTCGGTGAGCGCGGCATCGACCCCCGTCACGCCTCTGGCCGGACCGACCGTGCTGGTCACCAGGCACCTCCCGCGTCACAGCCGGGTGCTCCGTCCCATTATCGCGCGGGCCGCGATCCACGCTCGTTCGCGACGGCCGCCACCGCGCCGGTCGAAGCTGCGACGCTCGCGGCGACGGGTCGGAACCGCGTCGGGCGTCGCGGCGGCGGCCGGATCCGCGACGCCCGTAGGGACCGTCGCGGCGGCGGTCAGAAGACGGAGAGCCCGGTGATGGTGGTGAAGCGGTCCAGGGCGGCGACGCCCGCGACCGAGTTGCCGCGTTCGTCGAGGCCGGGGCTCCACACGCACAGGGTGCAGCGGCCCGGGACGACGGCGATGATGCCGCCGCCGACACCGCTCTTGCCCGGAAGGCCCACGCGGTACGCGAAGTCCCCCGCCGCGTCGTACGTGCCGCAGGTGAGCATGACCGCGTTGACCTGCTTGGCCTGGCTGCGGGTGAGCAGCCGTGAGCCGTCGGCGCGGATGCCGTGGCGGGCCAGGAAGCCGGTGGCGAGCGCGAGGTCGGCGCAGGACGCCTCGATGGAGCACTGCCGGAAGTACTCGCGCAGGAGGACCGGCACGGGGTTCTCGATGTTCTCGTACGAGGCCATGAAGTGGGCCAGCGCGGCGTTGCGGTCGCCGTGCGCGGTCTCCGAGGCGGCGACGTCCCGGTCGAAGTCCAAGTCCGTGTTCCCGCTCTCCGCGCGCAGCAGGTCGAGCAGGCTGCCCGACGCGTCGCCCGTGAGGCTGTGCAGCCGGTCGGTGACGACCAGGGCGCCGGCGTTGATGAACGGGTTGCGTGGAATGCCGTGCTCGTACTCCAGCTGGACGAGGGAGTTGAAGGGGTTGCCCGACGGCTCGCGACCGACGTGCTCCCACAGGACCTCGCCCTCCCGGGCCAGGGCGAGCGCGAGGGTGAACACCTTGGTGACGGACTGGGTGGAGAAGGGCTGCTGCCAGTCCCCCACCCCGTACACCGTCCCGTCGAGCTCGGCGACGGCCATGCCGAACCGGCCCGGGTCGCCGACGGCGAGCGCCGGGATGTAGTCGGCGGGTAGGCCCCGGCCGACGAGGTCCCCGATCTCCTCGGCGATGCGCTCGAGGACCGGCTGGAACGACAGCAGCATGATCCTCATTGTGCCGCCGCGCCTCGACGGGTGACGCACGGGGTGTACCCCATTCGTCGACGTGGTCCGCCACTCCGGTGACGGGAACCGGGCGTCGCGGTGGGAAGTTCACTGATCATGGCTGTTATTCATCGCACCACCATGAACCCGACCAAGCTGGAGCTGTTCGCCGCCTGGCTCCCCTCCCGGCCGTGGTACGTCGCCACCGGGCGCGCGCCGGAGCTCGCCAGGGCCGGGGGCTTCCGGCTCGACGACCCGCAGGGGGAGGTGGGCATCGAGTTCATGGTCGTCACGGACGGCTCCGGTGACGGTGCCGTCTCGTACCACCTGCCGCTGACGTATCGCGGGGCTCCGCTCGACGGCGCCCCCGCCGACGCCCTCGTCGGCACCTCCGAGCACGGGGTGCTCGGCAAGCGCTGGGTGTACGACGGAATCCACGACCCGGTCCTGGTGGAACGGCTGCTCGCGCTGCTCGAAGGCCGAGCCGAGCCGCAGGCGCAGAGCGAGACCGACATGCCGGACCGCTCCGTCACCGGACGGTTCGACGGCGACGGCCTCACGGCCGCGGCCGGGCCGGGCGCCGTCACCGACGGGCGGCACGGAACCGAACTCGAGGTACGGACGGCCGGGGACGGCGGCACCCCACTCACCCTCGCCGTGACACGGGTACTCCAGGACACGGACGGTCCGGCGGACGCACGAGGGCAGGTCACCGCCGAGTGGCAGTCCCCGGACGGAGGCCGCGGCCGCGGCGCGTTCGTCGTCGTGCGCGAGAACGAGGGCTGACCCGGCATCGGGCCGTCGGGGCCTCGCGGCGTCGACCGGCGGTCAGTCCGGCACCGGGTCCGTGAAGCCCCGGCGCCGGGCGGCCGCCGGCCTGCAGCGCATCAGGCGAGCCACCGTCAGTAGCGCGCCCCGCCGTGCGCCGTGGCGGCTCAGCGCCTTGACGGCGTACGTGGAACAGCTGGGCGTGTACGGGCAGCACGGCGGACGGCGCGGGCTGATCTCCTCGCGGTAGTGCTGGACTGCGGTGTACATCGCACCGGCAACGCGCCCGACGGGGCGGCCGGGTGACGGACGCCGAACGTACGACCGGTGCCCTCCACCAGGGCGCAACAGAGCCAGGAACAGCGCCGGGAGGAGAGTCAGCCACATCTCCGGACAGCACTGCCGGGACGCGACACAGGAGTCGATCATCCCGGAGCAGCAGCCCTCTTCCCCGTCCTCGCGCCGCTTGCGCCGACGGGCGGCCCGCCCGGGCTTCCTCGATGACGTCACAACGCCCCCTCCGTGTCCATCGGATGATATGCGCGCCGAGCCCGCGAGCCCGGCGGCGGGCGTGGGCGTGGGACGGGCCCGCCCGGAGGAGGGCGGGCCCGTCAGGAGCGGTTACCGGGACGCCGTCCCGGCCGTGAGGCCGGCCGGGACGGGCGCGTAACCGGTCGGCCGGGTGGTGAAGGTGCCCCGGCCCTGGGTGCGGCTGCGCAGCCGGGACGCGTAGCCGAACAGCTCGGCCAGCGGCACGGTCGCGGTGATCACCGCCGTACCGGCACGTGCGGTGGAGCCGGAGACCCGGCCGCGCCGTGCCGCCAGGTCACCGAGCACCCCGCCCGTGGCGCTGTCGGGCACCGTGACCGTGACCTCGACCACGGGCTCGAGGAGCGTCATCGCACTGGCGCGCAGTGCCTCGCGGAGCGCGAAGCGGCCGGCCGTGCGGAACGCCATCTCCGAGGAGTCCTTGGAGTGCGTGGCACCGTCGGTCAGCGTCACCCGGACACCGGTGACCGGGTGGCCGCCGAGCGGGCCCTCGGCCAGCGCGTCGCGGCAGCCCGCCTCGACCGCACGGATGTACTCCTGCGGTACCCGGCCACCGGTGACGGTGGAGGAGAACGCGAACTCCTCCGCCGTACCGGCATCGGGATCCAGCGCCACCACGTCGAGGACGACGTGGGCGAACTGGCCCGCGCCACCGTCCTGCTTGACATGCCGGTAGACCAGGTCGGAGACCCCGCGGACGACCGTCTCGCGGTAGGCGACCTGCGGCCTGCCGACGCCGATCTCCAGGCCCTGGGCCCGGCGGATCTTCTCCACGGCCACCTCCAGATGCAGTTCGCCCATCCCCGAGAGCACGGTCTGGCCGGTCTCGGGGTCGGTGCGGACCTTCAGCGAGGGATCCTCCTCGACGAGCCGGGCCAGCGCGGACGCCAGCCGGTCGGTGTCGAGGCTTCTGCGGGCCTCGACCGCGACGGAGACGACCGGGTCGGCCACGGTGGGCGGTTCGAGGAGCAGGGGCGCCGAGGGTGCGGACAGGGTGGCGCCGGACCTGGCGTCCTTCACGCCGACGACCGCGACGATGTCCCCGGCCTGCGCCCGGTCCACCTCGGTGTTCCGGTCGGCCTGCACCCGGAGGATGCGGCCGATCCGTTCGGTGCGCCGTGCGGCCACGTCGAGCACGACATCTCCCTTTCCGATCGTTCCCGCGTACACACGCAGGTAGGTCAGCCGCCCGGTGGCGGTCGAGTTCACCTTGAAGACCAGGGCGGCGAACGGTGCCGCCGGGTCGGCGGCCCGCTCCTCCACCGCACCGTCCGCGGTGGAGCCCTGGACCGGGGGTACGTCCAGTGGCGAGGGCAGGTAGGACACGACGGCGTCGAGGAGCGGCTCCATCCCGCGGTTGCGGTAGGCCGATCCGCACAGCACGACCACGCCGTCCCCGGTCCGCGTGAGATCACGCAGGGCCGCGGTCAGCGTCGGCGCGGCGAGCTCCGAGCGCGCGCAGAACTCTTCGAGCGCGTCCGGATGGAGCTCGGCCACCGCCTCCTCGAGGGCGCGGCGGCGATGTCGCGCCTCGTCCACGAGTGCGTCGGGCACGGGGCCCTCGGTGTACGTGTCGCTGCCCTGGGCCCAGACCAGGGCGCGCATGTGCACGAGGTCCACGACTCCGGTGAAGCCGTCCTCCTGACCGATCGGCAGCTGGACGACGAGCGGCACGGTGTGCAGCCGGTCCCGGATCGATGCCACGGCGGTGTCGAGGTCGGCGCCCGCGCGGTCCAGCTTGTTGACGAACGCGATCCTCGGTACCTGGTGCCGATCGGCCTGTCGCCAGACCGTCTCGCTCTGCGGCTCGACCCCGGCGACCGCGTCGAACACGGCGATGGCGCCGTCGAGGACGCGCAGCGAGCGCTCGACCTCGTCGGAGAAGTCGACGTGTCCGGGGGTGTCGATGAGGTTGATCCGGTGGTCGTCCCAGACGCAGCTGACGGCCGCAGCGAAGATGGTGATGCCGCGGTCGCGCTCCTGGGTGTCGAAGTCGGTGACGGTGGTGCCGTCGTGGACTTCACCGCGCTTGTGGATGGCGCCGGTGAGGTAGAGCATCCGTTCGGTGACGGTGGTCTTGCCGGCGTCGACATGGGCGAGGATGCCCAGATTCCGGACGCTGTTCAGGGAGTTGGGCAGGGGAAGGTGAAGGTGGGTACGCACGGCCCGGGCCTTTCGAGGTGTTTCGAGAACAGGGCGGCGCGATTCCCGGACGAAGGGGCCCGGAAGCGGGCGTGGAGAGCCCCCGGAGAAGGGTGGGCTCAGAAGTTCGTCACGGGCGTCCGATGGCGGCCGCGCAGCCGACACCGGTCGGACCGGGACATCAGGATCACGTCGTACCGTGACGGGGAGACGACGACAGCGATACGGCAACGCACGGTCGGGCTCCCCTCGGTTCGCATGATCGGCCACGCCGGGTTCCCGGCGGCACGTGAAGTGAGTCTAGGGAGCCGCCCCCGATCGTGACACCGATTTACTTCCTGACGGTGCGTGCGTAAGGAAGCGCCGGTGGGCCTCCGCCCGCCGGCGCCCCAAGGGCGGTGTCACGCACCGGTGGTGGACTGCGTCAGCCAGTGGGCGGCGGCCGCGAGGAGGGTCGTCACGCCGATCTCCAGGGTCGGTTCCGGTACGGGCGCGAAGTACGGGGAGTGGTTGGCGGGGATCGTGTCGGGAAGGCCGTTCTCCAGCAGGGACGCGGGGTCGATGTCACGGTAGAGGGCCGGGTCGGCGCCGCCGAAGTGCCAGAAGACGGAGGGCACGTCGAGTGCGGTGCCGAAGGTGCCGAAGTCCTCGCTGCCGGTGACGGGCTGCGGCAGCGTGAAGACATGGCCCTCGCCGAGCGCCTCCGCGAGGGCGCCCTGCACGGCGTGGGTGGCGTCATGGTCGTTGACCGTCACGGGGAAGGTGTTGAAGGGGACGATCTCCGGGTCCTTCGGGGCGCCCGACGCGGCGGCCTCCGCGAGGACGATCCGCTTGACGGCCCGCAGGACCCGCTCCCGTACCTCCGGGTTCGTGCTGCGGATGTTGACCATCAGCTCGGCGGTGTCGGGGATGATGTTCTCCTTGGTGCCGGCGTGCAGCGAGCCGACGGTCACCACCGCCGTCTGGCCGGCGGCGATCTCGCGCGAGACCACGGTCTGCAGCCGCATGACGATCGCTGCGGCCAGGACCACCGGGTCGACGGTGGTCTCGGGCATCGACCCGTGGCCGCCACGGCCGTGGAGCCGGACCCTCAGGTTGTCGGAGGCGGCCATGACCGGGCCCGGGCGGGTCCCGACGAAACCGACCGGTGCGGGCGCCACATGCTGGCCGAGACAGATGTCGGCGCGGGGGAAGCGGTCCAGGAATCCGTCGTCGATCATCGCCGGGGCGCCGCCGATCTCCTCGGCCGGCTGGAAGACCGCGACGACCGTGCCCCGCCATCGGTCGCGGGTGGCGGCGAGTTGGGCGGTGGCGCCGAGCAGGCAGGCGACATGCATGTCGTGACCGCAGGCGTGCATGACCGGGACCTCGTTCCCGTCCGGATCCGTCCCGGTCGCGGTGGACGCGTACGGCAGTCCGGTCCGCTCCTTCACCGGCAGACCGTCCATGTCGGCGCGCAACAGCACGACGGGGCCCGCGCCGTTGGCCAGCACGCCGACGACACCGGTGCCACCGACGCCCTCGGTGACCTCCCAGCGCTGTTCCCGCAGCCGGGCGGCGACGATGTCGGCCGTACGGAACTCCTGGAACGACAGCTCGGGATGGGCGTGCAGGTCCTCGTAGAGGGTGCGCAGGCCGGGCAACCGCTCGCCGAGACCGGTGAGCAGCGGGGCGACGGGGCCGGCGGTGGTGGATCGGGGCGTACGCATCATTTCTGCTCCGTGGTGAGAGAGGGCGGGTCGGAGTGGTGGTGGGCCGCGCGGAGCGCGGAGCGGAAGGAGTCGGCGTCCTGCGGGGTGACGAGCGACGTCACGGCGACGATCACGGCCCCGAGGACCAGGAAGGCGAAGGCGACCTGGAAGGAGAAGGCGTCGGCGAGCACGCCCATGACGGGCGGCGCGACCATGCCCGCGATCTGACCGCCGAGGACGATGACGGCGCTGCCGACGCCGACGTGCCGGGGGTCGAGTCCCCGCAGCGGCACGGCGAAGATCGGCATGTACGCGAGGGAGGCGGCGCACGCGGCGACGGTGGCGAAGACGACGAAGCCGGTGAGGGAGGCCGAGTAGGACATCAGGGGCAGGGCGATCGCGGCGACCGTCATCGCGGGAACCACGATCTTCCGGTGATGGCCGCCGAGCCGGTCGACCAGCCGGCCGCCCACGACCGTCGCGAGCGCCGAGGCGAGCGCCGGAATCGCGACGAGCGCGCCGGCGGAGGCCAGCGGGATGCCGCGTTCGTCGTTGAGGTACGAGGGGATCCAGGTGGTGAGGCCCCACATGATCGTGCTGTAGCCGAACAGCATGAGGGCGAAGCGCCACAGCACGCCCTCGCGCAGCATCAGCCGGAGTCCGTTGCGGACGGCGGGGGTCTCCGGATCGGTGCCCGCCGGCGGCGCCGGCAGCCACATCCGTACCGCCACGAGCACGAACACGCCGAGGGCGGCCGTCGAGAAGAACGCCGAGCGCCAGCCGAAGGCCGCGATCAGCGGGGCGACGGCGAGCGGGGTGATCACGGCGGCGACGGCGTTGGAGCTCATGATCAGTCCGTTGGCGCCCATCCGTTCCTCCGGCGTGGTTCGCTCGACGAGGACCTTCATCGAGGCGGGCGGGAAGATCCCCTCGGCGGCCCCGAACGCGAACCGGAGGACCAGCAGCACCGCGAACGACCAGGCGAAGCCGGTCAGGGCCGTGAAGACCGACCAGGACAGCAGGGCCCAGCAGGTCACGCGCTGAGCGCCGAAGCGGTCGGCGAGCAGGCCGCCGGGGATCTGACAGAGCGCGTACGCGAGGAAGAACGCGGAGACCACGAGCCCCTGTTGTCCCCGCCCGAGGTCGAACTCCTCGCCGATGGACGGCAGGACCAGATTGATGACGAGGCGGTCGGCGTAGTCGACGAGCCAGGCGGCGAACAGCAGGACGATCGTGATCCGGACGGTCCGTCGGGCCCGGACCGTACTCGGGGGCGGAGCTGACACGGCTCTCCTCACTCTCCGGTGGCCGGTGTTTCCCCCGGCCGGAAGTGCCCCTACGATCCGGTCCATGAGCGAAGAAGCCCGGAAACTGCCGGAAAGCCTCATAGGCATGGCTCTGGTGCCGGATTCCGGCACGGCCGATCCCGACGCCGGGTTCTCCGAGCTCGATCTGGCGCTCATCGACGCGCTCCAGGTCGCCCCGCGCGCCCCGTGGTCCCGCATCGGGCGGGCGCTCGGTGTGGACCCGACGACCGCGGCCCGCCGCTGGGAGCGGCTTCGCGCGGGCGGTCTGGCCTGGATCACCGCGTACAGCAGCGCGGGCACGACCGCCGTCGCCTATGTCGAGGTGCGCTGCCGGCCCCGGCACCTGGAGGCGGTGAGCGCCGCAGCGGCGGCGCTGCCCTGGGTGTTCAGCGTGGACGAGACGGCCGGCGACTTCGACCTCTTCCTCTCGGTGGCGGCGCCCGACCTGCCCACGCTCGGCAGGTCGGTGCACCGGATCATCGGCGGTCTGCGCGGGGTCCGTTCGACGCGGACGCGGCTGAGCATCACCCTGTACGGGGAGGGCCGCGACTGGCGGATGCGGGCGATGGAGCCCGCGGAGCGCGCGGCGCTGTCCACCTCGCCCAGGACCCGGGGCCGTGTCGTGCACGGTGTGCGGGCGTACGACCGCGTCTGTCCCGAGGACCGCGCCCTGCTCGCGGCGCTCGGCGGTGACGGTCGGCTCGGGTACACGGAGCTGGGGGCGATGACGGGCATGAGCGAGCACACGGCCCGGCGCCGGGTGCAGCGGCTGACGCGGGAGGGCGCGATCACGATCCGCTGCGATCTGGCGCACCCGCTCGCGGGTCTGCCGACCATGGTCGTCTATCGCGCCTGCGTCCCGTTCGCGCATCTGGAGGCGACCGGGAACGCGTTGGCGCGGATGGACCAGGTTCGGATGTGCGTCTCGGTGAGCGGGCCGGAGAACCTCCTGGTCCTGGTGTGGCTGCACGGCCTCGACGCGATCGACCCGTTCGAGGCCATGCTCGCGGAGCGTTTCCCCGCGCTGGAGGTCAAGGACCGGACCGTCGCGCTCCACACGCCCAAGCGGATGGGACGGCTCCTCGACGCGCAGGGCCGCGCGATCGGCCGCGTACCGCTGGGGATGACCTGGGACGGGACGCCCCCGGACGAGCAGCCCCGGTCAGGCCGTCACGCCGAGAACGGCTCCGGGGCGCCGGCCGGGTCGAAGTAGCGGGCGACGGTCTCGTCCGTGACCTCGGCGAGCGTGGGCGGGGACCAATGGGGGTCGCGGTCCTTGTCGACGACCTGCGCGCGAATGCCCTCGACGAGGTCCGCGGAGGACAGGGCGGCGCAGGAGAGCCGGAACTCCATGTTCAGGACGGCTTCCAGGGAGTCGAGGTGCCGGGCGCGCCGGAGCGCCGCCAGCGTGGTCTTGAGGGCGACGGGCGAGCGGCCCAGGAGCGTGGTGGCCGTTTCCTTGGCCTCGGGGACCCCTGAGTCGATCAGCCGGTCGATCACGGCCTCGACGGTCTTCGCGGCGTAGCAGGCGTCGATCCACTCGCGCCGGGTGGCCAGTTCGCCGGGCGGGGCCTGCCGGGCGAACCGCCGCACGACCTCGTGTGCGGGGGCTCGCGTGAGCTCCTCGGCGAGCCGGGGCAGCTCGTGCGACGGTACGAAGTGGTCGGCGAGCCCGGCCAGGAGCGCGTCGGCGGCGCCGGCCTGGGCGCCGGTCAGCGCGAGATGGGTGCCCAGTTCGCCGGGCGTCCGGCTGAGCAGATACGTACCGCCGACGTCGGGCACGAAGCCGATGCCGGTCTCGGGCATCGCCACTCGGGAGCGTTCGGTGACGAGGCGGAGGGAGCCGTGGGCGGAGACGCCGACGCCGCCGCCCATCACTATGCCGTCCATGAAGGCGACGTAGGGCTTGGGATAGCGGGCGATGCGGGCGTTGAGCCGGTACTCGTCGCGCCAGAAGTCGACGGTGGCGCGGCCGCCGGCGCGGGCGTCGTCGTGGATCGCCCGGATGTCGCCGCCGGCGCACAGCCCCCGCTCACCGGCGCCCTGGATGACGACGGTCTCGATCGCCGGATCGTCCTCCCACGCGGTCAGCGCCTCGTCGACGCGGCGCACCATGGCGTGGGTGAGCGCGTTGATGGCCTTGGGCCGGTTCAGCGTGAGGAACCCGGCCCGCCCTTCGGTGCACACCAGGACGTGCGGGTTGTCGGCCGCGGTCATCGCAGGGGCTCCGCAGGGCCGGGGGCCGCCAAGAGTCGCATGATCCCGTCACTTCCCTCCAGGACGATCTTCCGACCACCGTATCCGGTGAGACCTCCCGGGCGACAGACGATCACTCCCCGGCCGTCACCGCGGTCCGCGGCTGTGAAAGGGTGCCGCCCATGCTCATGCCTCCCGAGAACACCCTGTTCGTGCCCGGCACCACACCCGCGCTGCTGCTCGGCGGCGCACCCGTCCACGCCGACCTGCCCACCGTGGCCGCGCCCGGTGGGACGGTTCCGGTGTGCGAGGGCTGGAGTGTCGTGCCCCGGCTCACGCTGTGCGTGGTGGACGGCCCCGGTGATGCCGGGTGCGTCGTGCCCGCTCTGATGGCGCCGGTGTTCGGCGGCTCGGGAAGCCCCGACGACATGGTGGGCTGGTGCGAGGACGTCGAGCGGGCGGGCGGGGCGGTCGTCCTCTCACTGCCCGAGCTGCCGGAGGCACTCGACTGGGAGAGCCTGCTGACGGGCGGGGCCGCCCGCGGCGGATTCATGGCGGCCCTGGGCTGAGTCCCCCGTAGCGGCTTCCTGCCCGCCGTGAGCCGAGCCGCCCGCGGCGGATTCCGCACGCCCTGGACTGCGTCTCCCCCACCGGGCGACAGGGGCTTTCCCCCACGGGAGTTGAGTACGCGCACTCAGGACGCCCGCCGCGATCCGCTCGTAGCCTCCGTGGCATGGAAAGTCATGATGCCGTCGCCGACGGCCCCCTCCGCGTCGGGATCACCGGGACCGGCTCCTGCCTGCCCGAGCAGGTGGTGGACTCGGAGCAGCTGCGGCAGCGGGTGGTCGCCGGCAGTGGGTTCGCGCTGCCTGGCGGGATGTTCGAGCGGGCCACCGGGATCCTCACCCGTCGGGTCGCACGGCCGGACGAGTACGCCTCCACCCTCGCGGTCGGGGCCGCCCGCGAGGCGTTGGAGCGGGCCGGGGTCGGGCCCGCCGACATCGACCTGCTGGTGTTCGCCTCCGCCACGCGCGACATGGTGGAGCCGGCCACCGCGCACATCGTGCAGGCCGAACTCGGCTCCCGGGCGCATGCCCTGGACGTCACCAACGCCTGCAACAGCTTCGTCAACGGCATCGACCTCGCCCGCACCATGATCCTTGCGGGGCGCGCCCGGCGGGCCCTCGTCGTCACCGGTGAGACGCCGAGCCGGGCCGTCCGGCACGACCCGGCCGATCTGGCCCAGTTCCGCGACGGTTTCGCCGGCTACACCTTCGGCGACGCGGGCGCGGCGGTGGTCCTCGAAGCGGTGGACCGCGGCGGGATCCTCGACGTGGACAGCGAGACCCACTCCGAGCACTGGCGCGTCGGCGGGATATTCGGCGGCGGTTCACGCCATCCGCGCGGCGACGAGCACACGTACTTCCACGGCGACGGCAGCGAGCTGCGCGAGGTGTTCGAGAAGGTGGGCACGTCGGTGATCGACCGGGTCCGGCACCGTACGGGGCTTGAGTGGCGTCACTTCCGTCACGTCCTGGTTCATCAGGTCACCCTGCCGTACCTGGAGCGCTTCGTGGAGATCACCGGCGTCCCCAGGGACCGGCTCGTGGTCACCGTCCCGGAGCTCGGGAACATCGCCAGCGCGAGCCTGGGCGTGCAACTCGACCGGATACACGACGGGTTGCGCCCGGGAGACCGGGTCCTGTTCGTCGGTCTCGGCGGCGGTGTCAGCATCATGACGATGGTCTGGGAGAAGGCGTGAGCGCGCTGTGGGTGGTGGTGCCCGCGCATCAGGAGGCCGCGCGCATCGGCGACACGCTGGCGGCGCTCGCCGAGCAGACGGACCGGGACTTCCAACTCGTCGTGGTGGACAACGCCTCCGAGGACGACACGGCCGCGATCGCCCGCGCCTTCGCGGAGCGGGCGCCGTTCCCCGTCCATGTGCTCGACGAGCGGGACAAGGGCGTGGGCTGCGCCGTCGACACCGGGTTCCGGTTCGCGATCGGGCGCGGGGCCACACTGCTCGCGCGCACGGACGCCGACTGTCTGCCGCACCCCGGCTGGACGGCGGCGGCCCGGGGCGCGCTGCGGAGCGGCGCCGGACTGGTGTGCGGGCGCATCGACGCCCGCCGGGACGAGCACGGGCCGCTGGGCCGCGCCCTGTTCCGTACGCTCGTGCGCGTCGCCGCGTTCTTCGGCCGGGTGCGCCCCGCGCACCGGCGCGGGAACGGTTATCTGGCGCCGTACCGGATGCACGCGGGCAACAACATGGCCATCACCGCGCGACTGTACGAGGCCGTCGGCGGGATGCCCCGCCGCCCCTCCCCCACCGACCGGCTCTTCCTGAACCGGGTGCGGCGGCGCACGACCGCCATCGTCCACGCCCGCGACATGGTGGTGGAGAACTCGACCCGGCGCCTGCGCGCCTACGGAATCGTCGGAACCGCCCGCTGGTACCTCGACAAGGGCCCGGGCCGTCACGGGGAGGACCCGCGCTGATGCTGGACGCTCTCGCCCACACCCTGCGGTCGCACCCCGACCGGCCCGCCGTTCTCGGCACCACGCGCACCGGCGCCGTCCGTACGAAGGCCACCTGCGGGGAGCTCGCCGATCTCGCCGACTCGTACGCCGCCGCCCTGCACGCGCGCGGAATCGCGCGCGGCGGCACGGTCGGTGTCGCGGTACGGCCCGGGCCGCGCGCGCTGGCCGTGATGCTCGCCGTGCACCGGCTGGGACTGCGCGCCGCGGTCCTCGACCCCTCGGCCGGCCCGGACGTCCTGTGCGCCCGGCTCGCACTGGCCCGCCCGGACGTGGTCCTGGCCGACGCGACGGCGCAGGCGGTCGCGGGATGGGCGAGGCCGCTGGCCCGCCGGGCCCGTCTCGCGCTGCCGGACCTCGCCGAGCTCGGACCGGTGGCCACGGTCGGCCGCCGGCTGCCGGGCAGCGCCCCCGCGCTGGACAGCGGCGCCGGTACGGCGGTCCTGCCGCGCCCGGTGGACGGGGACGGCGACGCGGTCATCGTCTTCACCTCGGGCACCACCTCGCGGCCCCGCGCGGTGGTCCACACCCGTTCCTCGCTGGCCGCCGGGATGGCCACGGTGACCGACCTCGTGGCGCCCGAACCGGGTCGCCCGGTCCTCGGCGGTACGTTCTTCGTCCTCGTACCGTCCCTGGCGAGCGGTGCGCCGGTCGCGCTGCCCGCCCGATCGCCGCGCGTCCTCGCGCGGCAGCTGCGCCGACTGGCGCCGCAGGCCACCTATCTGACGCCTCCTCAACTACGGGCGGCACTGGCCGAGGAGGCGCGGTTCACCGGTCGGGTGTGGACCGGCTCCGCGCCGGCGAGCGCCGAGCTGCTCACGCGGGTGAAGGCGGCGGGGGCGGACGAGGCATGGGGTGTGTACGCGCTCACGGAGCTGTTCCCGGCGGCGGCCGTCGAGCAGGCGGACAAGGCCGCGTTCGGCGGCGAGGGCGATCTGGTGGGCGCGCCGCTGCCGGGGGTCGAGGCCAAGACCCGGTCGACCGGGGAGCTGTCGCTGTCCGGTCCGGCGGCCCGGGACCGCTACCTCGGCGAGCAGCCGACGCCCTGGGTCGACACCGGCGACCGGGCTCGCCTCGACGACGAAGGCCGTATCGTCCTGGAGGGCCGCTGCAAGGACATGGTCCTGCGGCGGGCGGAGAACATCTACCCGGGTCTCTACGAACCCGCGCTGCACGTGCCCGGTGTCGAACTGGCCGTGCTGGTCGGTTTTCCGGCCGGGGACGGGGACGAGCGGCTCGTCGCCGTCGTCCAGCCGCGCCGGGCGGCGGACCACAGCCGGGTGCGCGCAGCGCTGGCCGGGCCGCTGGAGCGGATGGGCGCAGCGCGTCCGGACGCGCTGCTGCTCGCCGACATCCCGCTGTCCGGCCGCTCGTCGAAGCCCGACCGGGCGGCGACGGCGAGGCTGGCCGCCGCCCGCACCACGGGTGCTGCCCGATGACGGCCGCTCCGGAGGCGAAGGGGGCTCTGTGGGCGGTGGTGCCCGCCTTCGACGAGGAGGCCTCGATCGGCGCGACGCTCGCCGCCCTCGCGGCGCAGTCCGACACCCGGTTCACCCTTGTCGTCGTGGACAACGCCTCCACCGACGGGACCCCCGACATCGTGCGGCGCTTCGCCGCCGCCGCGCCTTTCCCCGTCCATCTCGTCGAGGAGCGCGAACCCGGCGCGGGGGCGGCCGCCGACACCGGGTTCCGGTACGCCATCGCCGGGGGCGCCGCGCTGTTGGTGCGTACGGACGCCGACTGTCTGCCGGCTCGTGACTGGATCGCCGCCGCGAAGGCGGCGTTCGCCGGGGGCGCGGAGATGGCCTGCGGGCGCAGCATCCCGCGCCCCGACGAGTCCCCCTCCGTCGCGGAGCGGTACGTCCTGCCGGCTGTGGTCCGGGCGACGGCGGTGTACGGGCGCCTGCGCAGGGAGCACCGGCATCCGCACTACCGCACGCCGTACGTCCTGTGCCACGGCCACAACATCGCCCTGACCGCGGATCTGTACGTACGGTGCGGGGGCGCCCCGAGGGTGCCGCTGGAAGGGCCGCCCGAGGACGTCGTGCTGCTCAACCGGGCGCGCAGGCACAGCGATCGGATCGCGCGGGCCGAGCGGATGGTGGTGCGGGCGAGCCTGCGCAGGCTGCGGGCGTGGGGCGCCCGCCGGACCCTGCTGTGGTCCTGGGATCGCCGCTACCGCCCCAGCGACCCGCGGAAGGTGCACGTCCGGTGACCGGCATCCCGACGACGCCCGGCGTGCGTGCGGCGCGGCGCCGTGACCGGCGGGTCTACACGCGCTCCCACCCGCTGCTGTTCGCCCTGCTCGCCGCGGTCCGGCGCAGGCCGGTGGTCCGCGTCGGCCGGGCCGTGCTGGTGAGCGGCGCGGAGCCGTACCGTCAGGCCCTCACCCGGATCCCGCTGGACCGCGCCGCGGCCGGCACCACCGGAGGCGCGGCCCGTGAACTGTCGGGCGGCGGGCTGCTGTTCGACCAGGAGGGCGCGGGGCACCGCGACACCCGGCGGGCCGTGGCCGGGGAGCTGGGCGCGGACGGTGTGGCGCGGCTGCGGCCGGTCTGGCAGGCCGTCCTGGCGCGTCGGCTCGCCCCGCTCGGTGCGGGCCTCGCGGTCGACCTCGTCCCGTTGGCACGCGAGTTGTCCGGGGCGACGGTCCGTGCCCTGCTGGACACCACCGCCGACCCGTCGGCCCTGGCCGAGGCCGCCGCCGACGCTGCGGCAGCCGCGGTCCGGGACCATCTGCCCGGCCCTCGGCTCCCGGGCTCCGCCCGTGCGGCGGCCGAGGCGACGGCCCGTCTGGAGGCGTTGCTCGCGGGCGGGGAGGACGACGCCGGGCTGCGGGCGATGCTCGCCGTCGCCGCCGTCAACACGACCGTCGCCGCGCTGCCGCGCGCGGTCGCGTGGTGTGCGGACGGCGGGCTGTGGGAGCAGGCCGGCGACGAACGGCTGCGGCCGGCCCTTGTCACCGAGCTGCTCCGGGTCGTCGCCCCGTCCCCGCTGCTGCCACGCGTGGCAGCAGCCGACGCCACGCTCGGCGGGTGCCCGGTGCGGGCCGGGGACCGGCTGGTGTTGGTGGCACGCAATGCCGTGGGCGCGCACAGCACTCCGCCGGACGCCCGGAGCCCGGCCCCGCCCGCCGTCGCCCAACTCGTCTTCGGCGCCGGCCCCCACGCGTGCCCGGGCGCGAGGCTGGCCCGCGCACAACTGGACGACCTCCTCGCCGCGCTCGCCCCACACCGCCCGTCGGTCGCCCGCGCCCGGGTGGATCGCCGCGCGGCACTGCCGGGTTGGCGCGAGCTGACCATCCGCGCGACGACCGCCGACGTCCGTACGGCGACCCGAGCATGACGACGAACACCGTCACGGGAGCCGGCGGCACCGACGTCCTCGTCGCGCGAGCCCCGCACCGACCGACCGTCCTCCCCGCCGGGTGCGCCGACGGGCGGCATGGGCCGGCCGTCCACGCGAGACCACCGACCTCCCCCCGAGTCCCGAGCATGACGACGAACGCCATCACGGGAGCCGGCGGCGCCCACGTCCTCGTCGCGCGAGCCCCCGCCAGAGTGGACCGACGATGCCGCTGACCGTCCACCCGACCGCCGCCCCCCACGCCCAAGAGAGCCGAACATGACCACCATCGCCGTCACCGGAGCCAGCGGCTTCTGCGGTTCCCATGTAGCCGTCCTTGCCGCCGCGCGCGGTGCCGATGTCCTGTGTGTGGGGCGGCGGCCGGGGCCCGTCGGTCGGCACGTGCGTTGGGACGCCGAGTGCGGGCCGCCCGACCTGGGCGGCGCCGATCTCGTCGTGCACTGCGCTGCGGCCGTCGGCGACCCGGTGCCCGGTTCGCCGGCCGAGGCAACGATGCGGGCCGTGAACGTCGACGGCACCGCCCACCTCCTGGAGGCGGCCGCCGGCCGGCCGGTGGTCTGGGTGAGCAGTGCCAGCGTGTACGCCCCGGGGCCGAGTCGGGCCCGGATCGCGGAGGACCATCCCGTGCGCGGGCAGTTGAACGCCTACGGTCGCACGAAGGCGGCCGGAGAGGCCCTCGCGCTCGCGGCCGGCGCGGTGGTGCTCCGCCCGCGGGCGGTCTACGGTCCCGGCGACCCCCACCTCGTGCCGCGGCTGCTCGCCCGCGTCCGCGCCGGACTGCTGCTCCTGCCCGGCCGCGACGTGCTCCTGAGCCTGACGGCCGTGGAGAACCTCGCCGACGCGTGTCTCTCCGCCGCCGACTGGCAGCCGGGCGCGTACAACATCGCGGACCCGGTGCCGTACCACCGCGACGAGGCGGTACGAACCGTCCTGCGCGCCCATGGCGTACACGCGAGGATCCGCCGACTTCCGCTGCCCCTGGCGCGCGCCGCGGCCGCCACCGCGGAGTCCCTGTCCCGCCTCCGGCCGCACACCGAGCCGGCGCTGACCCGGTACGCCGTGGACCAGCTGGCCCACTCGGTCGTCCTCGACGTCTCCAGGGCCGAGGGCCAGGGCTGGCGGGCGCGGCGCACCCTCGCCGACTTCACGGCGGCCGTGGCCCGCAGCTGACGCGGAACGGGCGCGCAGCCGTCGGCGCACCTGCCGGAAACCGCCTCCGGCCGCGCCGACCGCCCGCTAGCGTCCCCCTTGCGCCCGTCACCACCCGAGGAGGCCCCTTTGAGCAGCAGCCCACCGACCCACGCGGACATTCTGCTGCGCGCGATCCACGCGCTCGGCGGGTCCTGGGACGCGAACCGGGCGCTCTCGACCCTCCGGGACGCGGGGGTCGCCGCGCCCGACCGGGAGTCCGGGGAGAAGCAGGCCCGGAAGGCGCTGCGCGACCTGGCGCGCGGGAGCCACATCGTGAAGATCAACGACAGGCCCGTCGAGTACCGCCCGGCTCCTCGGTAGACCGCGAATCACGGTATGTCGTCGCCGGGCGACACACCGCGCCGGAATGCCCGGCAACAGGACATGCCCCACCACCTGCGGTATGCCTTTCCCATGGATCCCCGGCCGCGAGGCTTCGCACCCCGCCTCTCCCGGCGCGGTGGGCGACTGCTTCTTGCCGCTCCCTTCGCGCTGATCGCGACGGTCACGGTGGTGGACATCCTGTTGCCGCCGGAGGTCCATCTCGGCCCGTTCCTGATCGCCGCGCCGGCGGTGACGGCGTCGTTCGCCGGTCCTCGGATGACGGCCTTCGTGGGCGCGGTCGCGGTCCTCGCGCAGGCGGTGGTGGCGATCGTGCGGACGAGTCTGACGGACCTCAACCACACGTATCAGATCGCCGCGCTGATCCTGATCTCGATCATCGTCACCTTCTTCGCGTACCTGCGCGAGGCGCACGAGAGCAAAGTGACTCAGCTGCGCTCCATCGCGCAGGCCGCGCAGAGCGTCGTCCTGCGTCCGCTCCCCCGCCGGTCGGGTCCGCTGCGGATCGCCTCGATCTATCTGGCGGCGGAGGAGGAGGCGCAGATGGGCGGCGACCTGTACGCGGCCGCCCGTACGAAGTCGGGGACGAGGCTGCTGATCGGTGACGCCCGCGGCAAGGGGCTCGACGCGATCAGCGAGGCCTCGCTCGTGCTCGGCGCCTTCCGCGTCACCGCCCGCCGGGAGCGGGAGCTGCCCGAACTGATCCGGCACCTGGAGGCCGGTGTCGGTTCGGCCGAGGCGGACGAACGCGCGGACGAGGTCGGGATGTCCGTGGACGACGAGGCCCAGGAGGCGTTCGTCACCGCACTGGTGCTGGACATCCCCGATCACGAGCCGGTCGTGCGGCTTGCCAACTGCGGGCATCCCCCGCCGCTGCTCCTGCGAAAGGGGCGGGTCGTCGCCCTCGACAGCGCCGAACCGAGCCCGCCGCTGGGGCTCGCGGACGTCCTCTCCCCCGTGGTAGCCGTGGAGTCCTTTCCCTTCGACGTCGGGGACGTGCTGCTGCTGTACACCGACGGTGTCATCGAGGCTCGCAGCCGCGACCGCGCCTTCTACCCCTTGGTCGAGCGGCTCGCGGCATGGGCGGGGGACGACCCGCAGACCTTGCTCGGCCATCTCCGGAACGACCTCCACGCGTACGCGGGCGGCCACCTCGGCGACGACGCGGCGCTCGTCGCGATCGAGCGGCTGGCACCGGAGCGTAGGAGCGCCGCTTAGGGCGTGGGGGCGAGCGCGCGGGCCAGGGCGGTGAGGAGGGCCGCACCGTCATGGGTCGCGATCACGAGGCGTTCGCCCCGGCGAGTGGTGACGACCACGCTGTCCATCCCCATCGGCACGGCCCAGCCGCCGCCGACCAGCCGCGGCGCGCTGCGGTCGGCCGCCTGCAGGCCGGCGAGGGGGCTCTGCACCGCGCCTGCCGACGCCGCGTACCGCCAGCCCGCGCGGGGCTTCACGAGTCGCAGCGCCGCGTGGACGGAGTCGGGGTCCATGTCGGCGAGGGGGATGCGCTCGCGGCCGACGCGGAGCAGGCCGCTGCCCGGGTCGACGCGGACGCGGTGGTAGATCGCCTTCGAGATCGGGACCGCGATGCAGGGCACCAGGACCAGCAGGTAGGCCGCCGACACGAGCAGCCAGACGCCGGTGTCCTCGGGCAGCGCGTCCACTCCCAGCCGGACGACCATCGCCAGGTAGACGGCGACGCAGAGGACGGTCCAGGTCTTGGGCAGCTTCTCGACGTACATGCGGGGTTCCTCGGTCTCGGACGGCAGAGTCCCATCCTCGGGACTCCACCGGCCGTCGTCCTGAGTACCCGTACTCACTTCACGCAGCTCGACCGCCCCACGGCGCATGGTCGGCCGCCGGGCGGGCACGCGCGGGGCAGCAGCCCTTCGGGAAGGAGTGCGCCATGCCCGCGGACGCGCACATCGGTACCTCGTACTGGATGCACGGCACGCCCTCTCCCGACCACCCCGCCCTCGCCGACGACCTGACGGCCGACGTCGTCGTCATCGGGGGCGGGATCGCTGGTCTGTGCACGGCACACGAGCTGGTCCGCGCAGGACGTGAGGTCGTGCTGCTGGAGGCCGAGCGGGTCGCCGGCGGGGTCTCCGGCCACACCACGGGCAAGCTCACCGCCCTGCACGGTCTCACCTACGCGCGGCTGCGCGACGCCCATGGAATCCTCGCCGCCACCCGGTACGCCCGTGCGCAGCAGGAGGCGCTCGACCATGTGGTGGGCCTGTGCGCGGAACTCGGCATCGATGCCGAGCTGGAGCGAGCGCCGGCCTTCACCTATGTCACGGACGAGAAGCGGGCCGGGGAGATCCGCGCGGAGGCGGCCGCGACCTTGGAGGCCGGGCTCGACGCCGCGTATGTGACGGAGACCGATCTGCCCTTCCCGGTGGCGGCGGCGGTGCGGCTGGACGGCCAGCTCCTCTTCCATCCGCGCAGGTTTCTGCTGGGTCTCGCCGAGGATCTCGTCGCCCGGGGCGGCCTCGTCCACGAGCACACCCGGGTCACCGAGCTGCGGGAGCTCGCGGAGTGCAGGCTGGTCACGGAGGGCGGCGCGACCGTCCACGCCAAGGATGTGGTCGTCGCGACCAACTTCCCGCTGATCGTGCACAGTTCGCTGATCACCAGGCTGACGGTGCGCCGGGAACTGGTGGTCGCCGCCCCTGTCCCCACGGCGACGGCGCCCGAGGGCATGTATCTGACGCCCGAGGACCGCACCCGGTCGGTGCGCACCGCCCCGTTCGACGACGGCCACCGGCTGCTGATCGTCACCGGCGAGGCCTTCGAGCCCGGTACCGATCACGCGGGCGACCGGCTCGAGCGGCTGACCGGGTGGGCCCGCCGGACCTTCCCGGGGTTCGGTGAGTCCGGGACCACCTTCCGGTGGGCCGCGCAGGACGTGCGGTCGGCGGACCACGTTCCGTACGTGGGTCATGAGCACCCGGACACGCAGCATGTCTTCGTCGCCACCGGCTTCGGCGGCTGGGGCATGAGCAACGGGGTGATGGCGGGCCGTCTGCTGGCCGCCCATGTGACGGGCGCCCCGCGCCCGGACTGGACCGAACTCTTCGATCCGCGCCGTCATCTGCCCCTGCGGGAGTTCCCGGACGTGGTGCGGGCGCAGGCATCCGTGGCCCGGCACTACCTGATCGCGCGGGCGCCGCGCTGCACCCACATGGGCTGCGAGCTCGGCTTCAACGAGCTGGAGGACACCTGGGAGTGCCCCTGTCACGGCTCGCGCTTCGCCGCGGCCGACGGGCGGGTGCTCCAGGGGCCCGCGACCCGCCCCCTGGAGGAGGCGGGTCCGGCCCTGGAGGGTGCCGGCGGGATCAGCGGCGCAGCGGACCCTCACACGTGAAGCCGGCCGTTCCGGCGCGGCCGCCGGTCCAGATCTCCACCGGGCCGAAGGAGCAGTTCATGTCGTTGAAGTTGTCTCCGCCGCTCCGGCTCCGGTCGAGGACGAAGTAGTCGACGGTCTCGGACATGTCCTTGAAGACCTTGTCGGGGTCGGTGGCGTCGGCGAGGTTGGCGGTGATCCGGCCGCCGCACACGAAGCGCGGCAGCAAGGGATCGCCGCTTCCGGTGCAGGTGGGCGTGTTTCCGGTGGCGGCCGCGAAGGCGGACCGTATCTGGTCGGGGGTGACGTGTCGCAGGCCGGCGGTCGGCTCGTGAGTGGTGTCGGGCACGAACAGCTCGTCGACCCGGGCGATCTGCCGGTCGAGGAAGGCGTCATAGGCGGCTTGTGTCCCCGCGTCCTTGCCGACGGTGTCGCGCCAGGTGTCGTAGCCCTGGACGTCTCCGGCACGGAGATAGCCGTACATGGCGCGCAGCAGCGCGGGGCGCTCGGTCCACAGGTACTCGAAGAACGTGCCCGCGTAGCTGTAGAAGCGGAAGCCGTCGCCGTCGTAGGTGGCGTGCAGAATCTGGTCGACGGTCATGCGCGGGCCGCCCGAGGCGGTGTCCCTGATGACGCTCTCGACGAGTGACTTGCGGACCGCGATGCCGTCGTCGCGGGTGGCGCCGTCGAAGAACTCGGCGGTGCCCTCGTCCATGGCCGTGGTGCGGTCGTTCTCGTACCACGGCCCCTCACCGAAGAAGCCGGGGACGGCGAAGCGACCGTTGAGGTAGTGGACGTACTCATGCCGGAAGAGCTCTTCGAGCGTGAGGCTGGAGTCCTGCGGCACGCGCCGCTGGTACGTGTAGAACGTCGCGCCGCGCTCGATGTAGATGCCGCCGTTCTCGGTGCCCATCCCGGTCAGGATCGGGTGGTACGTCTCGTAGTCCTGGCGGGAGGCGTAGAGCACGATGTTCAGGGCGGTGTTGGGATCGCCGGCGAGCGGCTGCTCCGTGCCGAGTACCCGGTGGAACTGGGCCTTGACCTGCTTGCTCGCGTAGTAGAGCTGGTCGACGGTGGCGCGGTCGAGGCCGGTACGGACCTTGATCGCCCCGTTGTCGTAGGTGTACGTGTACGGGAAGATCCTCGCCTCGATGTCGGCCTTGCAGACCTTGTACGGGGCGCAGGCGTCGTAGAAGTTGAGCCAGCCCACCAGGGAGGCCCAGGGGGCACTTCCCATCCCGAAGCCGGTCTCGACCGGGCCGAGCAGCCCGCCGAGGTCGGCGACGATCCTGCTCTTGAGGCTGTCGATCTGGCCGAAGCGCCCGTACTCGCCCAGAGCGTCGCGGACGATCCAGGCGTTGGCGGTGTTCTTGAGGTGCGTGTGGGTGGAGAAGTCCTTGAACGCCGCGCGGTAGCCCGCGTTCTGGGCGACGGCGGTACGGAAGGCGGTGTCCTGGTTGCCGGGGTAGACGCCGAGGTAGTTGACGGAGAGCGCGGCGAGGGCCGCACCGCCCCAGCCGGGGTCTCCCGAGGTCTGCGGGTGGCCGGCGCCCATGCGGGCGAGGACCTGGGCGATCAGGCCGAGTTGGTGCTGCCGCAGGCCGGGGGCGCTACCGGTGTAGAGGGCCTCGCGGAGCGTCTGGGCGTTCTCCGGCGTGACGTCGAAGGTGTGCGAGGCATAGGCGTAGGCCGCGGTGGCCGCGCGCATGGTCTCGACGGTGGGGGCGTCGGTGATGTCGATCTCGGACCGGCTGAAGTCGTGGTACGCGACGGCGTGGAGGTACGTGAACATCTCCAGGAGGTGGCTGGAGTTGGTGCCGTCGTGGTCGGCGGCGAGGCCGGTGATCCGCTTGGCTACGGCCTGCACATGCGCGTCCGACATCACGGGGGCGAGGCGGGCGTCCCACGTCCAGATGAGTCCGCGCAGGCAGCCGTCGGCCTCGACGGCGGGATCGGCGAGGAAGTCGGCGAACTGGGCGGGGGTCAGTCCGGTGATGCCGTCGAGCGTGCAGGGAACGCCGGCCCGGGTGGTGGCCGTGCTTCCGATACGGGCCCGGTCCTGGGAGCTCGGGCCGCTCTGCGGACCGGGGACACGTCCCGCGGTGACACCGCGGGGGGCGGCCGCGGGTCCCGTCTTCGCCGCGGGCGCCTCGGCGAGGCGGTCGACCTCGTCGTGCGGGTTCGGGGCGTAGGTCGCCGGGGCGGTCGGACCGGCGTTCCGCGGCGCGAAGGTGGCCGGTGTCTCCATGGGGGCGGCGGCCTGGGCCGAGTACGCGAGCGGGGCCGTGAGGCCGGTCGCGAGCACTGCGGCGAGAAGGGTCGTGCGCACGGATCTGTGCTGGGACACGAAGTCTCCTGTGATGGGGGGGTGAACTTCCTTTGAAGGCAGGGCTGTTGAGGTGACGGCGCCCTGAACATGACATGTAACATAGCAATGTGAAATTGCACTGAGAAGCCTTGTGCGTCGTCAGTTTCTGTGACGTGGGGGCCACTTGAGGGGTCGAGGCAACGGGCGAGAGGCTGCGGATCGCCTGCGAAAGCCGTTGCCACCAGGGCGTGTTGGGCCTCTTGGCAAGCCCAGTGGCATGTGAAATATTACCGACGTGCCCACGAGACACCTCTCCGCGGCGACCGACGTCATCATCGTCGGCGCCGGAATGATCGGCGCGGCCTGCGCGTACTACGCCGTACGCGCGGGCCTCTCCGTCACCGTCCTCGACCGCGGCCCCGTCGCGGGCGGCACGACCGGCGCCGGCGAGGGCAACCTCCTGGTCTCCGACAAGGAGCCGGGGCCCGAGCTGGATCTGGCATTGCTGTCGAACCGCCTGTGGCGCGAACTCTCCCCCGCTCTTCGGACGGAGGCCGAGTTCGAGCCCAAGGGCGGCCTCGTGGTCGCCTCTGACGAGAGCGGCCTGGACGCCCTGCGGCGGTTCGCCAAGGCGCAGGGCGCCGCGGGAGTCGAGGCGTACGAGATCCCCGGTGACGGGCTCCACGACCTGGAGCCCCATCTCGCACCAGGCCTAGCGGGCGCGTTCCGCTACCCGCAGGACGCGCAGGTGCAGCCGGCGCTGGCAGCGTCCCGGCTGCTGCGCGCCTCCTGCGCCGCCGTCCGCACCGGCACGGAGGTCACCTCCGTACTCACCGGTGCGGACGGTTCCGTGCACGGGGTACGGACCGCCGAGGGCGGCGCGCTGCACGCCCCGTACGTGGTGAACGCGGCCGGGAGTTGGGTGGCGCAGCTCGGCGGTGACGCAGGCCTCGGCGGTCAGTTCTACCGGCAGCCCGCGGCCACGCTCGGCGCCGCCCGGCCGGAGGCGCTGCACCACGACTGGGCGGCCTTCGACGGTTCGACGGGCTGCGGCGGCGGTGGGGGGCGAGCCGCGGCATCCACCTTCCCCGGCACCACGTCTGGACCGTGACCTCGGAGCGGACCGGGGTGCCGGGCGCGGGCACGGAGGGCGCCTCGTGGGCGGTGCACGCCGCTACCGGGCCGGACGGGGACGGTGACCGGCCCGTGGTGGTGCGGGGCGGGACGTCACACTCCCCGGCTCCCCCGAACGCCGCCCGTTGGCCGTCCCGGTGACGCTGGGCGCGCTCGCGGTGCTCGAACCGGACCCGGACCGTGCGCGGGGCGGCAACTGATTCCCGTACGGGCTGGATCCCGTACCGACAGAGACCCAACTGACGATCAATCAGTATCATGTCACATCTCGCCTAGAAGGGCTCCACGTGACCGCCACCCCCGCACACGCCGACTGGACCGCCACCCGCCCCTGGCGCGGCATCATGGTCGCCACCGCCCTCCCCTTCCGCGACGACGACCTCACCGTCGACCACGACGCCTATGCCGCGCACGTCCGATGGCTGCTCGACAACGGCTGCGACGGAGTCGTGCCCAACGGTTCGCTCGGCGAGTACCAGGCCCTCACCGACGAGGAGCGCGCCCGGGTCGTCCGTTCGGCCGTCGAGGCGGCCGGCGACGGGGCGCGGGTGATGCCCGGGGTCGCGGCCTACGGCAGCGCCGAGGCGCGCCGCTGGACCGAACAGGCCGCCGAGGCCGGCTGCGGATCGGTCCTGCTGCTCCCACCCAACGCATACAAGTGCGATGCCTCCGCCGTACGCGCCCACTACGCCGAGGTCGCCGGTGTCGGACTGCCGGTCGTCGCGTACAACAATCCGCACGACACCAAGGTGGACCTCACCGCCGACCTGCTCGCCGCGCTGCATGGGGACGGCCACATCGTCGCGGTGAAGGAGTTCAGCGGCGATGTCCGCCGGGCGTACGAGATCGCCGAACGCTCCCCGGAGCTCGATCTGTTGATCGGGGCCGACGACGTCCTGCTCGAACTGGCCGTCGCGGGCGCGGTCGGCTGGGTCGCCGGCTACCCGAACGCCTTCCCGGCCTCCTGCACGGAGCTGTACCGTGCCGCCGTCACCGGCGACCTCGAGCGTGCGCTGCCGCTCTACCGCGCGCTGCACCCTCTGCTGCGCTGGGACTCGAAGACGGAGTTCGTCCAGTCGATCAAGCTGTCCATGGACATCGCGGGCCGGCGCGGCGGACCCTGCCGCCCGCCGCGCTCGCCTCTCGCCGGCATCACCGAGGCCGAGGTCCGCGCCGCCACCGAGAAGGCCGTCGCCGACGGCCGGCACTGAGAGGAGCCCCGTCGTGCGCACCCGTCATGTGTTCCACGCCGTCGACTCGCACACCGAGGGAATGCCCACCCGTGTCATCACCGGTGGAGTCCCCCCGATCCCCGGCGCCACCATGGCCGAACGTCGGCTGCACTTCATCGAGCACATGGACCATCTCCGTACGCTGCTGATGTACGAGCCCCGCGGTCACGCCTCCATGAGCGGGGCGATCCTTCAGCCGCCGACCAGGCCGGACGCCGATGTCGGCGTGCTGTTCATCGAGGTGTCCGGACTGTTGCCGATGTGCGGGCACGGCACGATCGGGGTGGCGACCGTGCTGGTGGAGACCGGGATGGTGCCGGTGGTCGAACCGGTGACGACCGTCCGCCTCGACACCCCCGCCGGCCGGGTGCGTGCGGAGGTACGGGTCGAGGGCGGTGTCGCGAAGGCGGTGACGCTGACCAATGTGCCCGCGTTCTGCGCCGCCCTGGACCGGGAGGTGAAGGTGCCCGGCTTCGGCACGGTCCCCTACGACCTGGCCTTCGGCGGCAACTTCTACGCCTTCGTCGATCTGGACGCACTCGGGCTGCCGTTCGCCCGGGACAGCAAGGACGAGCTGCTCAGGGCCGGCCTTGCGATCATGGAGGCGATCAACACCACCGAACGCCCCGTCCACCCGGTCCGGCCGGAGATCGGCGGCGTCAAGCATGTCCACCTGACCGCGCCCGGCTCGGACGCGCGCCACTCGCGCCACGCCATGGCCATCCACCCCGGCTGGTTCGACCGCTCCCCCTGCGGCACGGGCACGTCCGCGCGCATGGCGCAACTCCACGCCCGAGGGGAGCTTCCGCTGCACCAGGACTTCGTCAACGAGTCCTTCATCGGCACCCGGTTCACCGGCCGGCTGATCGAGGAGACCGAGGTGGGTGGCGTGCCCGCGGTGGTGCCGACCATCACGGGGCGCGCGTGGCTCACGGGCACCGCGCAGTACTTCCTCGACCCGGAGGACCCGTTCCCCGGCGGGTTCCTGCTGTGAACTGTCACGCGCCGTGAAAACGTGAAATTGTACGGTGGTGCGGCGCCACGCCCCGGCGGCCGGACGGCGCGACAAGCGGAAGTCGGAGAACGGCACATGGGCCATCTGAAGCAGAGTCATCTGATCACCACCCGGGAGCGCCTGCGCGACCAGGTGGCCCACGCTCTGCGGGCGGCGCTGATCTCCGGCGAGCTCAAACCCGGCGAGGTGTACTCGGCGCCGGGTCTGGCCGAGGACTTCGGGATCTCGGCCACCCCGGTACGGGAGGCGATGCTCGACCTGGCCCGTGAGGGCCTGGTCGAGCCGGTGCGCAACAAGGGCTTCCGGGTCACCGAGGTCAATGAACGCGACCTCGACCAGTACACGGACATCCGGCTGCTCATCGAGGTGCCGACCGTGGGCCGGGTGACGCTGACGGCGGACCGCGACGAGCTCCATGCGCTGCGTCCGATCGCCGAGGAGATCGTGGCGGCGGCCCGCGCCCACGACCTCATCGGCTATCTGGAGTCCGACCGTCGCTTCCACCTCACGCTGCTGGGCCTCTCCGGCAACGAACGCCTGGTCGAGACGGTCGGCGACCTGCGCAAACGGTCGCGGCTCTACGGTCTGACGGCACTGGACGAGCGGGGTGAGCTGCTGCCCTCCGCGGAGGAGCATCTGGAGCTGCTCGACTTCATGCTGGCGGGTGACGCCATGGGCGCCGAGGCCTGCATGGTCCGCCATCTCAGCCACGTACGGTCCCTGTGGGCGCGGGACGAGTCCCGTACGGCGTCGGCCGCCGTTGCGCCCGCTCCGCGCAGCGCGTCCGGCTGAGGTCGAGGTCCTGGGCAAAACGGCCGATAATGGACCTCATGAGCCGTAAGGCAGCAGCTCCGCCTCATCCCCACTCGACCCTGTCCTACAAGGGCCGGGACATGCGTCTGCGCACGATCGCCTTCGTGGTCCTCGCAGTCCTGGCGATCTGGTTCATCGCCGCGAACACGGGGTCGGTCACGATCAGACTGTGGATCCCCACCGTCACCCTGCCCCTCTGGAGCGTCCTCACGGTCACGCTCCTCGTGGGGATCGTCCTCGGCCTGTACATCGCCCGTCAGCGCGCACGGCGCTGACCGGACCACGCATGCGCGACACGGAACCGCGGCTGGACCGCGGGGAGGCGCTCGCCGTCACAGGCGTGGGCTGCTTCCTCTGGGTGCCGGCCACCGGACAGCTGATCCTCGATCCCGTGGGCCGCGACGCGCTCGATCTGCTCCCCGGGGAGTACCACGGGCTGGCCACCGACCTCCGGCCCAAGATCCTCCGGGACGACTGGACACTGCTGTCGGGTCTCTCCGCGGAGCTGCGGGGCGGCCGCAAGGACGCGTACAGCGCCTACTTCCGCGTCGCCCTCCACGACGGTCGCAGCCGCTGGACACACGTCCGGGGGAACGTCGTGCGCGACGGCGCGGACGGGCCCACGCGGGTCGTGGGGGTGGTCCGTGACGCCACCCTGGATCTGTCGCACTCGTCGCTTCGGCCGCCGGCCGACGAGGACAGCGATCACCTGCACGCCCTGGGTGAGGCGGCGATCGCCCTGGCCCGGGCGATGAGCGTGCGCGAGGTCGCCGCGGTCCTCGGCGACGAGCCGTGCCTGCGCAGGCTCGGAGTGAAGGCCATGTCACTCGCCGTGCTCGAGCAGGGCCGACTCCGTCTCGTCCGCACCGTGCTGTCCCTGGACGACACCGAGCCCCCGCAGAAGTCCCGGCTCGCCGACTCCTGGCCGCTGAACGACGTCGTACGCTCCGCCAGGCCACTCTTCTTCACGTCGGTGCCCGACTTCCTCGACCGCTACCCGCGGCTGGCGCCGCACCAGCACGGCTTCCACGCGACGGCCGCCGCGTTCCTGCCGCTGGTCGAGCGGGGGCAGCCGCTCGGCGCCATGGGCATGTTCTACGAGAACACGAACTCGTTCTCCCTCGCGGACCACACCCTGATGACCGCGTGGTCGAAGGCGGTGGCCCGCGCCCTGCACCGGGTCACGATGCTCGACCGTTCGAGGGAGATCGCCGCCGGTCTCCAGAACGCCATGCTGCCGCGCAGGATCCCCGAGACCCCCGGCGGGCGGATCACCGTGCGGTACCGGACCGCGCGGCAGGGGGTGCGGGTCGGCGGGGACTGGTACGACGCGGTGACGCTGCCCGACGGCGCGGTGGGCGTGGCCATCGGGGACGTGCAGGGCCATGACACCGAGGCGGCGGCGCTCATGGGGCAGTTGCGCGTGGCCATGACCGCGTACGCGGCGGAGGGCCATCCGTGCGAGTGGGTCCTCGCCAAGGCGTCGGCCTTCCTCGCCGAGCTGGGCGCCGACCGCTTCGCCACCTGCCAGTACCTGCGGATCACTCTCGCCACCGGCGCGGTCGACGCGGCCAACGCGGGCCATCCGCCGCCGCTGCTGCGCCAAACCGACGGCACGGTGGACCGTCTGGAGCTGGCCGGCGGTCCGCCGCTGGGGCTCCCGGCCGACTGGGGCCTCACGCCGTATCCGCCGACCTCGGCACGGCTGGCTCCGGGCGAGACCCTGCTGCTGTACAGCGACGGCCTGGTCGAGAGGCCGGGCGAGGACATCGACCGAGGCCTGGCCCGGCTGACCGCCGCGTTCTCGGCAGGCCCGGCCGATCTGGAGGAGCTCGCCGACCACCTCCTCGACACGCTCACCCCGGGCCCCCACGCGGAGGACGATGCCGCGCTGCTGATGCTGCGCCGGGACGGGCCGTAACCGCTGTGGCTCAGGTGGCGGGGAGGCCATGTTTCAGGCGGGGAGGCCGTGGCGGCGGGCTTCCTTGGGCGTCGTGCCCCACCATCTGCGGCAGCAGCGGTTGAGCGCCGACTGTTCGGAGAGGGCGAGCAGGCCCGCGATCTGGCCGAAGGGAAGGTCGGTGGCGGTGAGATAGCGGCGGGCGGCGCGTCGGCGTTCCTCGTCGAGGAGCGCGGCGAATGTCGTGTCCTGCTCCGCGAGCCTGCGTTGGAGCGTGCGGGGATGGAGGTTCAGCAGGTCGGCGACGGTCGCGATCGTGGGTGCCGAGGTGCCCAGCGACTGGCGGACCGCGGCGCGGACGCGGGTGGGGAGGTCCGGGCTCCCGCCGGGGGTGTGCTCGGCGAGGAACGCGACGGCCAGGTCCCTCAGATGGGTGTCGCCGCCGGCGAGCGGACGGCTCTCGAGCGTGTGCGGTACGCGCAGCAGGGCGGCGGGCCGACCCGTGCGAACGGGCACTCCGTAGAAGCCCTCGTACGCGGACAGAGGCGCGGCCGGTACGTGTGGCAGCTCCACCGTCCGCAGGCCGTAGGGTCCGGTCAGGAACACGATCGAGCGGTGGATGAAGCCGAGGCTCAGGTCCAGCGCCTGCGGCGGGAACTCCCGCCCGGGCGCGACACCCAGGCCGAGCGCGACGATGCCCGGTGTTCCGTACGGATCCGGCTCCAGACCGAACCGCATCGATTCGGTGTGGACGAAGAGATAGCGAACGGTGCACGCGAGGGCGTCGCCGAGCGTGGGCGAGTTCTGGATGGCGAGCGCCAGGGCGCCGAGCATTCCGAGCTCCTGACGTGCCGCCATGCGCAGGCCGAGGTCGGGGCAGCCGAGTTCGACGGCGGCGAGCTCCAGGACCGTGGCCACGGCCTCGTCCTCGACCAGCAGGTCGTCGGAGTCGAGGGCCGCGAGGGGCAGATTCACCCTTCGTACAAACTCCTCGGCATCGCCGCCGAGCTCCGCGACGGCCGCGCGGAAGCCCCGTAGACCGGCCGACCTGATCACTGGCATGTCGCCCAGGGTCAAGAATCTGTCGTCCGGAGTCAATTCCTGCTCCGTGTTGCTTCCGACACTGAGAACATGACGACGAGCACCGGTGCATCCACCACGCCCTCTCCCTCCTCCGCACTGCCCGAGCACATCGATGTCGTGGTCGTCGGCGCCGGCCTGTCCGGCGTCGGTGCCGGCTACCGGCTCCGGACGGAGTGCCCCGACCGCTCCTACGCGATCCTCGAGGCCCGGCAGAGCATGGGCGGGACGTGGGACCTGTTCCGCTACCCGGGTGTGCGCTCCGACTCGGACATGTTCACGCTGGGGTATCCCTTCAAGCCCTGGCGGGACTCCAAAGTGCTCGCCGACGGCGCATCCATCCTCGGCTACATCAAGGAGACCGCCGCCGAGTTCGGCATCGACCGGCACATCCACTACGGCACGCGCGTCCTGGCCGCCGACTGGTCCTCGCCGACCGCCCGGTGGACGCTCACACTGGAACGCACGGACGCGCGCGGCGAGGTGACACGGCAGACGCTGACCTGCGACTTCCTGTACACCTGTGCGGGCTACTACAACTACGAGCGCGGCCACTCCCCGGACTTCCCGGGGATCGGTTCGTTCGAGGGACGGGTCGTGCACCCGCAGTTCTGGCCCGCGGACCTCGACCACGCTGGCAAGCGCGTGGTCGTCATCGGCAGCGGGGCGACCGCGGTCACTCTCGTGCCCGCCATGGCCGGCCGGGCCGCGCACGTCACGATGCTCCAGCGCACCCCCACCTGGATCAGCTCGCTGCCGTCGAGGGACGTGGTGGCCGATGCCGTGCGGGCGGTGCTGCCGGCGAAGGCGGCGCACCGGGTGGTCCGTACGAAGAACATCCTGTTCACCATCGGCGTGTACCAGTTCTGCCGCCGCGCGCCGAGGACGGCACGGCGTGTCCTGAGCGGGCTGAACCAGCGTGTCCTGCGGGACAAGGGGCTGATCCAGGAGCATCTGACGCCCAGTTACGACCCTTGGGACCAGCGGCTCTGCGCCGTTCCGGACGCCGATCTCTTCCACGCCCTGAAGAGGGGTGAGGCCGAGATCGTCACCGACCGCATCGACCGTTTCGTGCCGGAGGGGATCCGGCTGGCGTCGGGCCGGGTGCTGGAGGCGGACGTCGTCGTGACGGCCACCGGACTCGAACTGCTCGCCTTCGGCGGCATCGAGCCGACGGTGGACGGCCGGCCGGTGAAGTTGTCGGACCAGTTCGTGTGGCAGGGCACGATGCTCACCTCGGTGCCCAACTTCGCCTTCTGCATCGGCTACACGAACGCCTCCTGGACGCTGCGCGCCGACCTGACCTCGCGCCTCGTCTGCAAGGTGCTCAACCACATGGGCGGGCGGCGGTACGCGGCAGTGGTGCCGAAGCCGGAGGGCACGCTGCGCGAGCGCCCCCTTCTCGACCTCGCCTCGGGCTACGTCCGGCGCTCGATCGACGCCTTCCCGCGTCAGGGCGACCGGGGCCCGTGGAAGGTCCGCCAGAACTACGTCCTGGACGCGGCGACCACGATGCGCACGAACCTGGACCGCACGCTGGCACCGATCCCACTGGCGCAGGTGCTCGCGGCACGATCGGCGGAGAAGCGCGCGGAGATGGCCACGGACCGCGACGGGTGAGCATGGACATGATCCCCATGCGATCGTTGTGTGTCATTGGTTTGCGGATCCACCAATCAGCGACCAAGCACCCGCCACCCCTCGGAAGTTCACCCAAGAATTACCGCACGGATCTATACCTTTAAGCCACCCTCCCCCATCCTGTCCACGGTGTGCCGCTGGGGCACACAGTGACGCGAGAGGCGGGGCATGACTCCCATCAGCCGCAGGGGATTCGTCGGGATCGGGGCAGGTCTCATGGCGGGTGCCGCCCTCCCCCCGGGCACGGCATCGGCCACCGCCGCAGCCGCCACCGGCACGCTCACCGACGTCAAGCATGTCGTGATCCTCATGCAGGAGAACCGCAGCTTCGACCACTACTTCGGCCGGCTGCGCGGCGTCCGCGGCTTCGGCGACCGGGCCGCGGGCAACATCCCGGGCGGCTGGGGCATGTTCAACCAGCCCAACTGGGGCGGCCGCCAGTACCCGTGGAAGCTCAGCGCCACCCCGCCCGCCGGGGGCGTCGACGGCGAGACCCTGGCCCAGTGCAACGGCGACCTTCCGCACAGCTGGACCTCGCAGCACGCGGCATGGAACAAGGGCCGTATGGACAACTGGGTGACCGGCGTCGGCAACACCCGCACCCTCGGCCATCTCGACCGTGGCGACATCCCCTTCCACTACGCCCTCGCCGACAACTACACGACCTGTGACGCGTACTTCTGCTCGGCGCTCAGCGCCACCGGCCCGAACCGCACCTTCCTCTGGAGCGGCAGGATCGACGCCTCCAGCAAGGACGGCGGCGACGAGTCCGGGCTCACCTGGGAGACGTACGCGGAGGCGCTCCAGCGCGCCGGGGTGAGCTGGAAGGTCTACCAGAACGCGCAGGACAACTACGGCGACAACGGCCTCGCGTACTTCAAGAAGTTCACCGACGCGCGGCCCGGCGACCCGCTGTACGACCGCGGCATGGGGTCGGTCCCCAAGGTCACCGGCTCGACCCCGGACGACATCGCCGCCGCGATCCGCGCCGACGTCGTCGCAGGCACGCTCCCCCAGGTCTCCTGGGTCGTGGCCAATGAGGCCTTCTCCGAGCACCCGTACGCCCCGCCCGGCGACGGCGCGCACTTCGTGGACCTCGTATACCGCGCGCTCGCCGCGAATCCCGAGGTGTTCGACGGGACGGTCCTCTTCCTCAACTACGACGAGAACGACGGCTTCTTCGACCACGTCCCGCCGCCGGTCGCCCCGCCCGGCACCCCGGGCGAGTACCTCGACGGTGTCCCGATCGGTCTCGGCTTCCGGGTCCCGATGCTCGTCATGTCCCCGTGGACGCGTGGCGGCTGGGTCAGCTCGGAGGTCTTCGACCACACCTCGGTCCTGCGGTTCATGGAGACCTGGACGGCTGCCCTCGGCACCCCCGCCGCGTGCCCGAACATCAGCGCCTGGCGGCGCAAGGTCACGGGCGATCTGACCGGGGTCTTCGACTTCGGGAACCCCGTCTTCGGTGTCCCCTCGGGGCTCCCGTCGACCGCCAAGGTGATCGGGCAGTCGACCTGCGGCCCGCTCCCCAACCCGGTCCCGCAGGACAACGCCCTGCCCGCGCAGGAGGCCGGCACCCGCCCGGCACGCGCCCTGCCGTACCAGGTGAACGGCAACCTCGACCGGTTCGAGTTCGGCGCCGCGGGCAAGATCCTGGCCTGGTTCTCCATGACGAACCAGGGCGCGCAGGCGAAGCGCGCGGCGCACTTCACGATCCATCCGCACCAGCACCGGGACACGGCGGCCTGGCAGTACACCGTCGACGTGGGCACGACGTCCACGGACTACTTCAACATCGGGACGGGCTCGGGATCGGGCAAATACGACATCTCGATGATGGGCCCCAACCGCTTCCTGCGCCGCTTCATCGGCGACGCCTCGAAGCCGGGCAAGGCGATCGAGGTCGCTGCGCGCTTCGCGACCGAGCCGGGCACGGGAAAGACGGCGATCTACTTCGCGATGAAGAACACCTCCACCACTCCGGTGACGTTCACCATCCGCTCGCACGCCTACCGTTCCGACGGGCCGTGGACGTACACGGTGGCGGCGAACTCCTCGCGCGAGGACTACTTCAACGCCGTGGCGTACCAGAACGGCTGGTACGACTTCACGGTCCTCGCCGACGTCGACGGCACCTGGTCACGCCGCTACACGGGCCACATCGAAACCGGCGCCGCGAGCATCACGGGCTGACACACAACCGCACTCCCCACCAAAAGGGACACAAGGGCTTTTATTCTCCCTTGTGTCCCTTTTCTTAACTCACCTGACTTTACCGTAATGACCGATTTCACACCCCTGGTGAGATGAATCACGCAAAGGGCCTTCAGTGATCTCCTCGCACCTTCCGTCCCCTTGCCCGTCAAGGAAGTTCAGCGGGGCGGACGCGGTGAGAAACCCCTCGGCGAATTACCCACGTACGAGACGTCTTGTTTCTGTCGACATTTCTCGCCTACGGTCACCTCGACTCGGGCGGATCGCCGAATCCTGCCACCGTCCGAAAAGACCGATCATTCACCCGAAGGCAGGAGCGGGGGACCCACTATTCGCCGGTCCGGATTCTCCGGAGCGGCTCGGGGTGAAGTCGCACGTGTGCGGCCGGGCATCTCCAGCCCGAACCCGACAGCTCACCCCGCAGGCGCCGGAGAGGAATGCATCATGCCCGCACACGGTAAGCACCGGCGCCCCAAGCGACGTCCCCTGACCCGCGGTATCGCCCTTGCGAGCACGGGTGGCGCCGCACTGGCCCTGCCCCTGGTCGCCACGGCCACCGCTCATGCGACGCCCCAGTCGGCCCCCGCGACCGCCCCCGCCGAGAAGACCGTCTTCAGCGCCCCGGCGAAGATCGCGGAATCAATTCCGGCTGCCCAGAATTCCGCTGCCAAGACTTATAAGGTCGTCCGCGGCGACTCCCTTTCGGTGATCGCGCACGAGCAGGATGTCCAGGGTGGATGGAAGGCCCTGTACCGCGCGAATCGCAGCGCCGTCGGTGACAACCCGTCACTTATCCACCCCGGCCTCGAACTGACGCTCAGCGGGAAATCCGCCACCGCCCCGAAGCAGCCCAAGCAGTCGAAGTCCTCGGCCCGTTCGGACGCCGACCGGGCCGACCGCTCGCAGCAGCGGAGCGCCGCTCCCGCCAAGGCCGCTCCCGCGAAGCCCGCCGCCGCGGCTTCCGGGAAGGCCGCCGCCGCGGCCCCCAAGGCCGCCCCCGCGAAGAACTACGCCAACAACCTCGACGGCTGGATCCGTGAGTCGCTGGACGTCATGGCGCGCTACGGCATCCCGGGCTCGTACGACGGGATCCACCGCAACATCATGCGCGAGTCCTCGGGCAACCCGCAGGCCATCAACCTCTGGGACTCGAACGCCGTCAAGGGCACCCCGTCCAAGGGTCTCCTCCAGGTCATCGAGCCGACCTTCCTCGCCTACCACGTGCCGGGCACGTCGATGGACCTCTTCGACCCCGTCGCCAACATCACCGCGGCCTGCAACTACGCCGCGGACCGCTACGGCTCCATCGACAACGTCAACGGGGCGTACTGACCCCCGCTCCGCGTCGGCTCCACGCCCCGGCCCCGGTCCCTCGTGGGCCGGGGCTTCGGCGTCCCACCAAGCGGTCTGGGGCATTCCGTCCCCATGTCGCGTTCATGGCGTGCACCATGGGCGACTGATGATCCGCGGCCGGGGATCGCGGATCCCGTCCCTGGGGGGAACGACGCATGAAGAGAACGCTTGCCGTCTCCGCGGCCGCAGCCGCGCTGGCCGGTCTGCTCACGGCTGCCGGTCCGGCCGTCGCACAGACGCCCGGCACCGCCTCCGGTGCCTCACGGTGCACGCCCGGCCCGACCGTACTGCCCTCGCTCCCGCCGGACGCCCGTGGCGGGACCTCCGCCGAGGGCGTGCACGATCTCGGCCCCCGCGGCCTGGCCGTGGGCGCGAGCGGCGGCCTGCCGGTGTACTGGAGGGGTGAGCGGCTCCACCGTGTGCCACTGCCCGAGGGCTACGACGAGGGCGTGGTCCGGGCCGTCAACCGGCAGGGGCTCATGGCCGGCTGGGTGGGCCGCCGCTCCGACGGTTCGACCGCCCTGTTCAGCTACCGCCCCGGGGCCGCGTCGGTGCGGCTGTTCGCCGAGGGGGTCGCACGGGGCGCGTCCGACGTGGACGTCGACGACGCCGGGCGGATCGCGGCCGTCGACAGCGACGGCACGGCGAAGGTGTGGCGGGGCGGGAAGGTCACGCGAATCCTGGCGCTGCCGCCGGACGCGGGGCCGGGCACGGTCGTGACGCGGATCACCGGTGTCAACGCGCGCGGTGATGTGATCGGCGCGGCCGAGCAGTCGTACGACGGCCCCGACGGTTTCACCTGGAGCTCCTTCCCGGTCCTGTGGCCGGGGGACGGTGGGCCGGCCCGCGCGCTGCCGGTCGCGCGCGCCGAGTACCTGGTCCACAACATGGCCGAGGGCATCGACGACGCGGGGCAGGTGGTCGGGTACGTCTCGGTCAGCGACCGGTTCGACCCGGAGGGCGAGCCCTGGTCGTGGACGCCCCCCTACCAGGATCACGGCTCGTCCCCCGGCGTCCTTGCCGGGCAGCAGGAGGGCGAGTTCGGTGCGATCAGCCCGACGACGGGCGTCGCGGTGGGTACGGCGACGACCCACCGGGAGGACACCCCGGCCCTCCCCTCCCAGGCCCAGTTGTGGCCAGGGCACGGCCCGGTCCTCGCGCTGCCGTCGCTCGACGCGGACCGCGACGCGAAGGCCCGCGCCGTGTCCGACGACGACCGGGTCGGCGGAGTCGCCGTTGACGCGTCGTGGGTCGCCCGTCCGGTGATCTGGAACTGCGCGAGCCGACAGGCGTACGTGCCCCAGGGCTCGTAGCGGGGCCGGCAGGCGGCGTCGGGGCGCGGACGGGACACACCGGGGTCCGCGCCCCTGACCGGCAAGGGGCGCGGACAGGACACGCAGCACGGGCGTTGCCCAGGTCCGCGCCCCGACAGGTCAGGCGTCGAGAGGTCAGGCGTCGAGCCGGGGCCGGACGGACTCCGGTGCGGAGGTCGTGACGTCCGTGGTCCTCGTGCGGCTCACGGACACCCGTAGCGTCACGGCAGCCACGACTCCCGCCACCAGGCCCCAGGTCAGGGCGGCCGGAACGCCTCCGCCGAGGACGGCGGACATGTGCAGGAGCCCCCAGCGCAGGCCCGACCCGTCGGTCGCGATCCGCAGCAGCTGGCCGGCCAGCAGCGCGAGGACGGTCGCGCAGACCGCGCCCGCCGCCATCGCCGGGACGGTGGCCCGGGTGAGCAGCAGGGGCAGCCGCCGCAGTGCCCACCACACGACGACGAGAATCAGCACGTCGGCGGCGCGGTACAGGAGCCAGTCGCCGAGCTGCACGCCCGCCGGGCTGTCCCATGCGCCGAGCAGCAGCCATTGCCGCAGGAGGTCGCCCGGTTCGGCGAACAGCCCGCCGTCCGGGGAGACCGTCTGGATGGCGGCGGCCACCGGTTGGTACGAGAGGACCACCAGGGACAGGGCGATCGCAGCGGTCCCGACGGTGGCGGCGAGGCGGGCGGCCCGCGCCGGGACCACCTCCTGCGGCAGCGGACCGGCACCCTTCGCGGTGATCCGCGCGACGAGCACGGTCACGACCGCCGTGACCAGTGCGGCCGCGACCAGGGCCTGCCGCCCGGTGGAGATCACGCTCGCCAGCTGGGGCAGGATGCGGTAACTGCCGCGCCCGTGCGAGGCGATCAGCCACGGTGCGGAGACGGTGACCGCCAACGTCCCGGCCACGAGGCCCCAGGCCCACAGCGCGAGCAGCGCGGCGGGCAGCCGGCCCTGCACGGGCGGCAGCCTGCGGACCAGGAGCAGCGCCCCGGGCACGAAGAAGGCGAAGACCGCGAAGAACCGGATCTGCATCGCGGTGCTGTACAGCCCGAGATAGCGGCTGCCGTCGGTCCCGGCCGTGTCCCCGCCCCCGCCGGCCACCTCGGCGCCGAACCGGACCGAGGCCGGAGGGTCGTACGACCAGGGAAGCAGCCAGCGCTCGAGCTCGGCGGCGGCCTGACCGCCGAGGACGCCGGTGGAGCCCGGCAGGTGCAGTGCCTGGGCACTCGCTCCCGCCCACCACAGCAACGCCGTGAGCAGCAGCCCTCCCACCAGTGCCGGTATCGCCGCGCGCCGATATGTCATGTACGTCCCCCGCCTTGATCGGACCCCGTGCTTCCCCTTGTCGGGTGGAGGTTACGGGTTGTTGATCACACGCGCATCAGAGGCCTCCGTGCGACTCGCCTGTTGCCGTTGTGCCGGAGGAGGGCGAAGACGCTCTCCTCCGGCACGCGTCACGCTCAGCCGAACAGCTCGCCGAGCAGCTCGGGGCCGATGGCTATGGGGGCCGGGCGGTACGCAGGGGGCTGCGTACCCATCAGCTCGCGCACCAGGTAGTCCCAGCAACGGGTGCGGACGTAGGCCAGACAGTCGATGAACGTGTGCTCGGCGCCGGGCACGATGTGCAGCTCGAAGTCCTTGCCGGCGGCGAGGAGCCGGTCGGCAAGCCTCAGCGTCTGGTCGGGGTGGACCTGGTCGTCCATCTCGCCGTGGATGAGCAGCAGCTTGCCCGCCAGCCGGTCCGCGAGGTCCAGGTTGGAGGTGCGGGCCCAGGCCTCGGGATTGTCCGCGCCGTCGTAGGTCTCCACGAAGCCCAGGTTGAAGTGGGGGGCGTCGTGCGAGCCGGAGAGGGCGACTCCGACCTTGTACACCTCGGGGAAGTCCAGCATCGCCCGCGCTGCGGCGAACCCGCCTCCTGAGTGGCCGAACACTCCCGTCCGGTCCAGGTCCATCCAAGGCCGGGTCTCGGCCAGCTGCCGCAGCGCAGCAGCGTGATCGGCCAGGCAACCCGCGTCGGCCAAGTGACCGTAGGAGGCGTCGTGGAAGGACTTGCTCCGCCCCGGAGTGCCTCGCCCGTCCAGCGCCACCACGACGAAGCCCAGTGCCGCGAGGGGTTCCGCGTCGAGGCCCATGCCGCCGGGGTCGAAACACGGGGCGACCCGGGTGACCTGCGGCCCGGGGTAGACGTTGTCCACCACCGGGTAGCGCTCTGCGGGGTCGAACCCTCGCGGTCGGTAGAGCACCCCGTAGATGTCCGTCACGCCGTCGGCCGCCTTGACGCAGAAACGTTCCGGCGCTGTCCAGCCGGTGGCGACGAGCTTGCCGATGTCGGCACGCTCCAGCTCGACGAGGACCCGCCCGCTCCAGTCACGGACGCTGGTCACCGGCGCGGTGTCGACGGTGGACGCGGAGTCGATGAAGTACTCCTGGTCTTCCCTCATGGTGACGACGTGGTCCAGCTCGTCGTCCGTGACCTTGGCGAAGCCGGAGCCGTCCAGACCCACCCGGCACACCGTGCGCCGGTACGGATCCTCCTCCACCAGGCCGCCGGCGGTGAAGTACACCACCCGCTCGGTCTCGTCGACGCGCAGGATCTGCCGTACCGCCCACTGCCCGGAGGTGACCTGCCCGAGCAGCGCGCCCGTGCGCAGGTCGTACCGGTACAGGTGGCCCCAGCCGTCCCGCTGCGAGTACCACAGAACTTCGTCGGCACGGACCTGCACGATCGGCGGCTCGTACATCGACTGGTTGGGCTCCACCCGGGTGGCCCCGGTCTCGCTGAGCACCGTGGTGACCTCGCCGGTGACCGGGTCGAGGCGGTACAGGGTGAGCGTGCGCTGGTCGCGGGGCCGGCCGAGGTAGTACACCGCGGAGCCGTCCGGAGCCCACCACGCCCACTTGGCCATGATCGGCGACATCACCGGCATGAGCAGCGGGTCGGCCTGCGCCCGGACCACGGCGCCCTCGGCGACGTCCAGCACGACCAGCTCGGCCAGCGGCATGTTCTCGTCCCCGGCGTAGGCGAACCGCTGGGTGTGCAGGCGGGGCGCGCCGCCGTCGGCGGGCCGGGCCTCCACGAGGTGGGTCTGCCGGACGCTGCGCTCGTCGGTCCGGTGCGCAAGGACCTTCGTCGAGTCGGGCGACCACGCCACCGCCGGCGGCAGGTACGGCAGGCCTATCTTGCGCAGCAGGGTGGCGTTGCTCGTGCAGTCCGGGCCGTAGCCGTACCCGTGGTCGGGCTCGCCGTCGGTGGTCAGCGCCCACTCACGCCCGTCGGACAGCGAACGCGCCCACAGGTCGTGCCCCCGTCGCGACACCGCGACCTTCCCGTCCGGCGACAGTACTTCGAGGGGGTTGCCCGGCGGGGTGAACTCGGCCCGCTCACAGACATAACTGTCCAGTCCGCAGTGCCAGTACTCGCCGAGCGCGAAGAACTCCACGGCGTTCCCGGCCAGTTCGATGCCCATGAACGGCAGGGCCTCAGGGTCGACCTGCTGCCCGGAGGCGTCGGACAGCGCGGTGGCGAGCAGGGCGTGGTCGAAGGCCGGCTCGCGGGTGCCCGCCGCCGGGTCGACCAGCACGAACCGTCTGCCGGCACCGTTACTCACCGCATACCAGAAGCGGGCGCCTCCGTCGATCCACTGCGGCCTGACCTTGTCGCCGACGACGAGTTCGCCGGGGCGGGCGGGGCGACGGAGGAGCTGCTCGGCGGCCTGGTAGTCCTGAGTGGTACTCATTCTTCTTATCTGTCCTTGGTGTTGATCGGTGATGATCTTGATCGGTTTCACGCCACCGTAGCGGCTCTAGAGGCTGCGGGCGGTGATGTCGCCGTAGGCGGTGGTGGCGTGGATGTTCAGGCCGGCGGCGCCGTCGGTGTTCCGGAGGGCGTTGTGGATCCGGCCGTAGGCAGTGCCGGCGTCCAGGGAGGCGGAGACCCCGGCTGCGGCGCCGACCGAGATCTCGCCGGATTCGGTGTGCAGCGTGACCGTGCCGCGCACCGCCTCGGCGACGCGGAGGTCACCCTTCTGGGTGCGGATCTCCGCGTCGCCGCCCAGGCGGCCGACCACGATGTCGCCGGCCTGGAGCGTGAGGCGGGCGCTTTCGGCCTCGTCGAGCTCGACCGCACCCTGCGCCGCCTCGAAGACGACGCCACCGAGCCGTCCGACGCCCCGGAGTTCGGCGTCGGCACCCTTCACCTCGACGCTGGAACCGGTGGGCAGCTGGACGGTCACCTCGATGTATCCGGAGCTGCCGAGGATCTGGTTCTTCGCCTCCGGGGCCTGGATCCGCAGGACACCGTCGGCGAACTCGACCGTGGTCTGCTCCGCGGCCTTCACGTCACGGCTCTTCGAGGCGTCGGCGGGCAGGATCTCGACTGCGGTGTCGGCCCGGTCGGCGGCGACGAACCGGACCCGTCCGGCGGGGATGTCCAGGACGGCGGAGACGGGGGCGGTGGTGGCGAACTTCTGCATGACGCTCTCCTCGATTCAGCAGCGTGCACTCCGTCGGCCCGCTGTTTCTGATGATGGAAAGCTACGTTGCGTTCAGAATCTTGGCAACATTCTCATTGCGCACAACTGCCATCACTGCAGGTAGACATAGTGAAATCGTTGCAACGGCCCTGGAGGCTAACGCAACGACTTTCACGCTGCTCGTTGCAACGTATGGGAGCTGAACGCTACGGGGCCGTTCAGAAGTGGTCGCCGAACCAACCGGCCGCGAGTTCACCGACGCGTTCCAAGGTGCCCGGTTCCTCGAAGAGATGAGTGGCGCCGGGGACGATCACGAGCTCGTTCTCGCAGCGCAGTTGACGTTGCGCCTGTTCGTTCAGGTCCACGACAAGGGGGTCGTGGCCGCCGACGATGAGGAGGGTGGGGGCGCGTACGGCGGCGAGACGTGGACCGGCGAGGTCCGGGCGTCCGCCGCGGGAGACCACGGCGGCCACGGTTGCGGCAGGGTCGGAGGCGGCCCAGAGGGCGGCCGCCGCGCCGGTGCTGGCGCCGAAGTAACCGGTGCGCAGCCCGCCGATGCCGGGCTGTCCCCCGAGCCACGCCGTGGCCCGGGCCAGACGGTCGGCCAGGAGTTCGGTGTCGAACACGTTGGCCCGGTCGGCTGCTTCCTCCTCGGTGAGCAGGTCGAAAAGGAGCGTACCGAGGCCGGCTCGGTTCAGGTCCTCCGCGACGGCGCGATTACGGGGGCTGTGCCGGCTGCTGCCGCTGCCGTGGGCGAACAGGACGACCCCTGCCGCGCCCTGAGGCACCACCAGATGCCCTGCCAAATCCAACTCCCCTACCTTGATACGTACTTCCGCGTCCGTCGCGCCCGCGCCGCGCGCGGCGCGGTTGCGCGCCAGGCAGGCGAGGACCTCCTCGTCGGCGGTCTGCGAGAAGTCCTCGTAGAACTGGCCGATCGCGTAGAAGAACTCCGGCTCGTGCACGCTGGCCGTCTCGTCCGCCTCCCCGCCGATGCGGGCCGGCCAACCGGCCGGTGCGACCGGGACCGCGAGCACGATCCGCGCGGCCCCCCGTGCGCGGACGACCCGGCAGGCGGCGAGTGCTGTGGCACCCGTCGCCAGTCCGTCGTCGACGACCACGGCCGTACGGCCGTCGAGGCGGGCCGGTGGCGTCGTCCCGCGATAACGCTCGGCCCGCCGGCGCAACAGCGCCCGTTCCCGTTCCTCGACCGCGGCGACGTCACGGTCGGAGACGCCGGTCTCGACCAGCACGTTGTCGTTGAGCACCCGCACGTCCCCCTCCCCGATGGCGCCCATGGCCAGCTCGGGCTGGAAGGGCACCCCCAACTTGCGTACGAGACAGACGTCGAGTGGAGCCCCGAGTGCGTCGGCAACCTGTTCGGCGACCGGCACGCCGCCGCGCGGAAGGCCCAGGACCACGACGTCGTGGCCCTTGAGATGGTCCAGGCGGGCGGCTAGTTGCCGTCCGGCGTCCGTACGATCGGTGAAGTACATGTCCCGCTCGTCTCCCTGGTCCGGAGCGTGCGCGCGGTCGGTGCCGTGCCGTGTCCCGTCAGGCGGGACGGGCGACGAGGGTTCCGTCCTCGTCGAGGGCGACCTGCGCGCCGTAGGGCCGGCTCGTCCGGCCGAGTACGTCGTGGAGCCACCGCGCATCCCGGCCGGGGGCGTGCTCCAGCCTCATGCGCTTGGCCCGCAGGGGAATGATGCGCACCTCCTGGAGTCCGCCGTCTTCGGGCCTCACCGAGGCGACGGGGAGCAGCCGCAGGTCGTCGCGGTACTGCTCGTAGCCCGTGATGCCCTCGTAGTCGTTGATCAGGTCGCCGCAGCCGTGGAGGACGAGTCTGCCCCGGTACACCTCCACGGGCCGGGGGTGGTGCGAGGAGTGCCCGTGCACGATGTCGGCGCCGCTGTCGATCAGGGCGTGCGCGAAGTCGACGTCGGCGCGGGAGAGCGCGTAACCCCAGTTCGAACCCCAGTGGACCGACACCACGACGATGTCGCCCGGTCTCTTGGTCTCCCGTATCCGGGTGGTGAGGCGGGTGGCGGTGGCGTCGGTCGGCGCGGCGGCGAAGTGGACGCCGCCCAGCTCGTCCGTGGCGGCCCAGTAGCTCGGGATACCGCTGGAGGCCATGCCCAGGGCGTGGACGACGAGCCGTCCGCCGCCGGGGAGGTCGACGACGGCGGGCCGACCGGCCTCCTCGGTGTTCCGGCCGGCTCCCACCGTGCGCAGCCCGCTCGCGGAGAGCGCGGCGAGGGTGTCGTCGAGACCGGCCCGGCCGTAGTCCAGGACGTGGTTGTTGGCCAGCACACAGACATCGGGGCGGACGGCCGTCAGGCTCGGCAGGTTCTCCGGGTGCATCCGGTAGTGGACCGCCTTGCCGGGGGCGAACTCGCTGTTCGTGGTGACGGCCGTCTCCAGGTTGGTGATCCGGACGTCGGGCGCGACGTCGTCGAGGGCGCCGAGCGCGACGCCCCAGGGATAGGCGAAGTCCACGCGGTGGGGAATGGGTCCGTTCACCGCCTCCGCGAGCGCCACATAGGACCGTGCATCATGCACATACCGCTCGCGGAGAGCCGGATCGCCGGGATGGGGAAGGATCTGGTCGACCCCGCGGCCCAGCATCACATCGCCGCAGAGGAACAGTCCGACCAGGTCACTGCCCATACACCCAGGGTAGACGCGGTGGGGCGGGAGCGGCCGGGGATCAGGCCCCGCCCACCAGTACGACCTCCAGGGTGCGTGGGCCGGGTACTCCTTCCACTCGGTAGAGGTGCTCACGGCCCGGTCGTGGACCCGGGTGGGATCCGCGACCGACATCCACTCGTGCGGCAGCCCGAAAGGCACGAGGACGTACCGGGGCCCCCGCGCGGCGAGCAGCCTCGTGATCAGATACGGAAGCTCCTCGGCGTCCGTGCGGTGCACGATCGCCCGGTAGTCGGCGAGGTTCTCGGCCAACAGGTCGACCGTCCGTTCCGTCATCCGTGACCCGTGCTCGCGCAGATAGTCGCGGTCGATGGCCTGCTCGACAGCGTGCTCGTACGTGCCCGGGGGCCTCGTGCGGGCCGAGCGCGCGCCGAATCCGCCCCAGGTTGACGTCCCTGCCGCTCATCGGCCGGTCTCCTTCGCTGCCGCGCCGTGCGTGCGCTGCCACCGGTCTGGGAGGGTTCGGTCGGCATGGTGGGCAGGTCCCTCGTCGCTGTCCAGGCCTTACCGTCGCGGGTGACCGGCCCGCCTTGGGCGATGCGTTCGCGGAGGTGGACGAGGACTTCGGGGATGTCGATGGCGACGGGGCAGACGTCGTAGCAGGCGCCGCAGAGAGTGGAGGCGTACGGGGTCTTGACGTACTCTCCCTTGCCGGGAGCGGAGAGTGAGACCATCACACCCGGGATCTGGGCCTCCCGCATGACGTCCCGGATCGCGTTGTCCAAGCGGGCCTCCGCGGCCGGGGTGAGTTCGACGAACTCGCCGTTCGTGGCGGACGGGACGGCCGGGACGCTGTACACGGTAGGGGCGGCTGCGGGGATCGAGAGCGCGACCCGGCGGAGGCGGGGACGGCCAACATGCCGGTCGCGGCCAGAACCACGCAGACCCGGCGCCAGCGCGCCTGTGAAGGCACGTGCGAGCTACTCATGGAAGGCCTCCTGCCAGCAGCCGAAGGCATCTCCCCTCACCCAGGCAGGCCGGACGGGCGGGCCGTGCACGGCGAGCGCCGCCGGCCAGATCCTCGGGCGTCCCGATGTCAGACCCCTCCGCTACGTTGCCGCCATGAGCGAATACGTACTGGTGGCAGGGACATGGCTCGGAGCGTGGGCGTGGGACGAGGTGGTGCCCGAGTTGCAGGCGGGCGGTCATGGGGTACATGCGGTGACGCTGTCCGGGCTCGCCGAGCGGCGGGGCGTCGAGGCAGGGCAGCAGGCACATGTGGCGGACATCGTCGACGTGGTCGAGCGGCTCGATCTGCGTGATGTCGTCCTGGTGGGGCACAGCTACGCGGGCATCCCGGTGGGCCAGGCCGCCGAGCGGATCGGCGACCGGCTGGCCCGGGTGGTCTTCGTCGACTCCAACGTGCCCGCCGACGGGGAGTCGTTCGTCTCCGCGTGGCCGGACGGCCGGGCGATGGTGGAGCGTTCGATCGCCGAGAACGGAGGCTTCTGGGCGCCGCTCGGCGCGGCCGACTACGCGGGACAGGGCCTCGACGACGCCCAGATCGCCCGGATCGTCGGCTCGACTCCCCACCCGGGCGCCTCGCTCACCGAACCCGCCGAACTGGCCCGCCCGCTCGGCGAGCTGCCGGCGACGTACATCAAGTGCCTGTTGGACGGCGCCGAACCGAACAACGACGTGGCGGCGCTGCTGAAGAGCGAGCGCTGGGAGCTCGTGCGGATGGACACGGGCCACTGGCCCATGTTCTCCCAGCCGCACGAGCTGGCCCGGATCCTCCTCGACGCGGCCCGGAAGTAACGCGGTCCTGGAGATGGCCCTGGGCTCTCCAGTGCCCTACGAGACGAAGCCCACGATCCCGAAGCCGGGCGCGCCTCTGCCTGGCGCCCGGACAGGGCCTAGAAGTTGCCGTAGTTGACCTGCCAGGTCGGCAGGCCCATGTGGCGCCAGAGGGCGACCACACGGTCGCGGTCGTCGAGCGAGACCCGTACCGCGTAGCGGTGGCGCACGTGCGCGTCGAAGAGTTCGGCCTTCACGATGTCGTCGCTGCGGCCGTCGTCCGAGGCTCGCATCCACAGCTCGTCGTAGGGGACTCCGTGCTGCGCGAGCCACGCCTCGGTCATCACCCGGTGGTCCTCGCTGCGGCCCGAGACCAGGACGATCGTGTCGTTCTCGGCGCTACGGAAGGCTCGCAGGGCCTGCCGTACCGAGACGTTGATCAAGTCGAGGTCGCAGCGCGAGAAGTCGTACGGGCCTCGGTCACCGCGCAGCGCGAGCGTGCCGTCGATGTCGCACATCACCGCCGACGGCAGCGCCGGGTCGGGGACGTAGGGCGCGGCCGAGGGCCGCCTGCTCAGCCACTCGGCGGTCAGCCGCCAGCCGCCGCGGGTGGCCTTGGCGTGCTTGTCGGCCAGGATGCGGATGATCTCCTCGCCGACGTATCGCTCGCGCGCGGCGTCGCGTCGTACGCACTCCTCCACGGGCACGTCGGTGAAGTCGTGCACGACGAAGTCGGCGTCGACGCCGGTGACGGCGGCGATGAGCCGCTTGGGGATGTGCGGGGTCAGGTGCGTGTTGTCGACGACCACGTCGAAGCCACCCTCGACGGCCGAGCGGACCGCGGCGTCCTGGATGTCGAGGACGGTCCGCTCGTGCGCGTGCGAGCGCCCGCGCTCGGGGGCGGGGATGTCGAGCATCGTGCGCAGGTCGTCGAGGTTGACGCGGCGCATCCGGCCCTCGGACTCCGCCTGCAGCCGCCGGGCGGCCGTGGTCTTCCCCGAGGCGGGGAGGCCCGTCATGACGTGTACTACGGGCACGGTCAGTTCTCCTCGTCGATCGTGAACGGGTCGGCCGCCTCCGGCCTGACGGAGCGCCAGACGACCAGGTCGGTCGGTCGTCCGTCGAGGCGCAGGAACATGGCCGAGCGGATCTCCGGGGCGACCGGCAGCGCCTTGACCGCCCGGGCGAAGGCGCCCCGTTCCGCGGCCAGGTGGGCGACGCGCTTGTACGCCTCGTCGATGGCGTGCTCGCGGGCTGCCGCCTCGTCCTCGAGCCGGGCGATGACCCCGCGCACCCAGGTGTCGAACTCGTCCGGCACCTGTTCCAGCAGGGCGTCCAGCGGCCGGCCGCCCGTGGCCCTGATGCCGCCGAGTTCGGCGACCGAGCACCCCAGGCCCGACGCCAGCCGCTTGACGGACATTCCGGCGAAGCGCTGGATGCCGTGGCTGCGCCAGATGTCCCGCTCGGTGACCCCGGTCAGTACCTTGTGGAGCCGTACGTACTCGCTCAGCTTGGCCTTGGCCCGTACGCCCGAGGCGTACCGCAGGACGAAGCCCTCGGCGTCGGTGCCGGTGGCGGCGTGGCCACCGGGCAGCGTGTTCGACTCGGTGAGCGCGATCAGTTCGGTGAGGGACATCGCGGGCCAGGTCCGTACGACCGTTCCTATCTCCGTCCACGCGGTGGCGGCCTCGGCCAGGGGTACCTCCGTGCCGTCGTGGCCGAATGCGGCGAGGAGGACCAGGTCCCGGCGGTCTCCGTAGTCCACGACGATCCGGTTCTGCGGGTAGAGGATCTCGGCGAGGTACGTGACTCCGGGAGTCAGCGCGCCGGTGTCCCGGGCGTCGAGCCGGCGCTGCGCCCAGGTCGCCTGCGTGCTGATGAAGGAGCCCTTGGAGGCCACCTGCCAACGGCCCGCGTAGTGGAAGATCACCGCGAGGCTGCCGTCGACCTTGTCGTAGACGTCGAAGGGCTCGTCGGGCAGCGCGGGCGCATAGGGCTGACCGCTCTCGTGTTCACCGATGTTGAAGAACTTCGGCAGGGGCAGCGCGACGATCTCGCCCGTGGTGTCGTCGGCGACCAGTCCACGGCAGCGCGTGGTCACCCGGTTCCAGATCCGCTCGTACTGGCAGGCGCGGGTGTACGTGTAGATCGACAGCGGCAGCTCGGGGTGCGCCTTGCGGGTGACGTGCCCGGCGTCGATGGCCGCGGTCAACTCCTGCGGCGGCAGCAGCTCCTGGAGAGTCAGGTATGCCTGGCTCATGGGTTCCTCCTGGTCGGTGATGGTCCATTCTCACCTGCGAAGACCCTGGTCGGACACTGCTTTTCGTGGTGGTGCGGGAGAGGAGGGGCGCCCGTCACGGGGCGCCCCTCCTCTCGACTCGCGTGAGCTCTCGACTGGCGTGAGCCATCGACTCACACGAACTCTCGGGCTCACGTGACCTCTCGATCATGCGAACTCTCGGCTCGTGCGAGCAGTCGCGGTCAGCCCGGGAAAGGAACGTTGTCCTCGTCCGAGATCGGGTTGTTCATCACCCGCGTGGTGTGGCAGTACGACACGGCGCCGTTGCTCACCTTGACCTTGCAGACCTCGAAGTAGGCGTAGCTGATCCAGCCGCCGGGGGCCGCGTACGTCGTCCACGAGGCGGTGTCCTGGCCGGACGGGATGGTCCGCATCCGCCACGTGATCTTGCCGCTCGTGCCGCCGGTGACCAGCCGCGCGCCGACCGCGTAGCCGTCGGTCGCCTGGTCCCGAATCGTGATCTTGACGGGGTCCAGCTTGTCCGCCCGCCACCCGATCTCGAAGCTGCCGGAGAACGAGAAGTCCGTCGCCTCCACGGAGTCCCCCGTGGTCGGGACGGCGGCCGCGGCGGGCGTGGCGGCGAGCGGCACGATCAGGGCGGCCACGGCCGTCGCGCAGGCGCCGGCCAGAGTGTGCTTGAAACGCACGAATCCCCCAAAAGAATGAACAGAGTTGGTCGTAAGTGATCACTTTAGCGGCACATAGGGGGTCGTCCGATCGGATGACCCTGCCGTCCACCGGACGGTGCTCCACAGAGATCCACCGGGTCGACCGGCGGTGGGTGTCGGCGGGCACACGATGGTGAGGAGAGCGGACCGACCCGCCTCCGCCGTCCACCGGGAAGAGACGACGCCCGTGCTGCCGACAGCCGCGAGAAGGAGAACGTCCATGGATCCGAACGACCGGCTGCTGCTCGCGGCCGCCCACCGCGGGGACACCGCCGGGGTCGCTGCAGCGCTCGGTGCCGGAGCGGACGTCGAGTGCCGTGACGCGGAGCGTCGCACCCCCTTGCTGGTGGCCGCGCGGGCGGACCAGGTCGACGCCGCCTCTCTGCTGGTCGATGCGGGCGCCGATCCCGACGCGCCCGACAGCCGGGCGGACACGCCGTGGCTGGTCACCGGGGTGACGGGCAGCGTGGCGATGATGCGCGTACTGCTCCGCGCGAACCCTGATCTGACGCTCACCAACCGCTTCGGCGGGACCTCGCTCATCCCCGCCGCGGAGTGCGGCCATGTCGCGTACGTGCGGGCCGTCCTGCGCGAGACCGAGATGGACGTCGACCACGTCAACCGGCTCGGCTGGACCGCACTGCTGGAGGCGGTCATCCTCGGCGACGGCTGTCGCCGGCACGAGGAGATCGTCGAGCTGCTGATCACCGCCGGGGCGGATCCCCTGCTGGCGGACCACGACGGTACGACTCCGCTCGCGCACGCGCGGCGGCGCGGTTTCGCCGGCATCAGCGGTCTCCTCGAGGCAGCGTCGGCACGCGCCGGACGGAAGGCCGCCCGATGAGCCCCCTCCGCCCGCGGCGCGCCGCGCGCGCCCTCGTACCCGCCGCCGCGGTCGCGGCCGTCCTGGCCGGCTGCGCACCGAGCCAGGGTGCCGACGCCCCGGCCGGTGGCACCTCTGCCCCCGCCCCCGCCTCCTCCTCCGCTTCCTCACCCACGACGTCTCCCGGCGTGGCTCCCACGCCCACCCCCGACGGCACTCTCCTCGTCGCCGACTTCGGCTCCGACACCGTCACCTTCGTCGACCCGAAGCGCGGCTCGCTCGGCTCCGTCGAGGTGGGGACCGCGCCGTACGGCCTGGCAGTCGGCGCGGACGGGCGCGCGTGGGTGGCCACCGCCGAGGGCGTCGCCCTCGTCGACACCCGCACCCGCGAACGGCTCGCCCTCATCCCGTACGAGACCGACACCGGCCCCGTCACCACCGGCGAGTACCGCGGCGGCGGCATGGGCATCGCGCTCTCCCCCGACGGCAAGCGGGTCTACGTCGGCGTCAACGTCCCCGGCGGGAACGGCACCCTGGAGGTCATCGACACCGCGAGCCGCGAGGTGACCGCCACCGTCCCCGTCGGCCGACGGCCCTTCGACGTCGACGTCTCGCGGGACGGCTCCGAGGTGTACGCGACGAACCACGACTCGTTCGATGTGACGGCCGTCCGGGCGGACACGCTCGATCCGCGCCGCATCGAGGCCGCCCCGTACGGCACGGAAGGCGGTCTCGGCTCCTGGCTCAAGCCGCACTACACCGCCGTACGCCCCTCGGACGGCAGGCTGCTGCTCCCCTTCGAGGGCGAGCGGCTCGCAGTGGTCGACCCACGGACCGGCCGCACGGAGATCGAGACGATGACCGCCGACACCCACCAGCACGGCGCCGCGACCACCCCCGACGGCACCCTCCTCGTCGTCGGCACGGGCCCCATCGACCCCGACGAGGACGAGGGCCCCTCGCTCACGGTCCGGGCTCCCGACGGCATCGAGAAGGTCCACCCGCTCGACGGCCCCCACGAGAACGTCACCGTGTCGGGGGACGGCCGCACCGCGTACGTCACGGGCGGCTTCACCCGGGACGGCTACTGGAACGGCATCACCGTGGTCGACCTGGAGACCGGGGACACCCGGCGCCTCACCGTCGGGGAGCGGCCGCTCGGCATCGCGGTCCTGCGGCCGGGCGGGCCGTCCGCCGGTCCCTGACACGGAATCCGACCCCCGCCATGTGCACCCGGCCCCACGACGCGCGCCGTCCCCGGCCCCGCCCCCGGCCCACGCACGGTCCCTGACCACGGAGAATTCCCCCGGCTCGGGAACTGGTTCCGCCCGAGCCACGTCCTCACCCCGGGAGGCATGTGATGGAAGCGACCAGAAGGACGCGGGGGCTGGTCACCGGTGCGGTGCTGGCCGTCGTCGGCGGACTGCTGCTGTTCGCCTCCTCCGTGCCCCGCCTGCCGGGGAACGTGATGAGCCTGGTGGAGACCTTCCTGCCCTGGCTGGGCCTCGCCGTGCCAGTGGGGCTGGTCGTGGCCGTCGTCCGCCGGTCGGTCGTCGCGGCGGTGGCGTCCCTGGTGGTCGCCGCCGTCTGGCTGGTCGTGTTCCGGTCGGCGCTGCCGCCGACATCGGCGCCCGGCGCCCACGACATGACCGTGGTCCAGCACAACGTGAGCGACGAGAACACCAGCCCGTCCCGCGTCGCGAGGATCCTGCTCGGCCCGGACCCCGATGTCGTCGCGCTCGAGGAGCTGACGGAGTCCAGCCTCCCCGCGTACCGCATCGCCCTCGGCCGGACGCATCCGCATCACGCGACGGTGGGGACGGTCGGGCTGTGGTCGAAGTATCCGCTGACGGACATCGCCCGGGTCGACATCAAACCGCGTGAGGTGGGCGACGGTTGGGACCGCGGGCTCCGTGCCGTCGTGAACGGCCCGCACGGGAAGGTGGCGACGTACGTGGCCCACCTGCCGTCCGTCAGGGTGCGGCCCACCGAGGGATACGCCACGGAGTGGCGCGACGAGAGCGCGGGGCGGCTCGGCCGCGCACTCGCCTCGGAGCGGGCCTCCGCGGTGCTGGTCCTCGGCGACCTCAACGGCACCACCACCGACCGGGGACTCGGTCCGGTCACGGACCAGGTGCGCGGCAGCCGCGGCGAGTTCGCCTTCAGCTGGCCCGCCGCCGTGCCCCTCGCGCGGATCGATCACGTGCTGGCCAGGGGCGCCGAGGTCACCACGACGTGGACACTGCCCGACACCGGCAGCGACCATCTGCCGGTGGCCGCACGCGTGCGGTTCTGACGCCCCGGCTCACCTTCCACGAGGACGACGGAGATGGACCTATGCCGGCCTCGTCCGTCATCCGGTCGGTCGCCCCAGGATGGCCGGTCCGGCCCCGGGTGGAGAGGCTGGTGAGGGTGTCGCGCCACGGCGGTGCCCTCAGCCCTCACGCCCCACGAGGAGACGGCCGATGTCCGCGACTCCGCACCGCTACGACGATCTGCGCGCCCTGTACGTCAACTGCACGCTCAAGCGTTCCCCCGAGGCCAGCAACACCGAGGGGCTGATCGACCGCAGCAGGGCCGTGATGGAGCGGCAGGGCGTGGCGACCGACCTCGTGCGGGCCGTCGACCACGACATCGCGACCGGGGTGTGGCCCGACATGACCGAGCACGGATGGGAGTCGGACGCCTGGCCCGAGCTGTACGAGCGCGTCATGCAGGCGGACATCCTCGTGCTGTGCGGTCCCATCTGGCTCGGCGACAACAGCTCGGTGATGAAGCAGGTGATCGAGCGACTGTACGCCTGCTCCAGCCTCCTCAACAGCGAGGGCCAGTACGCCTATTACGGCAGGGTGGGCGGCTGTCTGATCACGGGGAACGAGGACGGGGTCAAGCACTGCGCGATGAACGTGCTCTACAGCCTCCAGCACCTGGGCTATGTGATCCCGCCGCAGGCGGACGCCGGCTGGATCGGTGAGGCGGGCCCCGGGCCGTCGTATCTGGACCCGGGCTCGGGCGGCCCCGAGAACGACTTCACCAATCGCAACACCTCGTTCATGGCGTGGAACCTGATGCACCTGGCGGGGATGCTCAAGCGTGCCGGCGGCATCCCGGCGCACGGCAACCAGCGCACGGCCTGGGACGCGGGCTGCCGGGCGGACTTCCCGAACCCCGAGCACCGCTAGCGCCGCCGCAGCCGCTGCACGCCGCGAGAATCAGGCCGATTCCCCCTGTTCGAAGAGGAGGCGGATCGCCACGTCGCGGTAGTGGCGCACGTGGTGCAGTGAGCACTCCGCCGCCGCGTCGGCGTCGGCGGCGGCGATCGCCTCGTACAGCACCCGGTGCTCGTCCCACAGCGAGCCCGGGTCGTCGATCTGCTGGAAGAGCCAGCGCAGCCTGCCCTCCAGCGATTCCAGGGTCGCGGCGAGCAGATCGTTGCGCGAGAGCTCCACGATGAAGTGGTGGAAGGCCGTGTTGGCGCGCGAGATGCGGTCCGGCCTGCCGGACAGCGTCGCCCTGCGGGCCTCTTCCAACAGCGCGTGCAGGTCGTCCAATTGACCCTGGGTCCGGCGTTCGGCGGCGCGCCGGACCGCGAGGACCTCGAGGGCCTCGCGCATGTCGAAGAGGTTCTCGACATCCTGTCGCGACAGCTCCTTGACGACGATCCGACGCGGCGAGAGGGCCTGCAGGAATCCCTCGCTCATGAGGATGCGGATCGCTTCGCGCACGGGGACCCGGGAGACCCCGAACTCCTCGGCGACGTCGCGTTCGACCAGCCGGTCGCCGGGCTTGAGGCGCCCGGTGATGATGCGGTCCCGCAGCCCCTCGCAGACCTGGTCGCGGAGCCATCCACCGCCGACCGCCGGCGCCGCGTCGCCTTCCCCCGCACCTCCCCCCGCGCCTGCCTCCGCGCCGGCCGGCGCCGTGTCGTCCGCCGCCTGGGTCCCGGTCATGCGTCCTCCCCGTATCGAAGTCATCACGGTATACCAAACGCTTGACGGCGGCCGGGAGCATCCTCATTCTTTGGTATACCAAAACGCGGAACGGAGCAGTCCGGCCGCGTCTCTCACGTCTCACCCTGTGCGATCCGTGAATCGAGGGTTTGCCCATGAGTACCCCATCGGTCGGCACGACCGCCGAGGAAACCACCGCCGCCGCCCGCGGAGGACGCCACAGCCGGGTGCGCTGGAAGATGTTCGTCCTGCTGCTCGGTGTCGTCGCCCTCAACTACATCGACCGGGGTTCCGTCTCCGTCGCGCTGCCCCTGATCACCGAGGACCTCGGGCTCTCCAAGGAGACCACCGGCTTCGTCCTGAGCGCGTTCTTCTGGACGTACGCTCTGATGCAGATCCCCAGCGGCTGGCTGGCCGACCGCTTCGGCCCGCGTCGGATGGTCTCCGGAGCCTGCGTCGGCTGGGGCGCCGCCCAGGCCGTCACCGCCGCCGCCACCGGCGCGGGCTCCCTGCTCGGCTACCGACTCCTCCTCGGCGCCGTCGAAGCCCCCGTCATGCCCGCGGGCGGCAAGCTCAACGCCCAGTGGCTGCCCGCCAAGGAGCGCGGTCGCGGCGCCGTGCTGCTCGACGGCGGGGCCCCGCTCGGCGCGGCGCTCGGCGGTGTCATCATCTCCGCGCTGATCGCCTGGACCGGCAGCTGGCGTCTGAGCTTCGTTATCGCCGGCATCCTGACGGTCGCCATCGGCCTGTACGCCGCCTGGTACATCCGCGACACCCCGCGCGAGCACCCGGGGGTCAACGACGCCGAGGCCTCGTACATCGAGCGTGCGCATGCCGAGGAGGACGCCGCCGGGCCCCCTGACGTGCGCACCGGACTGCGCCCGTATCTCGGCCACCGCTCGTTCTGGGCCATGTGCCTGGGCTGGATGGGCTTCAACGGCGTCTTCTACGGACTGCTCACCTGGGGCCCGCTCTATCTCTCCGAGACCAAGGGCTTCGACATCAAGACCATCGGCTGGTCGACGCTGGTCATCTTCGGGGCGGGCTTCGTCGGAGAGCTGACCGGCGGCTGGCTCTCCGACCGCTGGAAGGCCGCGGGCGCCGGCGCCAACAAGGTCATGCGCTCGATGATGGGTGTGGCCGGAACGGCCGTCGTGGCGGGCCTCCTCGGTGTGGTCCTGGTGCCCGACGCGACGACCGCCGTGACCCTGCTCTCCGTCGTCATGTTCTTCCTGCGCTGGGCGGGCCTGTACTGGTCGCTGCCCTCCGTCCTGGCCGGCCGGGCCAACGCCGGCGTCGTCGGCGGGGCCATGAACCTGTCCGGCAACATCGCCGGAATCGTCACCCCGATCGCGGTCGGCTACATCGTCGGCGGCACCGGTTCGTACACCTGGGCGCTGCTCTACTTCGTCGGCGCCGGGGTCCTGTTCACCGTCTCGTCACTCGTCCTCGACTACAGCCGGAGGCTGGCCGTCCGATGACCCGTATCGGCATGATCACTCCGTCCTCCAACACCTGCCTGGAGCCGGTCACCTACCGCCTCCTGCACGGTGCAACCGAGCACACCGCGCACTTCGCGCGGGTCCCCGTCACCCGGATCGCCCTCGACGGAGGCTCCGACGCCCAGTTCGACCCGGCGCCGATGATCGCCGCCGCCCGGCAGCTCGCCGACGCGGCCGTGGACGTCCTGGTCTGGAACGGCACGTCCGGCTCCTGGCTCGGCGTCGAGCGCGACCGCTCGCTCTGCGCCGTCCTCACCGAAGCGACCGGAATCCCCGCCACCACCTCCACGCTCGCCCTGCTCGACGCCTGCGCCGCCTACGGGGTGACCAGGCTCGGTCTCGCCGTGCCGTACACCCGGGACGTCGCCGAGCGGATCGTCACGACATACGCCTCCGAGGGGTTGGAGTGCCTTCTCGCCGAGCCGTTCGGCGTCAGCGACAACGAGGCCTTCGCCCGGATCCCCGAGAGTGATGTCGCCCGGCAGATCGAGGACGCCGCCGGCAGCGAAGCGCACGCCGTCGCCGTCGTCTGCACCAACGTGTACGGGGCGCGGGCGGCCGCCGGTCTCGAAGGGGCGCTCGGCGTCCCGGTCTTCGACAGCGTCGCCGCCACGCTCTGGAAGGCGCTCGACCTCGCCGGGGCGCACCCGGTCCTCGAGGGACACGGTGAACTGCTGCGCTCCGGCAGCCTGCGCACCCGTCTCCAACAGGTCCTCGGCGAGCTGCGGGAGGCGATCGGCGCCGACCGCACCACGCTCCGCCTCGACCTGCCGGGCCACGGTCTGCACGTGGATCTCACCGCGGCCGAGGCGCTGGGCGCGGGCGTCCGGTCCATCCGTCGCGACGCCTCGCTCGACCAGCGTCGGCTGAACACCGTGGAGTGGCTGGAGCGCCACCGGGTCCCGCTCGTACAGCCGCGCTTCGTCGGCGACCCGCGACCCCCGCAGGCTCTGATCGACGTCTACGGAGTCCGTGCCCAGCTGCTCTCGCCGGTCGTCCGCGACACGGAGATGACGGGCTGGATCTCCGCCCACAGTCTCGCCGAGCGCCCCTGGAGCGCCGCCGACCAGGCGGTCATGACGACCGCGATCGATCGCGTGCACCACCTTCTCGACACGTACGGAAAGGCCCACACCGCATGACGCACCCCACCAAGGACATCAAGATCGCCCTCGGCGTCGACGTGGACGCCGTCGCCGGCTGGCTCGGCAGCTACGGCGGCGAGGACTCCCCCAACGACATCCAGCGCGGTGTGTTCGCCGGCGAGATCGGCACGCCCCGGCTCCTGAAGCTCTTCGAGCGGTACGGGATCCGCACCAGCTGGTTCATCCCCGGCCATTCCATAGAGACCTTCCCCGAGCAGACCCGCATGGTCGTTGAGGCGGGCCACGAGGTCGGTGCGCACGGCTACTCCCACGAGAATCCGATCGCGATGAGCCCGCAACAGGAGGAGGACGTCCTCGCCCGCTCGGTCGAGTTGATCGAGGAGTACACCGGCCGTAGGCCGCGCGGCTATGTGGCGCCGTGGTGGGAGATGTCGGCGCACACGGCGGCGCTGCTGCACAAGTACGGCTTCTCGTACGACCACAGCCAGAACTACCGGGACTTCACCCCGTTCTACGCCCGGGTCGGCGACAGCTGGACGAAGATCGACTACACGAAGGAGGCCAAGGACTGGATGAAGCCGCTGGTCCACGGCCACGAGGTGGACCTGGTCGAGTTCTGCGGCAACTGGTACGTCGACGACCTTCCGCCCATGATGTTCAACAAGCACGCGCACAACAGCCACGGGTACGTGAGTCCGCGCGCCCTGGAGCAGGACTGGCGTGACCAGTTCGACTGGGTCCACCGCGAGCTGGACTATGCGGTCGTCCCGGTCACCCTGCACCCCGATGTGAGCGGGCGCCCCCAGGTGCTGCTGATGCTGGAGCGGTTCATCGAGTACGTGTCGGGCCACGAGGGCGTCAGCTTCTGCACCCTCGAGGACGCGGCCGACGACTTCCGCCGCCGTTTCCCGTTCCAGGGCGCCGAGCGCCCCGCCGACATGCGCTGAGCGCGATCGGAACGCGCAGGCCGACCGTGCGCGGACACCCCCTCAGGAGTCCGCGCACGGCGTCGTTTTGGATTGTCGGACGATCATCCCTACGATCCGGCAGATGATCACGAGAAAACGGCTGGCGACCGGAGCCTGCGCGCTGCTCGCCGCCCTGGCCGTCGGGCTCGTCCCGACCGGCGCCGCCGCCGACGAACCGGCGGCGAAAGAACCCCCCAAGGTCGAGTTGGTCCTCGACGTCAGCGGCTCGATGCGGGCCCGCGACATCGACGGTCAGTCCCGGATGGCCGCCGCCAAGCAGGCCTTCAACGAGGTGCTCGACGCAGTGCCCGAGGAGGTGCAGCTCGGCATACGCACCCTCGGCGCCAACTATCCGGGGCCGGACCGGAAGAAGGGCTGCGAGGACACCAAGCAGCTCTACCCCGTCGGCCCGCTCGACCGGACCGAGGCGAAGACGGCGGTGGCCACGCTGGCCCCCACCGGCTGGACCCCGATCGGCCCCGCCCTGCTCGGGGCGGCCGAGGACCTCAAGGGCGGTGACGCCACCCGCCGGATCGTGCTCATCACGGACGGGGAGGACACCTGCGCCCCGCTCGACCCGTGCGAGGTGGCGCGGGACATCGCCGCCAAGGGCATCCACCTGACCATCGACACACTGGGTCTGGTGCCGAACGCCAAGATCCGGCAGCAGCTCACCTGCATCGCCGAGGCGACCGGCGGCACGTACACCTCGGTCCGGCACACCGAGGAACTCTCCAAGCGGGTCCGCCAGCTGGTCGACCGCGCCGCGGACCCGGTGGTCACCCCGGTGGCCGCCGAGGGCGCCGAGCGTTGTGCGGATGCCCCGCAGCTCAAGGCCGGGCTCTACACCGACCGCCAGGTCTTCGGCCGCCACCGCTGGTACCGGGTGGACGTGCTGCCCGGGCAGGAGCTGCGCGCCTCGGTGAGCGTTGCCGCCGACCGCGCCGTCAACAACGACTACGGCGTCCTGCTGCGCGCGGTGACCGTGCACGGCCGTGAGGTCGTGCGGGGCTCCGAGGCGGGCGACGGACGTACGGACGTCATCTCGACCGGTCTGCGCTATCCCAAGCCGCCGCTCGAAGACGTCGACACGGACACCAAGCCCGCGGCGGAGACCGTCTGCCTCCAGGTCAGCAACTCCTTCTCCGCGCCGCCGTCGGTGAAGACGACCCCCGGTATGCCGATCGAGCTGACCGTCGACCTGGTCGACGCGCCCCACGAGGCGTCCGACGTGGCCGCCTTCGGCCTCGGCCGTGGCTGGTGGCTGCTCGGCGTGCTGGTACTGGCCGGTTTCGTGGGCGGTCTGCTGTGGGGCTGGCTGTCCCGCTGGCGCGTCGCCGTCTGGAGGACCAACTGATGCGTACCGTACGCACGCTGACCACCGTCCTCCTCGCGGGAGCCGGGCTCCTCGGTCCGGCCGTCGCGCCCGCCCTCGCGGACACCCCGTCCCCGAGCGGCAGCGCGAGCGCCGCCGCGACGGCAGGGCCGACAGAGGCGGGCACCACCTTCCGTACCGCCGCCGCGTTCAAGCAGGGCCAGCAGGCCACGGCCGAGGCCTCCACGGGTGACTACCTCTACTGGGTGTTCCCCGCGGACACCGGGCAGCGGCCCACCGTGACCGCCTCGGTCGCGCTCCCCGAGGCCGCCGCCCGACACGGTGCCTCGACCTGGCGGATCGACGTCTACGACGGACTGCGCCGCCGGCAGCCGTGCATGTACGGGATGCAGTCCCGGGCCGCGGGGAAGGACGCCACCTCCGTGGAACTGTCCTGCACCCTGCGCACGGTCCGCCCCTGGGCCGAGACCTGGGACAACGATGCGCTGCCCGGCAGCTACTACGTCCGGCTGACGGTCACCGGGATTCCGGAGGACGACCTCGGTCAGCCGTTCACGGCCCGAGTGGGTGCGGTCTCCGCCGAGAAGGGCGGCGCGTACGCGGGCGACGGCACGCTCGCCGCCCCGCTCGTGCCGGGTGCCACGACGGAGGACGCGGCCGCGGCCGACGCGCCGTCGGCGGTCGAGGCGCGGGCTCCCGAGGACGGCTGGTCCTCGGGCTGGTGGTCCGACCGCTGGGTCTGGACCGCCGTCGGCGGCGTCCTCGGCGCGCTCGCCGGCATCGGGGGCTACTCCCTGACCCGCGGCTCCGGCCGCCCGTCACGGGTACCGCCGACCGTCTGACAACTCGATACGAGCGGCCGCGACTGTCCTCGACAGTCGCGGCCGCTCCCCGTTCCGGAGCGTCGTGCCGCGCGTGTCAGTGGCCGGCCGGACGGACAAGTCCGGTGTCGTAGGCGTACACCGCCGCCTGGGTGCGATCCCGCAGGCCGAGCTTGATCAGGATGCGGCTCACATGGGTCTTGACGGTCTGCTCGGCGACGACGAGGCGGGACGCTATCTCGGCGTTGGACAGACCATGGGCGATCAGGCTCAGGACCTCGGTCTCGCGTTCCGTCAGACCACCGACGCGATCCAGGTGCGGGGTGCGGGGTGCGGCGCTGAGCCGGGAGAACTCGGCGATGAGCCGCTTGGTGACATTCGGGGCGAGCAGCGCCTCGCCGCCCGCCACCACCCTCACCGCGTGGGCGAGTTCGTCGGCCGATGCGTCCTTGAGGAGGAACCCGGAGGCTCCGGCACGCAGGGCCTCGTACACGTACTCGTCGAGGTCGAAGGTGGTCAGGACGAGCACCTTCACGGTGGCGTCGGCGGGCCCGGTGATGAGGCGGGTGGCCTCGATGCCGCCGATGCCGGGCATCCGGATGTCCATCAGGACGACGTCGGGGGCGAGTTCGGCGACCTTGGCGACGGCGTCCTCGCCGTCCACGGCCTGTCCGACGACCTCGATGTCGGGCTCGGCGTTGAGCAGCACCGTGAAGCCCTGACGGACCATCATCTGGTCGTCGACGATGAGGACCCGGATCGTACTGCTCGTCATGTTCCGTCCTTGCAAGGCTCGATGGGGAGGGTGGCGGTCACCTCGTAGCCGCCGTCCGGGGTGGGTCCGGCCGTCAGTTCGCCGCCCAGCATGGCGGTGCGCTCGCGCATGCCGAGCAGCCCGTGCCCCAGTCCCGGCGAGAGTGGGGCCGAGGCGGGATCGATGGGTCGGTTCGGTGGGGTGTTGGCGATGCGCAGCGTGAGCCCGGCCGCGAGATAGCCGGTCTCCACCCGCACCCGCGCCCCCGGTGCGTGCCGCATCGCGTTGCTCAGCGCCTCCTGGACGATGCGGTACGCGGAGAGTTCGACGCCCGGCGAGAGCGGACGGCGTTCTCCCGTGGTGGTCGCGTCGACGGTGAGCCCGGCGGCACGGACGTTGTCGAGGAGCTCGTCGAGCCGGTCCAGGGTGGGCTGGGGGGTGTGCCGTACGCCGTCGGCGGCCGGGTCCTCCGCCCGTAGGACACCGAGGACGCGACGCAGTTCGGTCAGCGCCTCGACGGCGTTCTGGCGGATGCCGGCAAGGTTCTCCCTCAGCTCGTCGGAGGGGTTCTCGACCAGGTGCGGGGCGACCTGGGCCTGGATGGAGATGACCGACATGTGATGGGCGACGACGTCGTGCAGCTCGCGAGCGATCCGGCCGCGCTCCTCCAGAAGGGTGCGCCGGGACCGTTCCTCGGCGGTGATGACCTCCTGGGCGACGAGCTGCGTCCGCGCCACTCGGCTCATTCGCAGTGAGGCTCCCACCACCGCAGCGGTCGCGAAGGCGATGGCGCCGCCGCCAAGGTCCTCGTTGCGGGGAAAGCCCGTGGGAACAACGGTGTTCACCACTCCCGACAACACGGTGATCACGAGAGTGACGACCGTGACCCGCAGCGGGACACGCAGGGCGAGCAGCAGCACGACGAAGGTGTGGACGACGATGCCCCAGACGCTCCAGGGCCACACCAGGTCGGGTCCGACGGTCGACTCCCCGATCTCCGCGGTCAGGAACAGCGTGACCGTGGAGAGCCACCAGGCCGGCACGGGGCGGCTCAGGGCGAGGACCAGGGCCGCGGCCTGGACGACGACGAGCAGCTGTACGGGCCCTGTGAGGACCGGCATCGCGCTGCTGTACTCGGCCATCTTCCCCAGGCCCGCGACGACGGCGAGCAGCACGAGGTGTCCGTGCGGCAGCCAGCCGAACCACGCCTGACGGGGCAGCGGGTCGCGGGCCATCGTCCAGAGGTCCTCGCGCAGGGCCCGCGGTACCCGCCCCAGGGCGGCGATCAGCGACCGCCCATAACCGTCCCCCACCTGTTCCCCCTTGTCCGCTGCGTCCACCCTAGGCACGTCGTATCTCCTTTCTCGCCTCGGGTCGCCTCTTGCGGGCGGGGCGACGGCCGCCCTGTTCGTACGTACGGAACGCGGCGACGCACACCAGCAGCGCGAGCGCGAAGAGCGGCAGCCAGGCGAGTCGGGCCAAAACCCAGCCGTACCCGTCGGGCACGGTGTGCAGGCCGGGGAGCGGTCCGTGGCCGAGGAGTTCGCCGGCCATCAGCCCGGTGGCGGTGACGGCGATCATCGCGGTCTGGTGCCAGAGGAAGACGGTCATCGCACTGAGGTTGAGCAGTGCCACCGCGGCCCAGGCGGCGGGCCGGCGCAGGGCCCGGCGCAGCGGGCCGAGCAGGAGCAGTGCGCCGCCGCACTGGGCGAGGCCGAAGGTGACGGCGGCGAGCGTGGGCGGGTTGAGGTTGGATATCGGCGCGCCGGGCACGCCGACCATCGAGCCTGGGTAGTCGGCGCAGAGGACGAGAAGGGCGGTCGCCGCCGCTCCGCCGAGCAGCAGGACCCAGCCGGTCGTCCGCTCCTTGAGCCCGTGCCGGGACCAGGCGGTGCCCAGGCAGTACGGGACGAGCCAGCCGGCGGCCACGTTGATCCAGCCGAGCCAGGCCGGTCCGTCGAGGCCGAAGCGGATGACGTCGACGTGGAGGACGACGGCGAGGGGCCAGAGCGGATGGACGCGGGCGACGAGCGGGGTCGCCGCCGTGAGCGCGGCGAAGACGAGCAGGAACCAGAGCGGGGAGAGCACGAGCCTGCCCAGGGCGTACACGGTCGGCCACGGCACACCGGTGGCGAGCATGGCGAGCGTCGCGACGATCCACACCGAGAGCACGGCGGCGACGGGCCGGAAGAGCCGTCCCAGCCGGGCCGCGAGCCAGTGACCGTAGGCCTCCTGCCGGGCGCGGGAGGCGACGTGGCTCCTGGCGGCCACCTGCCCGCCGACCAGGAAGAAGACGGCCAGGGTCTGGAACACCCAGGAGACGGGGGTGAATTCGGGCAGTTCCTGCAAGGGGCTGGCGACGCGGACCGTGCCGCTGTCGGCGATGAGGGCGGTCACGAGCCAGTGGCCGAGGACCACACCGAGGATGGCGAGGCCACGCAGGGCGTCGAGGGCGCGGTCGCGGCCCGGTGGGGTGGCGGCCTCGATACGGCGGACGAGTTCACGCATCGGCCGGCTCCCGTCCCATGACGATGCTCGCAAGCTGCCTCAGCGGTACGGAGCCGGGGACGAGGTAGTCGCTGTGTCCGCCGGCGCCGGCGTCGAAGACCCGGGCGCCGAACTCCGGTACGAGGGGGTCCGTGCCGAATCCCAGCTCTCCGAAGGGCAGGGGCACGCGGAGGTGGGGCACCCAGTCGATCCAGTCGGACTCGCCGCGCCCGGCCCAGACGGTGGCCGTGGTCCGCAGGTCCGCGGCGCTGTCGGCGCCGGTGCCCGGGCTTCCGTAGAGGACGATGCCGGCGACGGGGAGCCCGGGCGCCGCCTTGGCGCAGACGACGGAGCCGTAGGAGTGGCAGAGGAGGGTGAGGCGGGCGGCGGGCTTGGCGGCCCTCAACTCCCCGACGAAGTCCCGCAGTCCGGGGGCGGCCTCCTCGGCCCGCCCGGGGGTGATCGCGGCCGCGCTCGCGGTGGCGGGGGTGGGGTAGCCGAGCCAGGCGAGGACGGCGGCTCGCTCCCCCAGCTGCCGCTGGAGTGCGACGGCGCCGGCCCGGAAGCGCTCGCTGCCGAGCGCGGTGTCGGAGCCGGGGACGAGCACGGCGATGTGTTCGGCGCTCGCGAGGTCGCCGACGACCTCGACGCTGCGGCCGCCGTCGCGGCCGTCGAAGGAGAGGAAGTGGCGGTTCGGGCTCGCCATGGCGCGCAGGGCGGCGGCCCGCTTCCGGTCGCCGTAATCGGCCGCGGTCCGTTCGGCGGCGCGGACGGCGTCCCGGTTGGCGGCGTAGCGGGCGTCGAGGTCTGCGGCCGTGACCCGGGCGAGGGGGCCGAGTTCGGCCGGTGCGGGCGCCGGGACGGCGGCCGGGCGGGCGGCGCCCGCCGTCGGCACCGCCACCGATGCGGTGACGAGTGCGGCGAGCAGCGTGCGGCGCAGGCGGCTGCGCTGGCGGGACGCCATGGTGTGGTCCTTCCGTACCGGACGAGGTGCCTCGTTCCGGTACCGAACGTATGGATCACGCCCTGTAGTCGGCGTCCCGCCGGAGGGGACAGTCGGCGGGTAGCTCTGAAGTACTACGGGTAGGGGTGGGCCTGGAAGCCGCGGCCCTCATGCGCCGGTGGGGCCTCGGCGCGCCGGGAATCCGTGGGTGCGGGCGGTTGCCACGACGATCAGGACGGGGACGAGGAGCAGCAGGACGCTCCAGGGCAGTGCGGCGGCGCCGAACAGATCGAGGAGGAGGCCGCCGACGACGCCTCCTCCCGCCATGGCGGCGTTCCAGAGGCTGACGAGCATGGTCTGCGCGGTGTCCGCCACCTCGCCGCCGGCATCGCCCACGGCGGTCTGCAGCAGGGTCGGCGCGCCGCCCCAGCCGAGGCCCCACAACGTGGCGGCGGCGTGGACGAGGGCGGTGCTGTCGGCGGCCACGGCGAGGGCCCCGGCCGCGACGGCGAAGAGCACGATCCCGGCGAGGGTCAGGGTCCGTAGTCGGCGGTCGATGTGCAGACCGGTGAACCAGATGCTCAGCAGGGAGGCTCCGCCGAAGACGAGGAGGACGAGTCCGGTGGAGCCGCCCATGCCGAGGTGGTCGAGGAAGGCGGCGACGTAGGTGTAGAGGATCGTGTGGGCGAGGACGAGGACGAGGGTGACGAACAGGACGGGGGCCACGCCGGGGACGGCGAGGGTGCGCCGGATGGGCGCGCGGCCGCCCCTGGGCCGGCCGGGGTGGTCGGGGACGGTGAGCACGATCCAGGCGAGGAGGACGACGGCGAGCGCGGTCATGGCCAGGAAGGTGACCTGCCAGCCGAGCGCGGCGCCGAGGAAGGTGCCGGCGGGCACGCCGAGGGAGAGCGCGAGCGGAATGCCCGTCATGACGACGGCGATCGCCTTGCCCTGGAGGTGGACGGGCGCCATCCGGCGGGCGTATCCGGCGAGCAGGGCCCAGGCGAGACCGGCGGCGACGCCCGCGAGGAACCGGGCGGCCATGGTGAGGGAGTAGTGGGTGGAGACGGCGGTCACCGTGTTGGCGACGGCGAAGCCCGCGACCGCCGTGAGCAGCAGGCGCTTGCGCCGCCAGCCGGCGGTGGCCGCGGTCAGCGGGATCGCGGTGAGCGCGGTCCCGATCGCGTAGATGGTGACGGACTGCCCCATGGCCGCCTCGCCGACGCCGAGGTCGGCGCTCATCGCGGGAAGGACGCCCGCGGGCAGGGTCTCGGTCAGGCTGGTGATGAAGACGGCGGTGGCCAGGGCGAGGAGGGCGGCCATGGGCAGCCTTCCCGCGGGTTCGGGGTTCATGAGGCGTGCCGGCGAACCGGCCTTCGATGCCGTGTGGTTGCTCATGCCTCGTATGCTGAAACCTTCACATTGATGTGAAGGTCAAGCGAGATCCCGTGAGGTGGACCACATGCGCATCGGAGAGCTGTCGGAGCGCACCGACACCCCGCGCAGGCTGCTGCGCTACTACGAGGAGCAGGGACTCATCGTCGCCGATCGCACGCCCAACGGCTACCGCGCCTACGACGAGTCGAACGTGGACCGGGTCGTGCAGATCCGCGGGCTGTTGGACGCGGGGCTGCCGACGCGGATCATCAAGCAGATCCTGCCGTGCCTCGACAAGCCCCGCGTCATCCACTTCCCCGACGCCACACCGGAGATGCTCGCTACGCTCGAGAACGAGCGCGACCGGATGACCGAGCGCATCCGTTTCCTGACCCGCAACCGGGACGCGGTCGCCGAGTATCTCGACGCGGTACGCGAGAGGATGGCGACCGGGTCCGTCGCGGCGGGCTGACGGCTCAGGGCGTCCGGGCGAGCGCCCTCAGCGCGCCGCCGGGCCGGTCCAGTCGGCGGGCACGTGTGCGAGGCGGACCCGCTGCGGGTGGTCGCCGACGGCCACCGAGGCGACGCGGCGGCCGGTGGCGAAGTCGATCGCCGTCACACGGTCCGTGCCGCTCTCCGAGATGACGCAGGAGCGGCCGTCGCCGCTGACCGTCGCCCAGTACGGCTTGGACGCCTCCACCAGCGGACCCTCCTTCAGGGTCTCGCGGTCGACGACGGTGGCGTAGTCGTCCATCGTGGCGGCGATGCAGAGCCGCTTGCCGTCGGGGCTCATGGACATACCGTGGTGGCGGGAGTCGTTGACCCAGGTGGTGCGGTCCGGATCGGTCGCCGGGTTCTGGGGGAGCGTCTTCACTCGGGTGATCCGGTCGGTGGCGAGGTCGTACTCGAGGAAGCCGTTGAAGAACGAGACCTGGAAGTAGAGCTTCGACTCGTCGGGGGTGAACGCGACGGGCCGTACGGCGTCGGAGAGGTCCTTGCGGCCGAAGGCGTCGAGCCGGGCGCGCATGTCGATGACGCGTACCTGCTCGAAGGTGCGGGCGTCGACGACGGTGATGCGGCGGTCGCCCTTGGTCCAGTCCCAGAAGGGGTCGTCGAGGGCGGTGGTGACCTCGCCGATGGCCATGTTCCAGAGGTGGCGGCCGTCGGCCGAGAAGACGTTCTCGTGCGGCTTGTCACCGGTGGCGAAGGATCCGATCTGCCGACCCGTCGTGATGTCGAGGACGTGCACCGTGTTGGAGGTGGAGGCCGAGACGGCGACGCGGGTGCCGTCGGGCGAGACGGCCATGTGGTCGGAGCGGAAACCGGACACGGGGAAGCGCCAGTTGAGCCGGCCCGTACGCAGGTCGATCGAGACGACGTCGGCGAAGCTCGGCCGGGACACCACCATCGCCGAGCCGTCCGGCGTGGCGTACATGTCGTCGACGAACTGGTCGTGCCCCTCGCCCGGCCCTTGCCGGATGCCCAGGAAGAAGGCCAGCTTGACCGGGTTGAGCCCGATCTCCCACATCCGGGCTTCGCGGTCGGGGATGACGTTGATGCGGCCGACGCGGGCGAAATCGCCGGTGGACTCGATGACATCGGCGGTGCCGTCCCAGTTGTTCCCCACGAACATCACCTCGCGCAGCCCGGCGGGACGCGCGGACTCGGCGGAGGAGGCGACGGTGCCGCCCCCTGTGACGGTGAGTGCGAGGGCGGTGGCGAGGGAGCCGAGCAGGAGACGGCGCGCACCACGCGTCCGGGCAGCAGGCATGGGGGGTCCTTCCGGGAGACGTGCGACATCGACCACCCCGCCGGTCGGGGCAACTTACCCGACGGTAAGGAGTTGTCGCGCCCACGACAAGACGTCGGTGCGCAGAAGTCGCGGCGACGCGGAACCGCCCATGGCCGCTCAGCGCGTGGCGCGCTCGTAGTGCAGGAGCACCACTCCGTTGCCGAAGGTGCGGGTTCCGACGAGGTCGAGCGGTGTCAGCGCGTCGCGGGATCGGAAGAGCGGCTTGCCCTGGCCGATGAGGACGGGGTGGACAAGGATGTGGAACGCGTCGATCAGGTCGTGCTCCATGAACGCGGCGGCGAGGTCGGCGCCGCCGAGGGCCAGGTCTTCCCCGGGCTGGTCCTTGAGGGCTCGGACCTCGTCCGGGTCGACGCGACGGGCGACGGTGGTGTTCCAGTCGGCGCGCTCCAGCGTCGTGGAATAGACCGTCTTCGGAATGTCGCGCCAGATAGCGGCGAACTCCACCATCTCCGGGGAGCTCGACGGGTCGGCGTCCGCCGTCGGCCAGAATTCGGCCATCAGCTCATGAGTGACACGGCCGCTGAGGATGCCTCCCATCGCGGCGATCTTCTCGTTGAAGTACCGGTGCAGCTCCTCGTCGACCATGTGCCATTCGATCGACCGGTCCGGGCCCTCGATGTAGCCGTCGAGGGAGATCGACATCATCAGGACGATCTTCCGTGCCATGGCCGGTCTCCCTCGTTCTGGGTCCTGTGTGTGTCAGGCCATGCGGCGGGCTCCCGCCACGATCGCCTCACGAATCCGGTTATATGTGCCGCAGCGGCAGATGTTGCGGATTTCGTCGAGGTCGGCCTCGTCGATCTCCCGTCCGCCCTCACGGGCCCTGCGGACCTTGGCGACCGCCGTCATGATCTGCCCGGGCTGGCAGTAGCCGCACTGGGCCACGTCGAGCTCGAGCCAGGCCTCCTGCATCGGGTGGAGCTCCTGTCCGACGGTCGCGGGCAGGCCCTCGATGGTGGTGATCTCGTCGGTGGCGGCGATGTCCCTGACCGGGACGGAGCAGGGGTTGAACGCCTTGCCGTTGATATGGCTGGTGCACGCCTGGCAGACGCCGAGCCCGCAGCCGTACTTGGGTCCGGTGACGCCCAGGACGTCCCGGAGCACCCACAGAAGCCGGACGTCGTCCTCGACGTCGGCCGTGACGGCCTTGCCGTTGAGGATGAAGGTGTGTTGCGGCACGGTGGCTCCTGCTCCTAGAAGGCGCGGTCGAGGCCGTCGACCGGCGAGGCGGGGATCGGCGGGGTGGTGGGCAGCGGCTCGAATCCGAGCGGCTCGGCGTGGTTGACCGGGAAGGTCGTGGGCATCGTGCCGGTGGCCCGGCCGTACGCGCAGGCGACCGCGGCCATCGCGCCCGCGACGGCCAACTCGCCCGCGCCACCCGGCCGGTCCGAGGTCGGCGGCATCACGACGATCTCCAGCTCGGGCGGGGTGTTCCACTGCCGGGTGTAGAAGTAGTTGTCCCAACTCCCCTCCTGGAAGTGCCCGTTGTGGAGGTGCAGTCCCGAGGTGAGGGTGACGGCGATGCCGTCGATGATGCCGCCCATCATCTGGGCCTGGAGACCGCGTGGGTTGACCGCGAGGCCGACGTCGACGGCGCAGACGACCTTGGTGACGCGAGGTCCCGTGTACGCGTCCTCGATCTTTCGTCCGGTGGTCTCGGGCCGGCAGTCGATCTCGGCGAGGACGGCGACGAAGGCGTGGTACTCGGGATGGACCGCGATCCCCTGGGCCATGCCGGCGGGCAGTGACCGTCCCCACTCCCCCACCTCCGCGACCTTGTCCAGGACGGCCCGCGCGCGCTCGTCCTTGAGGTGGCGGCGGCGGAAGTCGTAGGCGTCCTTACCCATCCGCCGTGCCAGCTCGTCCACGACAAGCTCCTGCGCGCACCGGACGTTGGGCGAGTAGATGTTGCGCATGGAGCCCGTGTTGAACCCCTTGTCGGTCTCGCTCAACAGCTGCGTGGTGACCCCGAAGTGGTACGGGCTCTGCTGGGTCAGCTGGAAGATCGTCTCGGAGAAGGTGAGGTCGCCGACGGGCAGTTGGGCGGCCTCGGCGGTGATGATCTCGCCGAGGCCGTGGCCGAAGTCCGTGGCGACGGACGTATGGCGCTGCTCGTACGTCAGCACCTCGCCGAGGCTGTACGTGGCCCGGACCCGGGAGGTCGACATGGGATGCGTACGGCCCTGGCGGAAGTCGTCGGTCCTGTGCCACATCAGCTTCACGGGCTTGCCCATGGCCCGGGAGATCTCGGCGGCCTCGCCGGCGGCGTCGTGGAAGAGCTTACGGCCGAACGAACCGCCGCCCTCGGTGACATGGACCTTGACGGCGGCGATCGGGAGGCCGAGCCGCAGGGCGATCTGTTCCTGGGCGACGATCGGCGACTTCAGGCTCGCCCAGATCTCGGCCGAGTCCGAACGCACGTCGGCGATGGCGCAGTTGGTCTCCAGGGCGCTGTTGCTGGCGAAGTGGAAGGTGAAGCGGGCGTCGACGGCCTTGGTCAGAAGCGGCAACGGGGGTACGACGAGCGGGAGTTCGGCGGCCCGGAGCTTCTTCAGGACGGTCGTGTCCGAGGCGCCCTCGGCGGTTCCGGGGCCCCAGGTGACCCTCAGGGCGCGGACGGCGTCGATGCACTGGCCGAAGGTGCGGCCGCGGACGGCGACGCCGGTGGAGATCCGTACGACGTCGGTGATGCCGGGCATGGACCGCACCTCGTCCAGGTTCTCCACCGAGCGGACCGTGCCGTTGATCGTGGGCGGCCGGCAGACCATCGTGGGCAGCGCGTCGGGCACCTGGACGTCCATCGCGAACTTCTTGCGTCCCGTCACGGCCTCCAGGGCGTCGATCCGCCGCTGCGCGGTGCCGATGACCTTGAACTCGGAAGGCTTCTTGAGGGCGACACCGACCGCGGTGTCGGTGAAGGAGGCGGCCTTCACGGCGAGTTCGCCGTAGGAGAGGCTTCGGCCGGTCGTCGAGGAGACGATCGCCCCGGCCCTCGCGGTGAGCGAGCCCACCAGCTCCCCGAGCTCCAGGGCGGCGGCGCGCAGCAGCCGGCCCCGGGCGACGGCCGCGGCGACGCGGATGGGCGTGAAGGTGGAGATGGTGGTGTTGGAGCCGCCGGTGAGCTGGTTGAACAGCAGCTCGGGGCGGGCGTCGGCGAGGGTGACCCGCACCTTCTCCAGCGGCAGATCGAGCTCCTCGGCGAGCAGCATCGCGGAGGAGGTGGTGATGCCCTGACCGACCTCGGCCCGGGGCAGGGCGAAGGAGGCGGTGCCGTCCGGGTCGATCCGGACGGTGATCAGGTTCGCGGTCGGCAGGGCGGCATGGGTGAGCATGTCGTTGAGGTCGTAGATCTCGGAGGGCCCGGGCAGGGACGGCACCACGGAGGGCGCCGCGGCGGCGGCCGGGGCGGGCGCGAGGACCGCCTCGCCCAGCTGTGCGGCCACGGTCAGGGTCGGCGCCGCGAGCACGTAGCCGAGGAACCGTCGCCGGTCCGGGCCGCTCGGTGCGGACTCCTCCCGCGGGTGCTGCTGCGCATCGTCGCGCGCTGTCATCGGCTGCCCTCTCGACGAACCACGAAGTCCGACGGATCATCGCGCACGCGGCGCCGTGCGCGCACCGGAAAGGCACAGGTTTCACTCAGGGCGCGCCAAGCCCTCACGACACTGCGGGCGGAAGCGGGGAATAGCGCGACCGAGGCGGACGGTTGTGAGCGCACGTGGCACATGGCCGCACCGGCTCGGAAGGAACCTCCATGAAGATCGGCATCATCGGCGCAGGCAACATCGGCGGCAACCTCACCCGCCGCCTCACGGCCCTCGGCCACGACGTGTCCGTGGCCAACTCCCGCGGCCCGGAGACCCTCACCGCGCTCGCTGAGGAGACCGGCGCGAAGCCGGTGACCGTGGGCGAGGCGGCGCGCGGCGCCGAGATCGTCGTGGTGACCGTCCCGCTGAAGGCGGTGCCGGACCTGCCCGCAGGGCTCTTCGACGGCGCGGCGGAGGGCTTCGCCGTGATCGACACCAACAACTACTACCCGCAGCAGCGTGACGGCCGGATCGCGGCCATCGAGGACGGTCTCACCGAGAGCCGCTGGACCGAGCAGCACCTCGGCCACCCGGTGATCAAGGCCTTCAACGGCACCTACGCCCAGGACATCCTGGACAAGCCTCTCCCGGCCGGCGACCCGGAGCGCATCGCGCTGCCCGTCGCGGGCGATGACGAGGTCGCCAAGAAGACGGTCCGCGCCCTCATCGACCAGCTGGGCTTCGACACCGTCGACGCGGGCGGCATCGACGACTCCTGGCGTCAGCAGCCCGACACGCCCGTCTACGGCCTCCGGGACGGAGTCGCGGCTGTCACCAAGGCCCTCACCGAGGCGTCACCCGAGCGCCCGGCGTCTTTCCGGGGCTGACGCCGCAGGGGCGTGGCCCCACGCCCCCGGACCAGGGCCCCGGCTACCGAGCCGCCGAAGCGGGTCAGTCGACGTAGGCGGCCGGCGGCGGGCCCTCTGGATGGGCGCCCAGGGACGGGGCCAGCCAGTGGTTGTACGAGGTCATCCACGGGCTGGCGGCACCGCCCCTGCGGTAGTCCTCCAGGACCGCGTTGACCCGGCGCACCAGGTCCGTGTCGTCCTTGTTCATGGCCACCCCGTACAGGGAGGTGTCCAGACGCGGGCCGACCAGCTGGAGGTTGGGGTCCTGTGCGACGAGCCCTGCGGCGAGGGTCGCGTGGGTGAGGATGGCGTCGACGTTCCCCTGCTGGAGCTCGACCAGGCAGTCCAGGTGGCTCGCCGTCTCCACGGCGACGGCGCCGGTCCTGGAGCCGCGCAGCAGGTCGGCGGCCGAGCTTCCCTTGCTCAGACAGACACGCCGGCCGCGCAGTTTCGGGTCGAAGCCCGTGATCTCGGAGCCTTCCGGTACGAGCAGTTGATGGCCGGTCTCGAAGTAGACGCTGGAGAAGGCGATTTCGGTCAGCCGCTCGCAGGTGATGCTCATCGTGCGGACGACGACGTCGACCTGGCGCGCCTGGAGCCGGGAGATCCGCTGGCTCGGCGGCATACTGACGAAGCGGACCGTGGCCTTCGGTCCGAGGATGTCACGGGCGATCGCCCGGACGAGGTCGATGTCGAAGCCGACGGGTTCGCGGGTCTGCGCATCCCGTGAACCCCAGAGGTAGCTGTTCAGGTCCACCCCCGCGACGAGATGGCCGCGCTCGCGGATGCGCCGCACGGCCGGGCCGTCCACGCGTGAGGGCCGCGGACTCGCCCGCCGCGGATCGCACGCAGGGGCACGGGCCGGCGGCGCGGCTGCGGTCCCGGCGGTCGCGCGGGATGCGGCGGAGGGTCCGGGCGTCACGGCGGCGGCCGGAGCCGCGGCCAGCACCATCGCCGTGAGCAGCAGCCACAGCGTGGAGCGGCTGCTCAGCGGCCACCTCCTCCGGCGTACCGACTCGGATCCAGCAGTCACAAGCCCCACCCCCGCGCAGCCGACTCCCGAGCCCCAAGGCTACGCAGCCGAGCATCAACACGCGGGCAGGATCAGAGAGTTGGCCGTATGTTGGGACAGCCTTCACCGTCCCCGCAGGGCAGGCAGTGACGGCAGCGCGAGCTTCCGACCCACCTGCGCAAGTCCACCGACCCGCGCGCTCATGCCCTCCGGGACCCGGCGGCCCCCGGACACGCCGCGGCCCTCCGACGCACCTCGCCCCTCCGACGCACCTCGCCCCTCCGACGCGTCCCGGCCCCTCTGCGCACGCCCGTCCACCCGCACGCCACGGCCGTCCCGCAGAGGTCGTACCGCGCGGAGCTGACAGCGCGACAGCCGGGCGCGCTGGCCGCCACTCGCGATCAGCGCGTTCACCGGGGTCATCGGATCGGCGCCCACGCTCCGCGCCAGCAACATGCCGACGGCGAGCGGAAGCAGCGCCACGGCCAGCGCCGAGCCGGTGGTGGTGACGTGCTGCATACGGCGGTTGCGCCGGTCGTCCGAGGTCATGACCTTATTCGACCAGCGGAGGCCGGTCCCCGGTATCGGCCGACGTACTCAGTCCGGCCGTACGCACATACTCAGTTCGGGGGTTGTCGGCCGCCGCCGTGGGGATGCACCCTGGCGATCAAGTATCGAACAGCGGAGGCGCGACGACTGTGACCCCGATACCCGGCGCGGCGCCGTCCGTGCTCGTGGTCCAGCACGAGGACGGCACGGGGCCCGGTCTCGTCGGCGATCGTCTCCGGCGGACCGGACTCCACCTCGATGTCGTCCATCCCTGGCGCGGCGACCCGCTGCCCGACTCGCCGCGCGGGCACGCGGGCCTTGTCGTCCTCGGCGGCGCCGCCGACTGCGAGGACGTCACGGCCGTACCGTGGCTTCCGCGGGTCCGTGAGTTGATCCGGGCGGCGGTGGCCGAGGAGATCCCGCTGCTCGCCATCTGTCTCGGCGGCCAGATCCTCGCCCACACGCTCGGTGGCGCCGTCGCCCCACGCCCCCAAGGCCCGGAGATCGGTGTCGTCCCCCTGCGCCGGTTGCCCGCTGCCGACGCGGACCCCGTTCTCGGCGCGGTCCCCGAGGGCGCGCCGGCGGCGCAGTGGCACTGGGACGAAGTGGTGCGACTGCCGCCGGAGGCGGTGCCGTTGCTCACCGGGGACGACTGCCCGATCCAGGCGTTCCGGGTCGGATCGGCGGCCTGGGGTGTGCAGTTCCACCCGGAAGTGCTCGCCGACTCGCTCGCCGGGTGGGCCCTCACCGACGGTGCGGAGGCCCGGTCGGCCGGTGCCGATCCGGAGGCCGCCGTCGCCTCCGTACGCGCGGCGGAGCCCGAACTCCGTACAGTCTGGGAGGCGATGGCCGACGCGTGGGGCGCCCTCGTCCGCGCCCGCACGCCGACCGCTTCCTGACCTCCGGTGTATCCCGGCGCGTCCGCTTGGCGGGCCGGTCCCCGTGGGGTTGCGTGGGCCGTCGACCGTCCCGTACACACACCGAGGAGTCCACGACACCATGGCCGACTACCGCATCGAGACCGTCCGCACCGGCTATCGGACCTGGATCGCCCGCAACGACCGGGGCGCGGAGGTGCGGATCGGCGCGGCCGACGACGCGGACGCACAGCCCTCGTTCACCCCGGTCGAACTGCTGCTCGCGGCCATGGGAGGCTGCGGCGGCATGGTGGTGGACCGGACGGCCCGCGCCGTGGACCACGACGATCTGCGGATCGTGGTCGAGTCGGTGTCGGGGCCGGAGGACGACGGCAGGCTGGGCCGGATCAGGGTCAGTTACGAGTTCGAGCTGCCGGAGAGCAACCCGAAGGCGGCGGAGGTCTTCGCGCGCGGGGTGCGGCTGACGCACGAGAAGTTCTGCACGGTGAGCCGGACCGTCGAGCACGGCGCGACGGTGGAGGCGGTGCTGCCGGACGGCACGATCGGCTTCCGGGCCGGCTGATCCCGCCACGGCCCCTACTCCTCGATGGCGCCGCCGATCCGGCGCAGATGCGTCCGGAAGGTGTACGACGGGTCCGCCTCCCGCTGCGCGAGGAACTCCTCGAACCGCGTCTGCGCGCGCAGCGTCTCACCGGCCCTGATCCTGCGCGCCTGTTCGCGCTCGGTCCGGTGGATGCCGTGGGCGGTCTCGAGGACGGCGTCGACCCGGTCGGCGGCCACGAACAGCACGCCGTCGTCGTCACCGAAGACGACGTCGACGGCGCTCACCAGGTGCTCGCCGCACCGTGCGGTGTGCAGGGCTTCCGGCTCCCGTGCGTCCACGCGGACGGGTCCGGGTGCGTGGCGACCGTAGGAGAAGACGGGCAGCCCGATCTCGACGAGATCGGGCGTGTCGCGGTGCAGCCCCCAAACGACAAGACCCGCGACGCCGGCCGTCTCGGCCTCCAGCACGGCGAGGTCCCCGACGCACGCCTCGTCGCGGCGGCCCGCGTTGTCGACGACGAGCACGTCGCCGGGCTCGGCCGCGCCGAAGGCCTCCAGGAAGACGTCGACGCTTCCGTAGTGCCGGGCGGGCAGGACGCGCCCGGCGAGGCGCTGCCCCGGCACGACGGGAGCGATTCCGGCGGGAGCGGCGCGCAGCGGTTCACCGAGCCGGACGCAGGCGTCGGCGATCAGGGGCGTGGAGAGCTCGGCGAAGTCCTTCAGCATCGGTGATGTCCGTTCTCTGACGTGGTGCCCGGGCCCGACGACCGGGGCTGCGGGCGGCGCGGGCGGCGGCTGTCGCCCGATGCTATGCGCCGGATTCCGTGCGGTCCCGGGCCACTTGTGCCGAGGTGGCCCGCGCGACGGGCGGGCGGGCCGCAGTAGTTTCGCGGCGGGGACGCGGAGGCCGTCCCGTGGTTGCCGGGGACGCGGAGGCCGTACGAGGCCTCGCGGCCTCGCGCCGGAGAGGGGTTCACCGCAGTGATCGTGATCGCGCATCTCAGCGACATCCACATCGACAGCTCACCGCGCAGCGCGGAGCGCACCAGGTCCGTGATGGCCTATCTGGAATCGCTCGACATCGACCTCGACGCGGTCGTGGTGACCGGTGACATCGCCGACCACGGTCTGGAGTCGGAGTACCTCCATGTACGGGAGTTGCTGCAGACCCGGCACCCGCTGCTCGTCTGTCCGGGCAACCACGACGTGCGGGACGCGTTCCGCCGCGTGCTCCTCGGCGAGCCCGTGACACGGACCGGCGCCCCGGTGAACCAGGTGCTGCGCGGAGCCGGGTTCGTGCTGGCGCTCGGCGACTCGTCGGTGCCGGGGAAGGACGAGGGGTTCCTGGAGGAGGAGACCCTCGCCTGGCTGGAGTCCGTACTGGACGAGACGCCTGAGGAGGTGCCCGTCCTGGTCGGCTTCCATCACCCGCCGACCGCGCTGCACATCCCGTTCGTGGACGGCATCCGCCAGTTCGGGGAGCACCGGCTCGCCGAGCTGGCGGCGCGGCGGCCCGGCATCGTCGCCTTCCTGTGCGGGCACGCGCACACGGCGGCCGCGACCACCTTCGCGGGACTGCCGCTGCTTGTCGCGCCGGGGGTGATCTCGACGTCGAAACTTCCCTGGGAGTCGTACGGCCCCGGTGTTCATGTCTACCGGGACGAGATGGCGCCGTCGCTGGCCTTCCACGTCCTCGACGAGGGGGGCCGGATCACCACCCACTACCGGAGCGTCCCCGTCTAGCGTCCCCGTTTAGCGGCGCGGTGCGCGGAGACTCGCGGGAGTGTGGCCGATGGGCGGCCGACAGGCAGGAGGCTGCCGTGTCCCTCGACGGAAAGCGCGTCCTCGTCCTCACGACGAACTACGGCACGGAGCAGGACGAGCTGAAGAAGCCCGTGGCGGCGCTGCGCGAGGCGGGCGCCCGGGTCACCGTGGCGGCGCGGAAGGCCGAGCCCGTCCACACGCTGGTGTCGGACCGGCGGCCGGGTGACGTCGTACGGCCCGATGCTACGTACGGCGAGCTGTCGGCGGACGGGTTCGACGCGGTGGTCGTGCCGGGTGGCACCGTCAACGCCGACCGACTACGGGTCGACCCGGCGGCCCAACGGCTGCTGTCGGCGTTCGCCAAGACCGGGAAGACCGTGGCCGCGATCTGCCACGGTCCGTGGCTGCTCGTCGAGTGCGGGCTCGTACCGGGCAAGGAAGTGACCTCGTACCCCTCGATCCGCACGGATCTGGTGAACGCGGGCGGGACGTGGGTGGACCGCGAGGTCGTGGTCGACACGTCCGGCGGGTTCCGGCTGATCACCTCGCGCAGGCCCGCCGACGCCGAGCGCTTCTCGCAGGCGATCGTCGAGGCCCTCGGCGGGGCCCCGTCGCCGTGAGACGCCGCTCTCAGCCGCGTGGTGCCCGAGGCCGCCGCGCGGCGCCCGGTCAGGCGAGCCAGATCTCGCGGACCCGGCGCAGCGGGTCCCGCTCGACGCGCGGCTCGGTGTCCCAGACCATCGTGGCGCGGTCGCCGGCCGTGTAGCGCGGCCAGGACTCGCCCGGGTCCTGGTCCCGTACGAAGGAGACCCATGCGCGGTGCATCGCGTCGGCAAGGGCGCGCGGCGACGCGTCGCCCGCCGCCGCCGTGACGCCCTCGGCGTCCAGGAGGTCGAAGGCGTACGGCAGGTCGAGGCAGTGGAACGCCATCGCGTTGACCGGCGACTCCCACGCGAACTCGTAGAGCCAGGTGGGTCGTTCGCGCGCGGCGCGGGCGTCGGCCACGGCCAGGGACGGTGCGCGGAACGTGGCGTCGGTCAGCGCCTGCCCGAAGAGGCGGTCGGGATCGTCCGCCGCGTAGGCGGCGATGAAGGACTCCACCCGGTCCGGCGCCAGGCCGACGGCGCCGAGGAGGCCGGGCACGGGCGGGCCGTCGGGTCCCGGGGCGGGGATGGCGTTGAACTCGTGCGCCGTGAAGCCCAGCATCAGCGGGACGTCGGCGCCCGCGTCGCCGTCCGTCAGCGCGTCGAAGACCGGTTCCGGGATCAGCTTGCCGTCCGCGAAGGGCGCGAGCGCCAGCATCGGAGGCAGCCCCTCGCGGTCGGGTCCAGGCTCGCCGAGCCGGTCCTGGAGGTCGAGCAGCGCGTCGTCGCTCAGGTCGCGCAGGGCGGCGGCGGTGGCGGGGACGCCGGTGCGGGCGGTGAAGAGGCGGGCGGCGGCGCGGGCGACCTCGGGTCCGTCCGGACGCATGACCGCCCCGGAGACGGAGAGCGCGCCGCGGAACAGGTCGCGGGCGGCGGGGACCGCGAGCAGGGTCTGGACGGCGCCCCCGCCCGCCGACTGGCCGGCGACGGTGACCTTGGCCGGGTCGCCGCCGAAGCGGGCGATGTTGTCGCTGACCCATTCCAGGGCGGCGATCCAGTCCAGGACGCCACGGTTGTCGGGCGCGTCGTCCAGGTGCAGGAAGCCCTCGATGCCGAGCCGGTAGCCGAGGGAGACCAGGACCACGCCGTCGCGGTTGAAGGCCGAGCCGTCGTACCAGGGGCTGGCCGCCGATCCGGCGACGTAGCCGCCGCCGTGGATCCAGACCAGGACGGGCAGGCCCGCCTCCGGGTCGGGCTCGGGCGTGAAGACGTTGAGGTTGAGCACTCCGGCGCCGGGGACGGAGGGCTCGGGGATGGTGGTCACCTCGGCGAAGGGGCGCCGCTGGGCGGTCGGCCCGTACGCGGTGGCGTCGAGGGGCTCGGTCCAGGGCTCCGGCGGCACGGGCGCGGCGAAGCGGAGGTCGCCGACGGGCGGCTGCGCGTAGGGGATGCCGAGGAAGCGGACGCTGCCGTCGGCGCGCCGCTCGCCGCGGACGGGACCGCGGGTGGTGGTCACGAGGGGCACGGCGACGGGCGTCATGGGGGCTCCTGGGGGTCACGTGACGCGGGCGCGCCGATGAGGACGAGAGAAAGGTAACACGTGTCACCATCACGTGTCATCCATCGCCTTCGCCGAGACGTCACCCAGGGGCGGCGCGCTGACTCTCGTACGGAACAGGCCTCTTGACGATCCGTCCATGGTGTCGCCCTCCCGAGCGCGGGTAGGACCGGTGGGGACGGCGTGGCGGCAGGGGGTGGCGGCGTGGACGCGTCGACGGTGGTCGGGGTCCTGGTGGTGGCCGGCGGGGCGGCCCTGATGGCGACGGGTGCCGCCCGGAAGGGGCGGGCGGTACGTCCGCTGCGCCCGGCCCGGGCACGGGCCGCCGCGGAGCGCGCGGACTCCCGTGTCCTGCTGCGCGCGGCGGGGATGGCGATCGCGTCGGCACGCGACGCGGCAGGCCACGGCGAGCCGGCCATCGTCACCGTCGAGGACGTGATGCGCCTGGCGGTCGAACACTTCGGCCGCACCGAGGTCCCCCGCGAGCAAGCGGCGGCGGCCCTCCGTCTCCAGTACGAACGCGCCGCCTGCGCCACGGACTGCGTAACCGACGCGTTCGGCTGACGCCCGGGGTCCTGGGACGGCTGTGGCGCGCACAGGGACGCGTCACATGTGCGGCGCGCCGGGGACGACGGCCTCGAGTTCGGCGATGCTCCCCGACATGATCGTCCGCACGTGCGTGGTGATGAGCTCCGCGGGCCAGTCCCACCACGCCACCGCCAGCAGCCGGTCGACGTCCTGGGCGTTGTAGCGGGTGCGGATGAGGCGGGCCGGGTTGCCGCCGACGATGCCGTAGTCGGGCACGTCTGCGGTGACCACGGCGCCGGAGGCGATGATCGCGCCGTGTCCGATCCGGACGCCGGGCAACACCGTGGCACCGTGGCCGAACCAGACATCGTTGCCGACGACGGTGTCCCCTCGGTTCGGCAGGCCGGTGAGCAGGTCGAAGTGGTCGGCCCACGAGCCGCCCATGGTGGGGAACGGAAAGGTCGACGGGCCGTCCATACGGTGGTTGGCGCCGTTCATGATGAACCGCACGCCCGTGCCCAGCGCGCAGAACCTGCCGATGATCAGCTTCTCCGGCCCGTAGTGGTAGAGCACGTTGCGCGTCTCGAAGAGGGTCGCGTCGTCCGGATCGTCGTAGTAGGAGTACTCCCCGACCTCGATCAGCGGAGACTTCACCAGCGGCTTGAGCAGCACCACCCGCGGCTGCTCGGGCATCGGATGGAGGACCGTGGGGTCGGCAGGCACGGGCATGGGACTTCCTCATCGCTAGCGGGTCCACGTGCGGTCCATGATCGCCGCACCGCGCCGTCCTGGAACACCCATGTACCCGCGCTATTCCATCTTCGGCGGGACCGGCGTCGCCTGGTGGTAATACATCCGCCAGCCCGTGCCGTCGCCGGCCCGACGCCAGAGGGAGCTGCGGCGGGCGCGCAGGCCGTCGATGACCGTTTCGTAGGTCAGGTGGACCAGGCCGGGGGCCAGGAGCGTGCCGCTCATCGCCGAGGGTTCGTAGCGCGGGCCGTCGTCCGTGCCGCCGGGCAGGTCGGGCAGTGCGGCGAGCATCTGGTCGTACGTCCAGCGGCGGCCGGAGGCACCGACCTCGACGAAGTCGGGGTCGAGCAGTTCCCGGGCGAGCGCACGGGACGTACGCACGGAGGGCTCCATCAGCCGAAGTTCCGCCGCGACGGCTTCACCGATCTCGTCGGCCGAGGCGGCTTCGTCCGGCGCGCTCACAGGGCGATCCAGTAGCGCCGCTTCCGGCCGAGCTCCGTCTCGCGGATGTCCTCCAGGACGCCGCCGTTGCGCTCGATCGTGCGCGCGGAGGCGATGTTGCCGTCGTCGCAGGTCACAAGGACTCGGTCGAGGCCGCGGGCGCGGGCCTCGGGGAGGACAGCGCCCAGCGCCCAGGTGGCGAGACCGCGGCGGCGCGCGGAGGGCCGGATGCTGTAGCCGATGTGCCCGCCGGCCCGCAGGAGGAAGTCGTTGAGGTCGTGGCGCAGGTCGATCGCGCCCGCGTACCCGCCGTCCTCGACGATCCACCAGTGCGTGGCGTGCACCCAGCCCTCCGCGAGCGGGCGCATCGCGTCGGACTGCGCGCGCAGTCTCCCCACCCAGGCGGCGAAGACCTCGGGATGGGCGAGGGCGTCCCCCTCCGCCAGCCTCATCCCGGCGCCGTCCTGGTGGGCACCGGGGCTCCATTCGGCGTGTGCTTCGAGCCAGGAGGAGTGAAGACGCGAGGTGGGGGCGACCAGTTCGGGCATACGGGGGACGATAACAGGCCAACGCGCCTCTGGATCAGGGCATTCACGCTGCCCGTCGGGCGCCCGCGCTACTCCCCGGTGAACCCGTCGATGCGTTCGCGGAGCAGGTCCGCGTGGCCGTTGTGACGGGCGTACTCCTCGATCATGTGGGCCAGGACGTAGCGCAGGGAGTACGCCTCCTCGCCAAGGTGTCCGCGGTCGTCGAGGGAGTCCGCCGCGGCCACGACGGCACGGGCCCGGGCGCACTCGTCCCGCCACACCGCGAACGCCTCGGCGACCCCGGTCTCGTCGAGGTCGTCGACTTCGAAGTCCGCCCACTCCGTCGAGCCGGGCGGGGTCCAAGGGCTGCGGCTCTGCTCACCGTTGACCACATTCCGGAACCAGCCGCGTTCGACCTCGGCCGCGTGTCGCACCAGGCCCACGAGGGAGAGTCCCGAGGGCGCGATCGCGCGCCGCTTGAGCTGCTCGACGGTCAGCCCCTCGCACTTCATCTCCAGGGTGTCGCGCTGGAACTGGAGCATCGAGGTGAGGGTGGCGCGCTCGTCGGCAGTATGGGGCGGTGGCGTCCGGCGATCTTCGTTCATCGGGTCATCGTGCCGGCCGGCGTCGACGGCGGTCCCGGCATTTTCCCGGGGTTCGCCGGCGCGGCCTTCCTCACGGACGTCGGTCGAACGCGGCCGCGGCCTCCTTCAGGCGCGTTGGGCGTAGTTGCCGAAGCCGACCCAGTCCAGGGCCACGCAGGGCTCGTCGCCGACCACCCAGGCGTCGTGACCCGGTGCGACGGTGAAGAAGTCGCCGGGGCCCACCTCGAGCGATTCGCCGTCGTCCATGACGATCTTCATCCGGCCGCTGACGACATAGCCGACGTGGTCCGCCTGGCAGCTGTCCGTACCGGCGATGGGCTTGATGTGCTTGGACCACTGCCAGCCCGGCTCGAAGACGGCCCGGCCGACCGCGCCGCGGTCCGTGTTGACCAGGTCCAGCCTGCCCTTGCCGCCCTCGAAGGGACGGGTCTCATCTGCGGAGTCGAAACTCCGGGACGCGATTCCGGTCATGTTCGTCCGCCTCCAGGCGGTGAGACGTGCCAGCCCCCGAGTCCTCTTCCAGGTTACGCCGAAGGGCCCGCGCGGGACGTCTTGTTGCCGCTGGCGCAACACCGCCGCGGGACGGGCCCGCCTCGGTGGCCTTCCGCGTCCACGGACCTCCCCACGTCCAGATCCGCGGCCTGAACGTCGGCACGCCGATCGGCCCGTTCGTTCCTGTGACCGCCGGCAACCGGGCAACGCTCCCACGACACCGCCGACGGGGCGGCGCATATCGATACACGCTCGCGCTTGGCCTTTCACCGACCGTTCATTGAGCAGTCGCCTTCTTTGGCAGTTCTCCGCTAATCCGTCACGCAATTTCTGTATGGATCCCTTATCGGACAGATCTACACATAAAGGCCAGATAAGAGCACAATGAAACCGCGGCATCACGTCGCAAGCACGGTCAGACGTGCAAGACGCCAGAAGGAGGCGAGTCGTATGTCTGACGTCTCTCACCGTCCTGGTGATATCAGGGGACACCCCGACGCACCGGAAATGCGTGACCGCTACTCACGGATGCTCCAGACCCGTGGTGTCACTGCGGTCGAGGAACTGGTCATCCTGGCCGGCATCTGGGCCGCCGTGTCCGCTTACACGGTCCACTTCGCGGCAGCCCACCCGGACCTCGCCCTCAGCAACCTGATCGTCGGCATCGCTCTCGCCGGTCTCGGGCTCTGTATGTCGATGGCGCCGGAACGGTCGCAGGACCTCAACTTCGTCGCCCTGGTAGGTGGCGTGTGGCTGATCATCTCCCCCTGGGTGGTCGCACGGAACGCAGACACCGGCGCGATCGTGAGCAACGTCATCACCGGCGCATGCGTCTGCCTCTTCGCGCTCACGGCGGGCGGGCTCCTCATGAGTAAGACGAGGAAAACGGGATGAAGTTCTGATTCTCTCCCCAAAACGGCGTCACATCCTCTCCATCAGGATGCGGCGCCGTTGTCGTCCCACTGGGCAAACCAGACACATCACCCCCCAACGCCCCACGCCAGGTAACGAATTGACCGACGGCGTTTCGGCCACATAAGTTCTGCGTAAGCTTGCTCCACAGGGACAGGCTCCCGCTCGCATTCCCAGTCCTTGGGGGGACTAAGTGAACTGGTACCTCGACGTTCTCAAGAAGTACGCCGTATTCAGCGGCCGCGCGCGACGCCAGGAATACTGGATGTTCACGCTGTTCAACACGATCGCGGTGGTCATCCTCGCGATAATCGACAACGCGGTGCTGGGGGTCTACCCCGCGCTGACCGGCATCTACATCCTCGGCGTGCTGCTCCCGACTCTGGCCGTCACGGTGCGACGTCTGCACGACACGGGCCGCTCGGGCTGGTGGTACTTCATCGCCCTCGTCCCGCTCGTCGGCGGCATCATCCTCTTCGTCTTCACCCTTCTCGAAGGTGAAGGCCAGCAGAACGCCTACGGCCCGAACCCGAAGGCCGTCACCGCGTACTAAGAAGTACTGCGCGAAGCCCCCGGAAGGCTCCCTTCCGGGGGCTTCCCGCATTTCCGACGCCGTACGCCCAGTGACGGTTCGTAGCATTTGCCGCTCGCACCTTGTGCACGGTGGAGCACGACCCGCCTCCTCGCCCGCCCCTAGCCTCGCCGCAGCGGCGCGCAATGGAACGAACGAGGGGCGGTACCGGTGAACTGGCTCATCCACGACTACCGCGAGAGCGATCTCGCCGCAGTGGTCCACCTGATCGACACCACGGCCGAGCTCGGCCAGGAATCCGTCTTCTCCCTGGCCGAATGCATCGGCGCCCTGACCTCCCGCCAGCCGGCGGTCGTCGCCGTCCACCAGGGCGTGCCCATCGGGACGGCGCTCGCCTGTGTGACCGGGGAGCGGGCCTGGGTGATGCGGATCGCGATCGCCTCAGCCTGGCGAGGCCGCGGCCTTGCCAGTGCGCTCCTGGTCGAGCTGGAGCGACGCCTGGTCGCGGCCAGGGTCGGCCGGATCGCGTACGTCCTGCCCGAGGAGGACCTGCTCGGCGAAGGCCTTCTCAACGCGGGTTACACCCGCCGGCCGGCCGTCGCCTACTTCGAGAAGGTCGAGCCGCTGCACGGACCCGCAGCCAACCTCCTCGACGACCTCGGCGGCCGGCTGCTGCCCGGGGACCTGTGGGCGAAGGTCGCCGGCATGGAGCGCGAGAAGGATCTGATCGAACGACGGGTCGTGCTGCCGCTCGCCGAGCCGGAGCGCGCGGCGCGGCACGGTGTCCGACCGCCGCGCGCCGTGGGCCTGTTCGGCCCGCCGGGTACCGGAAAGACGACGTTCGCCCGCGGAATCGCCTCCCGGCTCGGCTGGCCGTTCGTGGAGATCCTGCCCTCCCGGCTCGCGGACGAGGGCAACCTGGCGGCGGCGCTGCGCTCGGCGTTCGCTCGGATCGCGGAGTTGGAACGGGTCCTGGTCTTCATCGACGAGGTCGAGGAGATCGCCCCGGTCCGTCAGGAACCGGCGCAGCCCGGCGGGATGCACGGGGTGACGAACGAACTGCTCAAACTGATACCGGGTTTCCGGGAGCGGGACGAGCGGCTCCTGGTCTGTGCGACGAACTCGATCCGCTCCCTCGACCCGGCCTTCCTGCGCCCCGGCCGTTTCGACTACCTCATCCCGATCGGTACGCCGGACAAGGCGGCCCGGGCCGCGATCTGGGCGCGCTACACCGACGGCCGGCCGGACGTGGACATCGACGAACTGGTGGCGGCGAGCGACCTGTTCACGCCCGCCGACATCGAGCACGCAGCCCGGATCGCCGCCCAGAACTCCTTCGAGCGCGATCTGGTCTCCGTCGGTGGACGGACGGGCGCCGAGGAACGGCTGCCGGGAGCGAGTACGGCGGACTATCTGAAGGCGATCGGCCAGTGCCGTCCGACGGTGACGCCGGAGATGATCACCCAGTTCGAGTCGGACATCACCACGCACGCCCGGTTCTGACGGGGTTTCGCCTCCGGGCGGTGCGCCGTCCCTCCCGGTCGGGTACCGGCGTTCGGCCGGTATCCGACCACGTCGATCGCGGCCCGAATATCTTGGTCACGAGCGGATTCCGCGACGACAGACGAACAGAGGGGGACTGGTCCCATGGAGCAGTACGAGGGGCTCGAGCTCATGACCGTCACGAAGACCGAGGAGCTGGAGTCCTGGCTGGAACAGCACCACGCCGACACCCCCGGGATCTGGCTGAGAATCGCCAAGAAGGGCAAGGGGGGCGAGTCGCTGACGATTCCGGAGGTGCTCGACTGCATGCTCTGCTTCGGCTGGATCGACGGGCAGCGCAAGGGCGGGGACGGGGCGTACTACTTCCAGAAGTACACCCCGCGCCGGGCGCGCAGCCTCTGGTCGCTGGTGAACGTCCGCAAGGTCGACGCGCTGGTGGCCGCGGGACGGATGCGCGAGCCGGGGCTCGCGGAGGTGCGGGCGGCGCAGGCGGACGGCCGGTGGGAGTCCGCGTACCCCTCCCAGGCGGAGGCGACCGTGCCCGACGATCTGGCGGCGGCGCTGGCGGCCGACGAGCAGGCGCGGACCTTCTACGAGCAGCTCGGGAAGACCGATCAGTACATGGTGATCCTGCGGCTGTGGCAGGCGCGCACGCCGAAGAACCGGGGCGAGCGGCTCGAGCGGATGATGGCGAAGCTGGCGGCCGGCGAGAAGGTCACCTGACCGGTCACGCCGTCCGGCGGTAGAGCACCTGGGGGGCCTCGAACTCCACGAAGGAGGCCGCGTGGACCATCCCGATGGCCTCCAGGAGCCGCCGCGACCGGTCGTTCGCCTCCTGGGTCACCGCGACCACGCTCCGGGTGCTCTCCAGTGCACGGTCGACGGCCGCGGCGACGGCCTCGCGCGCATAGCCCTGCCCCCAGTGCTCGGGCAGGAACTGGTACGAGACCTCGGTCTCCCCGTCCCGCGACGCCGGCTCCACGGTGACGAGGCCGAGCAGCGTCCCGTCGGAGGCCCGGACGACCGCGTGGACGCCGGGCGCTCCGGCGATCCGTTGCTGCCGGATCCGTACGACCTGGTCGATGACCGGACCGCCCAGGTGGAACCGGACATCGGGGTCGGTCCACAGCCGCGTGACGGCCGGCACGTCACTCGCCCGCACAGGGCGCAGCAGCAGTCGCTCGGTGGCGAGGCCGACGTCGGCGGGCGGGGCTGAGGACGTGTTCATACGTACGATCATCTCAGCTCGTCGCGCTGTACCGGCGCGTCAGGGGCGCATCCGGCGCTGTACAGCGGCCAGGGCGCCGGCCTTGCGGCCAGGGACGCGCTCCCGCAGTGCGACGAGCGCGGGACCCAGCTCGCGGGCCCGTCCGGGGTCCTCGATCTGCTCCCACTGGTGGTGCGCCCGGTCGACGGCGCCCTCGACATCGGGCTCCCCGGGCTCCTGGCTCAGCCCGAGCCGGGCCTGGGCAGCCGCGATCCACAACTCGCAGCTGCGTGCGGGCTCCCCGGCGAGCCGCGCGAGATCGGCCCGCACCTCCATCCAGTGCACGGCCTGCTGCGACCGAGGCCCGTACCGCCGCAACGCCTCCTGCTCCCACGCAACGGCCACGGCCACGGCCTCCCCATGCCGCCCGGCCTGCGCGGCGGCGAGGATGGCAGGGTGCGGATCGGGCACGCCGACGGGAACGGGCCCGGGCGTCGGCGGGGCAGGGGGATTCCCGGAGTGGGCGGGAGCCCCGACGGGCGAAGCGGCCGCCATCGTGCCGGCCGGGACGGGCACGGGTGCCCCGTAAGGAGCGGACACCGGTACGGGCACGGGTGCCGTGTGGGGAGCAGGCACCGGGACCGGCGCTCCGCGATGGCCGGGCACCGGGACGGGCGCCGGGCCCACGAGGGGAGCGGGCGCCGCGACCGACCCCGATACCCGATGAGGGGCGTTCCCCGGGACACTCACGGGTGCTCCGTGCGGAGCAGACCCCGGAACCGGCCCGAGGCCACTCTGCGAAACGGGCACCGCGATCGGGGCGGAAGCCTCGCGCGGAGCGGCCACCGGGACCGGCCCGGGGCCGGGCACCGCGACGGGCGTAGGCGCCCCGTCCGAAGCCGCCACCCCGACGGGCGCGGACGCCCCGTGCGGAGCCGACGCCGCGACCGGCCCACCCTGTGAACCTGGTCCCTGCGCGCCCGCCGCCGCGCCGCCACCCGGCCTCGGCGCCTGCGGTACGCCGGCGAACGCCGGCGCCAGGCCGTGCCCCGGCAGGGGCAGCCCGCCGGGCGCGTCGGCGCCCGCCGTCGGGCTCAGAAGCAGGGACTCCAGCCCGCCCTGCTGGGTCGCCGCCTCCGCGTGGAGGTGGGGCAGGGGTGGGCGGGCGCCCGTGCGCCAGACCGTAGCGAAGTGGCGAAGGTACTCCGGGGTCGCCGGGTCGCCCCGGCGCGGGGCCGGGGCGATCCTGCCGTACAGGAGCGGGCCCGGGCCCAGGGAGAGGAGGCCGGGGGTGCTGCGCAGGCGTTGCCACAGCTCCGGGTCCGCGACCAGGTCCGCCACCACCGTCGTCGTCCCCGGCCGCCGCGTGGCGAGTTCCGCCGCCAGCCAGTGCCATGGCAGCCCCGTGTACCGCAGCGTCGTCGGCGTGCTGCGCGCGAGCGCCAGGTGCGGCAGGTGCTGGCGCCGGTCCAGTTGGAGCTGGCCCGCGAGGTAGACCGCCAGCGGCCCCGCCGTGGCCGCAGCCGCCCGCAGGCGCGTCAGTACGGTCTGCGGGTCCAGGGGGTCGGCCAGTTCGACGACCGTCGCCACCGGCGTGCCGGTCAGCGCGCTCGGCGGCACCGCCGCCAACGCGGGCAGCACCGACGCCGCGTCCACCGCTCGTCCCCGCCCCGCCGGCGCCGCCGCCAGCAGCACCGCCGTACCCACCGTGTCCACCTCGTCGTTCACCACACCAGCACCGTAACCTTCCCACCGCCCCTTCTCGTTATCACCCCGATGGCCGATAATCGGCGGGCCTTTGGCATATGTCAGAAGCACCACCGTATCGAGTGTTGCCAAATCCCTTACGGGCTGTCCTTGCCTGTGCAACAGTCGTATCCGGGCCTTGTTCCACAGATCGCCCGCGCCGCGCCTGTATCGGAGTACGACATGCCGTCCCATCTGTTCGCGGACCGTCCCGCTCAGCCGCCGGAGCCCGGCATGGTGGACGCGTTGATCTCGCAGACCCGCCGTCTGCGCGGTGACGTGGACGCCGTGCGCCGGGACGCAGTGCTGGACGAGGACGACCCGAAGAACCGCTGGCAGCGCGCCCTGTGCGACCTCGCCGTGCACCAACTCGACGACCTGGGCGCCCACTTGGGCCAGCTCAAGGCCGGCCTCCCGGACGAGCTCCCCGTCGTACCCGGTGCCGACACGATCGAGGTCGCGGCCGCGTCGGACCCCGGCGCCGCCTACGGCGGCCCCGCCCCCGCGCGCACCGGCTCCCTGCTGAGCCGTGTCGGCAGCGCCGAGTGGAATCTCCTCACCGACGAGGTCAGTTGGTCGGAGGAGCTGTACCAGATCTTCGGACGCACCACGGAGAGCGGCCCGATGTCGCTCGACGAGCTCCCCTCGATGGTCTTCGCCGAGGACCAGTCCGTGCTCCAGGCGATGGTGACGGACTGTCTGATCGACGGAAAGCCGATCGACGGAGAGTTCCGGATCGTCCGCACCGACGGCCGGGTCCGCACGCTCCACATGATGGGCGAGCCGGTCCTCGACGCCGACGGCTGCACCGCCTCCATGTGGGCCGTTCTACGGGACGTCAGCGAACTGCGCCGCAGCGAGCGGGCGGTCCGCGAGTCACGTGACAGCCTGCAGCGCCGCCGCCACATCGAGCGCACCGAACGGCGGGTCGCCGTCGAACTGCAAGAGGCTGTACTGCCTCCATGGCGCGGCTCCCTGAGCTTCGCCCATGGCGGCCCGGGCGCCCCGCTCGACGTCGCGGGCCACTATCTACCGGCCGCGACGACCGGCCTGATCGGCGGCGACTGGTACGACGCGCTCGCGCTCCCCGACGGGGACGCGCTGCTGACGGTCGGCGACCTCACCGGACACGGTGTCTCCGCCACCTCCTCGATGGCCATGCTCCTCGGCGCGCTGCGCGGGATGGCCGTGGCCGGAATTCGCCCCGGAGCCCTGATGGGCCATCTCAACCAGCTGCTCGAGACCTCGGTGCAGCCGGCCCTGGGCAGCGCGATGTGCTGCCGTTACGACCCGGCCAGCCAGACGCTCTCCTGGGCGCAGGCAGGTCACCCCGCCCCGCTGCTCTTCCGCAACGGAACGGGGCGCGCTCTGAAGCGACCCGACGGTGTGCTCCTGGGAGCGACGCCCGCGGCCGCGTACGAGGAGTCGGAGATCCGGCTGCTCCCCGGCGACCTGCTGATGCTGCACACGGACGGGCTCACCCGGCGCGGCGGCATGGACGACACGGGCACGCAGCGCCTGCTCGCGCTGGCGCCACGCCTGGCCGGGGCACGGGACGCGCAGGAATGTGTGCGGTCCGTGGTCGAGGAGTTCGGCCAGGCACCGCGTGAGGACGACGCCTGCGTGATGGTGGTCCGGGTCGGTCGGTAGGCGGAAGTTCAGCAGGACGGAGCTCGGTCACAGGGAGCGAGCGACGGCAGGTGGAAGCGACTGCGCCGCTCAGGAGGGCATACCGGCAGAGCCGGTGTGCCCTTTCTCGTACGTACGGGGTGGGGTGGCGGGTGCTGCCGAGGGCCGGCCGCGCCGGACCGCCTCAGATCGAGCCGGACCTCGGCCGCTTCGCGGCGGGCTTGGGCAGCGCGAGCTCGATCTCCTCGCGCAGGTCCTCGATCTTGGCGTAGCCCGCGTACTGCCCGGTCAGCCGGTACATCTCGCGCAGCCGGTCCCAGGTGCGGTGCGAGGAGGTCTCGCCCATGGAGACCAGGGCGAGCCTGGCGTACCGGTCGGCCTGCTCCGGGTCGTCGGCGATGAAGCAGGCCGAGGCGAGGGAGATGTAGTCGAAGAGCTTGGAGCGGTTGTGTCCGTTGCGGCGCAGTTCGAGCGCCAGCTTGGCGTGGCGCTGCGCCGGGACGGCGGCCGAGGGGTCGTGCTCTGCGAGCGTGCGGAAGGCGAGGGCCTGCATCCCGTGCATGTCGGCGTCGTCGAAGTTCTGCATCCAGCTCGGCGGTGGCACGTCCGAGCGGTCGGAGACGAAGAGGTCCTCGGCCTCGCCCAGGGTGCGGCGCATGGCCTGGCCCTTGCCCATGGACGCCTGGGCCCAGGCCTCGATGGTGTGCAGCATCGCCTGGGTGCGCGGCAGAACCTCCTCACCCGAGCCGGACTTGGCGAGCTTCATGAGGTCGAGGGCGTCGTCCGGCCGGCCGAGATGGACCATCTGGCGCGCGGCGCGGGACAGAGCCTCCCCTGCGCGTGGCCGGTCGCCGCCCTCGCGGGCCGCGTGGGCTGCGATGACGAAGTACTTCTGGGCGGTGGGTTCGAGGCCCACGTCGTGGGACATCCATCCGGCGAGGACAGCCAAGTTGGCGGCCACGCCCCACAGACGTCGCTGGAGATGGTCGGGGTGGTGGTAGGCGAGCATTCCGCCCACTTCGTTCAACTGGCCCACGACCGCTTTGCGTTGGAGTCCGCCGCCACGGGAGGCGTCCCATGCGCGGAACACCTCCACCGAGCGCTCCAGTGCCTCGATCTCCTCCGACCCGATGGGGGCGGCCTCGTAGCGGTCGAACCCAGCGGGGTCGGCGTGGAGGGGATCGGTGGCGCGGGGGGCTTGCGCGGCGGCGCGTGCGGGGTCGGTGTGGAGCCAGTCGTGCATGGCGCTGGTGAGTGCGGAGCCGGCGGCGAGCACGGCGCCCGCGCCCATCAGGCCGCGTCGGTTGAGCATGAGGTCCATTCCCGTGAATTCGGTGAGGACCGCTGCCGTACGCTCGGGCGCCCAGGGCAGCCCGTCAGGGTTGTCGGTGTTCCTGACGTTCTGCCGTTTCCCGGCACGCCCGTGTCGTACGAACCCGAGGTCCTCGATGGTCACGACACGGCCGAGTCGCTCGGTGAACAGAGCTGCCAGCACCCGGGGTACGGGGTCGCGCGGGGTCTCCCCCATGTCGATCCATCGCCTCACCCGTGAGGTGTCGGTCGACAGTTGCGGGTGGCCCATGGCCGCCGCCTGCCGGTTGACGAGCCTCGCGAGCTCTCCCTTGGACCAGCCGGCGAGGCCGAAGAGGTCTGCCAGGCGGGTGTTGGTCTGTCCGGTCACGTCTAAGCCCCCAGGTTCTCGGCTGAGTTGACAGTAACCCCCTGTCATAGGGCTGGCGACTATTCGCCAGGCTTCGCCAGGGTGCGCCCGATGTTCCGCCACCCGCGCCCGGGTGTCAGGTAGGAACGCGCCACCCCGCCCCGGTAACCGGCCCTCATTCCCCAGGGTGTGGACCGGAGGCCGGGCGGGGCGACGCATGCAACTCGTCGGCACACGAAGGGATCTGTCTCCCCATGTACACAGCATCGTCCTCCGTGTCCGCCCCGCCCCGGCCGCAGCACCGTTCCGTGCCGGCCGGCAGCGGACCGTATCTCGCCCCCGTCCCCCCGGCGGGCCGCGCGAGGCGCTGGCCGGGCAGTGCCACTCAGGCTCCCAGCGGAAGAATCGACCTGTCGGGCCCCCAGGGGGCCCAGGTGCGGATGGCGATCGCCTCCGTCCACCGGATCTGCCCGGAGTTCAACCCGGTGCAGGTGCTGCGGCGCAGCGGCCGTTCCGTACTGATCGTCGGGACGACCGGACGAACCACCGCGGTCGCGAAGTGTTTACTGGACCACTCCCCCGCGTGGGTCGAGCGGTTCCAGCACGAAATAGCTGCTTACCGCTCGTTCGTCCGACACCGCCCGCCGGTGCGTGCCCCGCGGTTGATCGCCGCGGACCCCGACAACTGCACGCTGGTGATCGAGCGGATGCCCGGACGGGCGGCGGCACTGACGCGCCACCCCGTGGAGGCCCCGCCCCGCGCGGATCTGCGCGCGGCGCTCGGGGCGATCGCCAGGCTCAACGCCTGGCGGCCGCCGGCCGGGACCTTCGACGCGCCGCTCGACTACGGTTCGCGGATCCCGCGCTACCACGAGCTGGGCCTGTTCACCGACCGGGACCGGGACGACCTGCAGAAGCTGCTGCACGGTCTGGCGCAGGCCGGCGGACGTCAGGGCATGGGCCAGTTCTGTCACGGCGACGCCCTGCTCTCCAACATTCTGCTCTCCCCCACGGGCCCGGTCCTGGTGGACTGGGAGCACGCGGGCTGGTACCTGCCCGGGTACGACCTGGCGACGATGTGGGCGGTGCTCGGTGACGCGCCGCTGGCGCGGCGGCAGATCAGTCAGCTCGCCCAGCAGGCGGGGGCGGCGTCCCGGGACGCCTTCCTGGTGAACCTGATGATCGTGCTGACACGGGAGATCCGTACGTACGAGACGGCGGTGCAGCGCACCATCAAGGAGGCACCGCCCGCCGGTTCGGTCCCGGTTCCCTCCGGCGCGGTCTCGCCCGGTGAGGAACAGCGGCTGCTGTTGCGGCGGCTGCACGACGACTGCGCCATGGCACGGCGGGCCGTGCGCGCCGCGGTCGGTACGCGGTGAAGCCGCGACGGCCGTTCTCGCGGGGGTGATACACCGCGCACCCGGTGCCGACACACCGGGCGCGCGGTGTTCGTTCTCCCTCGCTCCTGCGCGCCTCATTGGTCCACTCCACTGACGCGCCGCAGGCCCGCGCACCTCCGCGGCGAAACTCCGCGATAGGCCGCCTGACATGGGAAATCCCGTGTGGCGGAGGGTGATTGACGGATCGTCCGGGAGCCGATACCCCTGTACGGGTTCGGCCCCGCACGCCCCCTCATCACCCCACGTATCCGGAGGCTGCCTTGCACCGTTCCGCGTCGCACAGACGGGTCGCCCGAACGGCGGGCGCCGTCGCGTCCGCCGTTCTGCTGTTCCCGCTTCTCTCGGCCGCACCGTCGGCCACCGCCGGTTCGCTCGAGTCCGGCTCGCTCCAGCGGCAGTTCGCCGCCGCCGCCGAGCGCCAGGGTGTTCCGCAGAGCGTGCTGCTCGCCGTGTCGTACCTCCAGTCGCGGTGGGACGCGCACGGCGGGGCGCCGAGTGTGACCGGTGGCTACGGCCCGATGCATCTCACGGATGCCGTGACAGCGCTCGCCGAGGCCCCGCACCACTCGCACGGCGAGGAGGACGCGCGGGGCGACAACTCTCGCGCGCCGCGCCACGGGGCTCAGGAGAGGGCCGCGCTGCCGACAGCGGCCGAGCTGCCGGGCCGCCTCAAGACGCTGGATCGGGCCGCGGAGCTGTCCGGGATCCCGGCGGAGGAGCTGCGGACCAGTACCGCGGCGAACATCGAGGGCGGTGCCGCGCTGCTCGCCGCAGCCCAGCGTGCGTCGGGCCGGCCGCTGAGCTCCGACCCGGCCGACTGGTACGGGGCGGTGGCGCGCTACTCCGGCGCCGACGACACCGCGACCGCGACGACGTACGCCGACGACGTGTACGACGTGATCCGAGGCGGGGAGACCCGTACGACCGACAGCGGGCAGGTCGTGAGGCTCGCGGCCGACCCGGATGTCGCTCCCGCGACCGGTCAGGTGGAGTCGCTGGGGCTGCGGAAGCCGAGCACCGGACCGACGGAGTGCCCGCGCACGGTGGCGTGCGAGTGGATCCCGGCGCCGTACGAGGAGTTCGGGGACGGCGACTACGGCAACCACGACAAGGCGAACCGGCCCGCCTCCCAGTCGATCGAGTACATCGTCGTCCACGACACCGAGGCGACCTGGGACGTCACCCTCAAGCTGGTGCAGGACCCCACGTATGTGTCGTGGCAGTACTCGCTGCGCTCCTCCGACGGGCACATCGCCCAGCATCTGCCGCTGAAGGACGTCGGCTGGCACGCGGGCAACTGGTTCGTGAACGCCAAGTCGGTGGGCCTGGAACACGAGGGCTTTCTGACGGCCCCGGACTCCTGGTACACGGAGGCGATGTACCGGACCTCGGCGCGCCTGGTGCGGTACCTGGCGCAGCGGTACGACATCCCGCTCGACCGGCAGCACATCCTCGGCCACGACAACGTGCCCGGCACGGTCACCTCGACGATCCGCGGGATGCACACCGACCCGGGCCCGTACTGGGACTGGGCCCACTACTTCCGGCTGCTCGGTCGGCCGTTCACGCCGACCGCCGGCCCGAACGCGGGCGTGGTGACGATCCGGCCCGAGTACACCGCCCACCAGCCGGTGTACACCGGGTGTGTGAAGGCGGGAGAGGCGTGCGTGCCGCACGGCAGCGGCGCGGTCCGGCTGCACTCGGCGCCGAGCGCCGACGCCCCGCTGGTGAAGGACATCGGTCTGCGGCCGGGCGGCGAGGACTCGACGACCGGGGTCAACGACACCGGGGCGCGGGCTTCGACAGGCCAGCAGTACGCGGTGGCGGAGCGCAACGGCGACTGGACGGCGATCTGGTACCTGGGGCAGAAGGCGTGGTTCCACAACCCGAAGAAGCGGCCGACGGCGGTGAACTCGCGGGGTCTTGTGCTGACCCCGAAGGAGGGCGCGACGGAGGTCCCGGTGTACGGGCGCGCCTATCCGGAGGCCTCGGCGTATCCGGCCGGTGTGCCGGTCCAGGCGGTGTCGCCACTGCCGTACAAGCTGCTCGCGGGCCAGTCGTACGTCGTTGGCGATCGCACCCCGGGCGAGTACTACTTCGCGCCGGTGTTCGACACCACCGGGCACAAGGTCGTCCGGGGGCAGGAGGAGTACTACGAGATCCAGTTCGGGCATCGGGTGGCCTTTGTGAAGGCCTCCGACGTGCGGGTTTCCCGCGCCTGAGCGGAGCGCCCGACGGGGCGTGAGCGGTGCCGGCGCGCCGGGGGCGCGCCGGCACCGCTCGCGTTCGTATGACTAACTCGGGTGCCGCGTGGGCCGTACGTGGACGGGGTAAGGCTCGGCCGGACATCGCCCACGCTCACCGAAAGGCCCCGCACGCATGGCTCAGCCCTTCGTTCTGCCGGATTTCTATGTCCCGTATCCGGCGCGGCTCAACCCCCATGTGGAGTCCGCCCGCACGCACACCCGGGAGTGGGCGCGGGCGATGGGGATGCTGGAGGGCTCCGGCATCTGGGAGGAGCACGACCTCGAGTCCCACGACTACGCGCTGCTGTGCTCGTACACCCACCCGGACTGTGATGCCGAGGTGCTGTCGCTGGTGACCGATTGGTACACCTGGGTGTTCTTCTTCGACGACCATTTCCTGGAGGTCTTCAAGCGCACCCAGGACCGGCCGGGCGGCAAGGCGTATCTGGACCGGCTGCCGCTCTTCATGCCGATGGACCCGTCGACGGCGATGCCCGAGCCTGCCAACCCGGTGGAGGCCGGGCTCGCGGATCTGTGGACGCGGACGGTCCCCGCCATGTCCCCGGCCTGGCGCGCGAGGTTCTCGGAGGCCACCGAGGCGCTGCTGTACGAGTCGCTGTGGGAGCTCGACAACATCAACGAGGGGCGAATCGCCAACCCCGTCGAGTACATCGAGATGCGTCGCAAGGTGGGCGGTGCGCCCTGGTCGGCGGGGCTCGTCGAGTATGCGGCGGGCGCCGAGGTCCCCGAGCAGGTGGCGCACTCCCGTCCGCTGCGCGTGCTGCGGGACGCGTTCTCCGACGCGGTGCATCTGCGCAACGACCTGTTCTCGTACCAGCGGGAGGTCGAGGACGAGGGCGAGAACAGCAATGGCGTGCTGGTCCTGGAGAAGTTCCTCGGATGCACGACCCAGGAGGCGGCGGAGGCCGTCAACGACCTGCTGACCTCACGGCTGCAGCAGTTCGAGAACACGGCCCTCACCGAAGTCCCGGGGCTCTGCCTGGAGAAGGGACTGACCCCCGAGGAGTGCGCGGCCGTCGCCGCGTACGCGAAAGGGCTGCAGGACTGGCAGTCCGGCGGGCACGAGTGGCATCTGCGGTCCAGCCGCTACATGAACGAGGGCCTGGACACCGGGCCTTCGCGACTGGACGGGGTGCTCGGCACGTCCGCGCTCGACATCCGCACACTCTTCGGCCGGCCGGCCGCCTCGCGGCTGCGCACGCTCACGCATGTGCCGCACCAGAGGGTGGGGCCGTCGCTGCTTCCCGAGTTCGACCTGCCCTACGCGCTGTCGCTGAGCCCGCACCATCAGGAGGTGCTGCGGCTCTCCGTGGACTGGGCGGAGCGGATGGGGCTGCTGGACGACATCTGGGACCGGCCGATGCTGGAGGGCTTCGACCTCGCGCTCTGCTCTGCGGGCCTCGACCCGGACGCCACCCCGGAGGAGCTTCAGCTGAACGCCGAGTGGCTGACCTGGGGCACGTACGGGGACGACTACTACCCGTTCGTCTTCGGCCGGCCCCGTAACCTTCTCGGCGCGAAGGAGTGCACGGAGCGCCTCAAGTCCCTGATCTCGGTGGGCGATCCGGCCGCCGGGGAGGCGTCCGCGGTCAGTCCGATCGAGCGCTCGCTCGCCGATCTGTGGGCCCGCACCACGGCCCCGATGGCGACGGAGGCCAGGGAGCAGCTGCGGACCGCGCTCCATGTGATGCTGGACAGCTGGATGTGGGAGCTGCACAACCAGGCCCAGCACCGGGTGCCCGACCCGGTGGACTACATCGAGATGCGGCGCACGACCTTCGGTTCCGAGCTGACGATGCTGCTCTGCCGACTGCGCCACTCCGAGGCGCTGCCTCCCGAGATCTACCGCACGGGCACGGTCCGTACCCTGGAGAGCTCGGCCGCGGACTACGCGACCCTCGTCAACGACCTCTTCTCGTACCAGAAGGAGATCGAGGTCGAGGGCGAGGTCCACAACGGCGTCCTGGTGCTGCAGACGTTCTTCGACTGCGACTATCCGACGGCCGTGTCGATGGTCGACGACCTGATGCGTGGCCGTCTGCGCCAGTTCGAGCATGTGAAGCAGCACGAACTACCCATGCTGTACGAGGACTTCGCGCTGGACGCCGAAGGGCGCGCCGCCTTCGAGGCATATGTACGGGAGTTGGAGGACTGGCTGGCCGGCATCCTCAACTGGCATCGGAGCGTGCGCCGTTACGGGGCCGGCGATGTGCACTGCGGCAGCGGTACGGCGCTGGCACGGATGGGTCCGACGGGGCTCGGGACGTCGGCGGCGCGGGTGGGCGTGCTGTTCGGTCCGTGACGCCGTGACGGCGGGCGGGGCCGCTCTCAGGAGGAGCGGCCGCGCAGCTCGTCCAGTTCGCGGCGCTCGCGCTTGGTGGGGCGGCCGGCGCCGCGCTCGCGGACGCCGGCGAGGGCCACGTGCTCGCGCGGAGGCGGCGGCGGGCTGTTGTCGACGTATGCCTCGGCGGCGACCGGCGGGCCGACCCGCTTGGTCAGGAGCTGCTTGACCTCGACGATCCGTTCCCGGCCGCCGTGGAAGAGCCGGACCTCGTCGCCGGGCTTCACCGGCTGGGCGGGCTTGGCGCGCTCGCCGTTCACCTTGACGTGTCCGGCTCGGCAGGCCGCGGCGGCCTGGGAGCGGGTCTTGGTGAGTCGGACCGCCCAGATCCAGCTGTCGACGCGTGCGCTCATCGGCCCCCGCCTCCCCGTCAGCCCTGCTGGAAGAGCTCGGCGGGCAGCGGCTTGAGGAGCGCGTACAGGTCGTCGGTGATGGGCCGGTCCCAACTGGCGATCGTCACCAGGACGTTGTCGCTGCGGTCGAACTGCACGCAGGAGATCCGGCTTTCGGAGAGCTTGATGCGGCGCACGATCAGCAGGTTGTCGCCCTGCATCACGGGCATGTCCTCGGTGTCGAGGACCTCCACCGGCTCGTCGTTCTCCAGGGCCGCGAGGAGCTGCGCGACCTCGAAGGGGATCTGGCCGTCGGCGAGCTCGCGGGCCGGGGAGCCCTCCGGCAGATTGCCGATGATCATCGCGGGGCCGCGGCCGCCGAACAGGTCGTAGCGCAGGAAGACACCCTGGCAGCTGCCGTCGGGGGCGGGCAGCAGACCGGCGCCGAGGTTGCCGGGCCAGTCCCCCGGGTCCATGGCCAGGACATCGAAGTCCGGACCCGCGGGTGTGGCGGCGCTGCGGCGGCGGAGGAAGGACATAGGGCCATGGTACGTGTCCGGGACCGCGTTGCGACGCCCCGGGGCGGGTCTCACGGCCGGTCCTCCGCGGGCCTGCCGCGCGTGCGCGAGGCTGTGCCCGGACAGACGCACCGGAGGGGTCCGACGGCGGGTCGGGACGTCCGCGCGCGGGCTCGGCGCGCGGAGCCGGCGACGCCCCCGGATCCACCCGCCGGACGGGTCCGCCGAAGATCCGACGAGGTCCCCACGTCCCGCTGCGCGCCCGGCGCGCGGATGCGAGGACGGGCCAGGACCCACACCCCGAGCGGCTCCCGACGGCAGGTCGACGAACGGACCGCACGTCCGCTCGCGGGTTGCGAGGACGGGACGGGCCCACACCTCGAACCGACCCCGACGGCAGGTCGACGACCGGACCGCCCGGCGCGCGGTGCGACGGCCGGCCCGGACACCCGCGTCGGGCGGGACCGGCGGTCGCCCTCCCTCGGGCTCAGCCTGGCCGGACGGTCTCCTGGGGCTCACGGCCGGTCTTCCGGAGGGCCTGGGCCAGGCCCGCGCGGTCGGTGCCGAGTTTGCGGTAGACGGCGGACAGGAGCTGCGTCACGGCGGCCGCGTCGGCGTGCAGGGCGGCCTCCGCGTCCTCGCCACGGACCGTGAGCTCGGCGGCGGCGCGCTCACGCGCCGTGAGCGTGTCCGTGCCGGCCGAGTGGAGGGTCCGGGGCCGGAGGCCGGCGGCGGTGAGCTCGGTGCGGGCCTCCTCCCCCAGGCCGTCCGCGCCGCAGGTCTGGGCCGCCTCCAGACCTCGGTAGAGGTAGTCGGCGGCCTCGTCCGTCCGGCCGGTGCGGCGCAGGGCCGCGCCGAGGGCGACAAGGGAACGCGCCAGCTCGTACGCGGCGGGCGACCGCTCCAGCCAGTCGACGGACTCCTCCAGAAGCTTCACCCGCTCGTCGCCGCCGACGACCTCCGCGGTCACGCGCAGCGCCTGGCCGATCGCGGACGGCGCACCGTACTGGCGGGCGCGGGCGACCGCCTCCAGGGCGGTCTCGCGGGCCCGCTCGGGGGTATCGCGCGCCTCGGCGAGGGCGAGGTGGAGCTGCCAGGGGCACCAGGCGGGGTTGCGCATCCCCCGCGGGTCGAGGCGGCGGCCGACGGCGGCCAGCTCGGCCGCAGCCTCCTCGACGTGTCCCCGGGCGAGAAGCAGTTCGGCGTACACGGTCTGGGAATCGGGGAAGGTGACGGCGGCGGGGAACGGTTCGCCGAAGTCGTGGGTCCGGGCGATCCGGTCGGCCTCGTCGACCCGCCCGCGGGCGAGCAGCACCTCGATCATGACGCCGACGGCGTACCACTGGGCGGGGGTGCGGGGGCCGACGCGTTCGGCGAGCCGCAGTCCCGCGCGGACGAAGTCCTCGGCCTCGACGAGCCGGCCGCGCCGGTAGCGGATGTAGCCGAGGAGCGTGTACGCGAAGGAGAGGTGCGCGCCGCGCCAGCCCTGGCGCTCGAACTCGGCGGTGCCGGCCGCGAAGAGCTCCTCGGCGCGGCCGGGCCGGTCGGCGTAGAGGAAGGTGAGGGCCACCAGGACCGGCACCTCGAAGCCACGGCTCTCGTCGGCCCAGCTCAGGCCGCCCTCCAGCGCGCGCTCGGCATGGCCGACGGCGACGGCGGACGTTTCGGCGCGCAGGGTGGCGTCCCAGGCGCGCAGGCCGATGACGTACCGCTCGGTGAGGTCGCGGCCGGTGAGCCGGTCGGCGAGCCGGGACAGCCGGCGGGAGCGGGCGGGCGAGTCGGGTTCGTCGGCACGGAAGGCGTCCCACATGAACTTCTCGGCCTGCATGCGGAGCCGGCTGCGGGCGTCGGTGGTGAGTCGGGACTCGCGGCCGAGGAGCTCGGAGGCCTCCACGAGCCGGTCGCTGTGGGCGAGGACCTGGGAGAGCCGGTAGACGATGCCGTGGCGCAGGGCCGGGTCGGAGATCGGCTCCGCCAGGGCGGCGCGCAGATGGTTGACAGTGGTGGCGGGCTCGGTGAGCAGGGAGGCGCTGCCGAGCTCGAAGAGGACGGCGGCGCGGTCGTCGTCGGCGGGCGGTTCGCGCAGAGCGCGGGCGAGGAAGCGGCGGGCCGCATCGGGGGCGCCGGCACGCAGGTTCTCGTGGGCGGCGGCCCGAAGCTGTTCGACGACCCAGGGGTCGCCCTCGGGGTGGGTTTCCAGGAGGTGCCGCGCGGCGGCGCCGGCGCCGAACCCCGCGTCGATGACGCACCAGGCGGCCTGGCCGTGCAGCGCGACGCGGGTGGCGGCGGGGATCGCCTTGTAGACGGCTGTGGCGATCAGCGGGTGCACGAACTCGAGGGTCTCGGTGCCGGCGAGGATGCGGGCGTCGCGCAGGCGCTCGGCGCAGTCGGCGACGGCCTCGCCGCCCAGTCCTGCGACCGCGCCGGCGAGCTGCGGGGAGATCTCGGTGCCGAGGACGGCACAGGCCCAGGCGAGGCGGACGGTGGCGGTGCCGAGGCGTTCGAGGCGCGCGGCGAGTCCGCTCCCCTTGGCGGCGGCGGCGAGATCGCGGAGCTCGTGGGCGCCCTCCGCGGTGGGCTCGAGTCCGCGGTCGCGGACCTTGGCTGCGAGTTCGACGGCTTCGAAGGGGTTGCCGGAGGTGACCGCCCAGCACTCCTGGCAGAAGGTGTCGTCGGCGTGGGCGCCGACCCGGTCGCGCACCAGGCGGGCGATGGCGGAGGAGGTCAGCGGTTCGAGTCCGAGGGGCCGCTGCCCCGACCGGCGGCCGGTGAACTCCTCTCCTGTGGCGGGGAGTTCGTCCGGGCGGTAGGCGACGACGAGGAGCATCGGCAGCTCTTCGGCTCGGGGCGCGAAGGCGGAGAGCCAGCCGAGGGACTCGGGGTCGGCCCAGTGGGCGTCGTCGAGGACGACGACGAGCGGGGCGCGTCGGACGGCGAGGTGGGTCAGGACCCAGTCGAGTCCGTCGCGCAGTCCCTGCGGGTCGGGGGGCGCGCCCTCGCCGGCGGTGCACAGTCCGAGGGCGGGGCCGACGATGTCGTACCAACTGCCGAGCTGCGTACGGAGTTCGGTGTCGGAGGCGGTGGCGAGCTGCGGCTGCAGCAGTTGCCGGGCGACATGGAACGCCACCTGCTGCTCCTGGTCCCCGCCCCGGGCGGAGAGCACGGCACAGCCCTTGCCTGCGGCGCGCCGCCGGATCTCGGCGAGCAGTGTGGTCTTCCCGAGCCCGGCGGGCGCGGCGTAGGTGAGCACGCCGCCGCGAGGGGTACGGATCCCCCGCGGGTACGACGCCCCTGTGACCGGGCCCGGCGGCGCCACCGGCCGTCCTGAGGCGTCCTGGCCCGCACGCTGCGGCCCGGCCTCCAGACCCACCGGCGCCACCCGCCGTGCGACGGGGTCGTGATCCTCGGGTGGCGCGCCGACGGGCTGGGCCGCGCCCCTCAGCAGGCGCAGCCGGTGCCCCTCCGGTGCCGCCTGCTCCGTGTCCTCGCGCGGGAGCGGGACCCGCTCGGCCGGGTCGGGCCGAGCCGGCCACGCGTCGTCGTCGCCGAGACCCGTCAGCAGGTTCAACGCCTCTTCCGCCGCAGCGAGTTCGTCCTCGCGCTCGATGAGGCCGAAGCCCCGGGGGCCCGTCCTGTCGCTCCGCACTGTCACGTTCCACCCCCACGCCGAGGGCGCACACCCGGCGCGCGGATGAGTGCGGCCGGGCCGAGGCCCCGCGAAGATCCCAGCGTACGCCGGTCGGGGCCGCCTGTGCCCCTTAGACGGAAGACCGGGCGGCCCGCTCCGCGAGGCGGTGCAGAACGGCCAACGCCTCGTCCGCGCGGGCCTGTTCGACGAAGAGGTGGTCGTGGTGGAAGCCGGCCACGACGTTGCAGCTCAGCCCGGCGTCGGCGAGTTCGCGGGCGACCGCGGCGGTGAGTCCGACGGCGTCGAGCGCGGAGTGGACCCGCAGCGTGATCCAGCCGGCCACATAGTCGTACGCCAGGGATGCCGCGTCCGCCTCCTCCTGGCGTACGACCAGGGTGAGTCCCTCGCGCTCGGCGATGGTGGCGACCGGGACGACGCCCGCCGGAGCGGGGCCGTCCACGGTGACGAAGACATAGCGGCCGGGGTTCAGCTCCGGCCGCATCCCGGCGACGAGCCGGGTCAGATCACGCTCTGCACTCATGATCACCACCCTAGGACGGGCGTGACCACGGGCAGCGATGACAGCGCGTCAGGTCAGATCGAACTCACCTTCGCGGGCGTTGACCACGAACGCCCGCCACTCGGCCGGGGTGAAGATCAGTGACGGCGCTCCGGGCCGTCCGCCGTTGCGCATCGCGATGAAGCCCTCCACGAAGGCGATCTGGACGTCTCCCGCTCCCTGGCTGCTCGACCGCCAGTCGGCCTCGCTGAGGTCGAGTTCCGGCTTGTCCCAGCCCGCGAAGGCGTGCTGGGTGGTGGTGCTCTCCGCCACGTCCGTGCTCCTCCCGCATCCCGCAACATCGTCGTCCGAGGGCTCAGGGTAGCGAGCGACACCCGGTGCCGACAGACCTCAGCCCGCCGGTGGCCGGTCCCCCACGAGCCACATGGAGAAGAACTGTGCGCCCCCTCCGTACGCGTGTCCGAGCGCCCTTCGCGCCCCGTCCACCTGGTGTTCGCCGGCCTGCCCGCGTACCTGGAGCGCGGCCTCTGCGAAGCGGATCATTCCGGAGGCGCCGATGGGGTTGGTGGAGAGCACACCGCCGGAGGGATTCACCGGCAGGTCGCCGTCGAGTTCGGTGACCCCGGCCTCGGTGAGTTTCCAGCCCTCGCCCTCCTCGGCGAAGCCCAGGTTCTCCAGCCACATCGGCTCGTACCAGGAGAACGGCACGTACATCTCGACGGCGTCGATCTCGCGGCGCGGGTCGGTGACGCCGGCCTGCCGGTAGACGTCGGCGGCGCAGTCCTTGCCGGCCTGCGGCGAGACGAAGTCCTTGCCCGCGAAGAGCGTGGGCTCGCTGCGCATCGCGCCGCCGTGCACCCACGCGGGCGGCCGGGGCGAACGCTCCGCGCCCGCACGGTCGGTGAGGACCATCGCACAGGCGCCGTCGGAGGACGGGCAGGTCTCCGAGTAGCGGATCGGGTCCCAGAGCATCGGCGACGCCTGGACCTTCTCCAGGGTGATGTCGTGCTCGTGGAGGTGGGCGTACGGGTTCTTCAGCGCGTTGCGCCGGTCCTTGTACGCGACCAGGGAGCCGACGGTGTCGGGGGCTCCGGTGCGGCGCATGTAGGCGCGGACGTGCGGGGCGAAGAAGCCGCCGGCCCCGGCGAGGAGCGGCTGCTGGAACGGGACGGGCAGGGACAGGCCCCACATGGCGTTCGATTCGGACTGCTTCTCGAAGGCGAGGGTGAGGACGGTGCGATGGACGCGGGCGGCCACCAGGTTCGCGGCGACCAGCGCCGTCGAGCCGCCGACGGAACCGGCGGTGTGGACGCGGAGCATCGGTTTGCCGACCGCGCCGAGGGCGTCGGCGAGGTACAGCTCCGGCATCATCACGCCCTCGAAGAAGTCGGGTGCCTTGCCGATGACGACGGCGTCGATGTCCGCCCACGTCAGCTCGGCGTCCTCCAGCGCGCGCAGGGCGGCCTCGCGGACGAGTCCGGCGATGGAGACGTCATGCCGGGCGGCGACGTGCTTGGTCTGGCCGATCCCGACGACGGCGACTGGCTCCTTAGGCACGGTTCTCCCCTTCCAGGACGGCGACCAGGTTCTGCTGCAGGCAGGGGCCGGAGGTGGCGTGGGCGAGGGCGCGGTCGGAGGCGCCCCGGTGGATGCGGGCGGCGGCCTCGCCGAGCCGGACGAGGCCGGCGGCCATCATCGGGTTGGCGGCGAGCGCTCCGCCGGACGGGTTGACCCTCACCCTGTCGTCGAGGTCGAGGGCTCGGCGGAGCACGACCTCCTGGGAGCTGAAGGGCGCGTGCAGTTCGGCCGTGTCGACCGGCCGCTCGAAGGCGCCGGCGCGTTCGGCGGCGAGCCGGGTGGAGGGCGAGTCGGTGAGGTCGCGCACACCGAGGGCGTGGGGCTCGATCCGGTGGTCCATGCCGCGGATCCAGGCGGGCCGGTCGCACAGCTCCCGGGCCTTGTCCCCGACGGCGAGGATCACGGCGGCGGCGCCGTCCCCGACGGGCGGGCAGTCGCCGGTGCGCAGGGGACCGACGATGTACTCGCCCTGGGGGCGGGCGCCTGGAAGCTGGGCGTGCGGATTGGCGCTCGCGTCCTCGCGGCTGCGGGTGGCAATGGTGGCCAGGGCCGGCTCGTCGGTGTGGCCCGCGTCGATGAGCGCCTGCGCCTGGAGTGCGGCGAGGGCGACGGAGTCGGGCCAGAGCGGAGCGAGGTAGTAGGGGTCCAGCTGCCGGGTGAGGACGTCGCGCACGGAGCCGGGCGAGGACTTTCCGTAGGCGTAGACGAGCGCGGTGTCGGCCTCGCCGGTCAGCAGCTTCACCCAGGCCTCGTAGAGGGCCCAGGCGCCGTCCATCTCGACGTGGGACTCGGAGATCGGGGGCCAGGCGCCGACGCCGTCGAGGGCCATGGTGAAGGAGAACGCCCGCCCGGCCAGGTAGTCGGAGGAGCCTGAGCAGGTGAAGCCGATGTCGGAGGTCTTCAGACCGGTCTGCCGCAGCACCTCGTGGAGGACGGGCATGACCATTTCGACCTCGGAGAACTCGTCCGTGGTCCGGAGATGGTCGGTCTGGGCGAAGGCGACGATCGCCACCTCTCGGTCCGGCGTCACAGCAGCTCCTTGTACGTGTCGTAGTCGGCGTCGGGCTCGCCGCAGGGCCGGTAGTGGTCGGGGTAGCGGCCGTCCTCGCTCCATACGGGTTCGACGCGCAGCCCCATGCGGACCTGGTCGTACGGGATGCCGCCGATCCGGCCGTGGAGCGCGAGCCCGGCGCCGTCGAGGGCGATGTGGGCGTAGACGTACGGGACTTCGATGTCGAGGCCGCGGGCCTTGATGTTGACGATGCAGTAGGTGGTCACGGTGCCGCGTGGGCCGACCTCGACCTGCTCGGTCGTGGCGACGCCGCAGGTGGGGCAGGCGCCGCGCGGCGGCACGTAGACCTTCGTGCAGGACGGGCAGCGCTCCCCGACGGTCCTGTTGTCGGCGAGCGCCCGGAGATAGCGGGTCTGAGCGCGGCCGGGGCTGTACGTGTAGTCGAGCCGGGCGGCCGCGACGATGCCGGTCACCGGGTCGTCGAAGGCGCCGTCGTGCTCGCGCACGTCGGTGACGGCCTCGCCGCTCTCGGACGGTTCGAAGCAGGCGATGTCGGTGATGGCGCCGGCCCGTTCGGCGGCCCAGCGGATCCGGACCCGCATCCCGGTGCGGACGGCGTCGGGTCCGGGGGCGTCGAGGGCGTGCAGCAGTGCGGTGTCGGCGCCGTCGAGCCGGACGAGGACCCAGGCGAACGGGGTCGAGAGCGGCTGCCCGGGGCGGGGTTCGGGGTTCCAGGCCCAGGTGGTGACGGTGCCGGTGGCGCCGATCTCGACGAGTTCGCGGAGTTCGGCGGCGGTCTCGGGGTCGTACTCGACGGGCGGCACGAGCACGCGCCCGCCCTCGGTCCGTACCCCGAGCACGGTCCGCTCGCGCAGCCCGGTCAGAAACGCGGACTGCACGGGCCCGAGGGACCGGGTGAAGGGAAACTCGACGACGAGCGGTGCGCGCAGGGTGTCCGGCGCGGGGGCGGATGTCATGGGCGGGCGGTCTCCTTTGGGGTCGGGTGCGGTACGGGCGGTGGCCGCTGCGGGGCGATTCCCCGGCCCGCCCTCCCCCGGACGTCGTCCGGGGGAGGGCCAGGTGGGGAAAGGTCACTCCCGGCGGTACACCGGCTTCCGCTTCTCCGCGAACGCGCGCGCGCCCTCCTTCGCGTCCGCCGTTCCGAAGATCGGCCAGCCGCGCTTCAGCTCCGCCGCCAGCCCTTCCGTCTCGGTCATCTCGGCGGTCTCGTAGACCGACGCCTTCACCGCCTCGACCGCCAGCGGCCCGCACGTGTTGATCTGTTCGGCGACGGCGAGGGCCGTCTCCAGCGTCGTGCCGTCGGGGACGACCCGGCCGACGAGTCCGATGCGGGCAGCCTCCTCGGCGCTGTACGGGCGCCCGGTCAGCAGCATTTCGAGGGCGTGGGTCCGGGCGATCTGGCGAGGCAGCCGGACGGTCGACCCTCCGATCGGGAAGAGTCCGCGTTTCACCTCGAAGAGCCCGAACGTGGCGGAGGAGCCCGCGATCCTGATGTCGGTGCCCTGGAGGATCTCGGTGCCACCGGCGACGCAGTAGCCCTCGACAGCCGCGATGACCGGTTTGCGCGGCCGGTGGTGGCGCAGCATCGCCTTCCAGTGCAGATCGGGGTCGGCCGTCATGCGGTCGCGGTACTGCTCGCCCTCCATCCCCTTGCCCGCCAGGGCCTTGAGGTCCATCCCGGCGCAGAAGGAGCCACCCGCCCCGGTCAGGACGACGGAGCGGATCGTGTCGTCGGCATCGGCCTCCAGCCAGCCGTCGTAGAGCCCCACCAGCATGGGCAGCGAGAGCGCGTTCTTGGCCTCCGGCCGGTTGAGTGTGAGCACGAGTGTGGCGCCTTCGCGCTGCACGGTGAGGTGTTCGGTCCCACCCATGGACGTCCTCCCGTCTCCAGACCTGGAACAGGTTGCAGTAGGTGCGCGTCCAGTTCAATAGTTTTCTGACACTCAGTCAGATTCTTCTGCGCACCCCCTTCCCACCATCGCCCGTCGGCGCTCTAATGACCGCCTCGGCCGGTGCAGGCCAGGACGACCAGCGGAGTCAGGAGGAACGGTGGAGTACAACCTTGCCGACCTGTTCGAGTCGGTCGTCGACGTGGTCCCGGACCGCGAGGCGCTCGTGTACGTCGACCACCCGGGTACGGGCGCCGAGCGCCGGCTCACGTACGCGGAGCTCGACGCCGCCGCCAACCGGCTCGCCCACCACCTGATCGACTCCGGCATCCGGCCGGGCGAACATCTGGGCCTGCACCTGTACAACGGCATCGAGTATCTGCAGACCGTCCTGGCCTGCCTGAAGGCTCGGATCGTCCCGGTCAACGTGAACTACCGCTACGTGGAGGAGGAGCTGGTCTACCTCTACCGGGACGCCGATCTGGCCGCCCTCGTCTTCGACGCCGAGTTCACCGGACGGGTCGCGGCCGCACTGCCACAGACGGAGAAGCTGCGGCACCTCGTGCGGGTGGGGACCCCTCCCCAGGACGCGCCGGCGCTCGACTCCACCGCCTTCACCGAGGCGGAGGCGGCCGGCTCGCCGGAACGCGGCTTCGGTCCGCGCTCGGCGGACGACCTCTTCATCATCTACACGGGCGGTACGACGGGGATGCCGAAGGGTGTCATGTGGCGCCAGGAGGACCTGTTCTTCGCCGGCCTCTTCGGCGGCGACCCGGCGGGCGAGCCGGTCAAGCGGCCCGACGAGCTGGCCGAGCGGGTCGCGGCGGGCGGATCGGGGATCACCTTCTTCCCCGCTCCCCCACTGATGCACGGGACCTCGACGCTGACCTCGTTCATCGCCTTCAACTACGGGCAGCGGGTGGTCATCCACCGCAAGTACGCGCCCGAGGACGTGCTCCGCACGATCGAGAAGGAGAAGGTCTCCAGCGTGTCGCTCGTGGGCGACGCCATGCTGAGGCCGCTGATCGACGCGCTCCGCGGCCCGCTCAAGGGTACGGACCTCTCCTCCCTGTTCAGCGTGTCCTCCTCCGGGGCGATCATGTCGGAGACGGTACGCGCGCAGTTCCAGGCGCTCGTCCCGAACGTGCTGCTCCTGAACAACTTCGGTTCCTCCGAATCCGGGTCCAACGGCAAGGCGACGGACGACTCGGGCCCGGAGAAGGGCTTCCGTCTGGAGGTCAACGAGCGGACGCGGGTGGTGGACCCGGTGACGTACGCGGAGGTGCCGGTCGGCGAGGTGGGGCGCCTCGCCCAGCGCGGCCATGTGCCGCTCGGCTACTACAACGACCCGGCGAAGACGGCCGAGACCTTCTTCCAGAAGGGCGACGAGCGCTGGGTGCTCCTCGGCGACATGGCCACCGTCGACGAGGACGGCATCGTCACCGTCCTCGGACGCGGCTCCCAGTGCATCAACACGGGCGGCGAGAAGGTCTATCCGGAGGAGGTCGAGCAGGCGCTCAAGTCCCATCCGGATGTGTACGACGCGCTGGTGGCCGGGGTCCCGGACGCGAAGTGGGGCAACCATGTGGCGGCCGTGGTCCAGCTGCGCGCCGGGGCGCCGGCGCTCGACCTGGAGACCGTCCAGACCCACTGCCGGACCCGGCTCGCCGGCTACAAGATCCCCCGCCAACTGGTGATCACCGACCGCATCGAGCGCTCCCCGAGCGGCAAGGCGGACTACCGCTGGGCCCGCTCCGTCGCCTCCGCCGAGGACGCCCACCCCTCTATATAAGTTGTTGCTTATATAAGCGCCCAGTGGCATAGTCGGGACCGTGCACGCCTTCGATGTTCTTGGGGATCCGGTAAGACGCCGGATATTGGAGCTGCTCGCCACGGGCGAGCAGACATCGGGCGAGGTCAGTGCCGTGATCCGGGAGGAGTTCGGAATCTCCCAGCCCGCCGTGTCCCAGCACCTTCGCGTGCTGCGGGAGAGCGGCTTCACCTCCGTGCGCGCCGAGGGCACCCGGCGGCTGTACGCCGTCGAGACCGGCCCTCTGCGGGAGGTGGACGCGTGGCTGGAGCGGTTCCGGGGCTTCTGGGAGCAGCGGCTCGACGCGCTGGGCACGGAGCTCGCGCGCGGGAAGCGCGAGCGCGGGCTGAGTGAGGAACGGAACGGACATGAGTGAGATCGTCGAAGAGATCAACCGGGTCCACCGGGAGGTCGGCTCGCGCCGGGTCGAGGCCGGCGAGGCCGCGACGGTGCTGTTGCGGCGTACGTACGACGCCGACGCCTCCGACGTGTGGGACGCGGTGACCTCGCCCGAGCGGATCAGTCGCTGGTTCCTGCCGGTGAGCGGCGAGCTCAAGCTCGGCGGGGCGTACCAGCTGGAGGGGAACGCGGGCGGCGAGATCCTGGAGTGCGTCCCGCCGGAGCGGCTGCGCATCTCCTGGCTCTTCGGCCCCGACCCCGGCTTCAGCGAGGTCGAGGTGCGGCTCACACCCGAGGGCGATGGGCGGACCGTGTTCGAGCTGGAGCACGTGGCCGTCGTACCCGAGGAGTTCGCGGGGCAGTTCGGCCCCGGCGCGGTCGGCGTGGGCTGGGACCTGGCGCTCCTGGGCCTGGCGTGGCACGTGGAGGGCGGCGAGATCAGCAGGGAGGAAGCGCTCGCCTGGAGCGAGTCGCCCCAGGCGAAGGAGTACATGACGCTGTCGGGCGAGCGGTGGGGCGCCGCCTACGCCGCCTCGGGCGCGGCGGCGGACGTCGTGGCCGCCACGACCGCGGCGACGATCGCGTTCTACACGGGGGCCTAGCAGACCCCGCCCGTCAGAGGCCGGAGGGATGGTCGTGGCCGGCCCCCCACGGGGCGCCCGTGAGACGGCCCGTCACCACCAGGTTGCCTTCCGGGGTGCGGTGCGCGAGGTCGCCGGTGCGGAACCAGCCGTCGGGGGTGAAGGATCGTTGGTCGCGGTCGGGCGCCCGGTAGTAGCCGCGCAGGGTGGACGGACCGCGGGCCAGGAGTTCGCCGCACTCCCCGTCGGGGACGTCCTTGCCGTCGACGTCGACGACGCGGATCTCGTCGTCGGGCGAGAGCGGACGGCCCTGCGTGGTGAGCACGGTCTCGTCCGGATCGGCCGGCCGGGTGAGCGTGAGCAGCCCCTCGGCCCTGTCGAAGACCTGCTGCATGCGGCAGCCCAGTTCGGGGCCCATCCGTTCGGCGAGCGCCCGGTGCAGGGGCGCGCCGCCGATCTGCACGAGACGCAGACTGCTCACGTCGGCCCCGACCGTGGGAAGGCCGTCGAGCCAGAGCTCGGCCACGGCTGGCGTCACCGACGTGACCGTGACGCGTTCTCGTTCGACGACCGGAAGACATGCGGCGGGTTCCGGGTCCTCGGCCAGGACGACCGTGCCGCCGACGGAGAGGGTGCCGACGATACCCGGGCAGCCGAAGGTGAAGTTGAACTCGACGGGCAGAGCGGCGAGATACACGTCGTTCTCGGTGAGCGACACCAGCTCGGCGGCGGCCCGTGCCTGGTAGGCGTAGTCGTTGTGGGTGCGCGGAACGAGCTGGGGCGCCTCGGCGGTACCGCCGGAGAGCAGGAGCAGAGCCACCTGATCGGCGCTCTGCCTCAGTTGCGGCCCGGGCGGGGCATCGGCGGAGGCCAGCGGGAAGTAGTGGCAGCCCGTCGGGTCGGTCGTATAGCCGCCGTACGGGGACGCGGCACCTTCCGCCTCATGCGTGAACACCCGTCGCAGGAAGGAGCTTCGGGCCGCGATGTCCGCGGCCATCGCCTTGTGGTCGAAACCCTGGTACGTCGAAGGGCCGACGTAGCCGACGGCCTCGGTGACCTGCACGAGGGGGAACATTTCGGCGGCGCGGTGCGACAGCGGGCAGAACACGGGGACCGCGCCGGCCCGCAACAGCGCGAACACGGTGACGACGAACTCGGGAACGTTCGGCAGCTGGACGACGACCCGGTGCCCGCGCCGGAGACCGAGCAGCGTGAATCCGGCGGCCATGCGGTCCACGCGCCGGTTCAGGTTCGCGTACGTGACACGGGTGTCACCGTGTACGAGCGCGGTCCGAGGTCCGTACTGCAGCGCCCAGGCGCGCAGCAGGTTGTCCAGCGTATTGCCACGCCAGTGCCCTGCCGCCCAGTAGCGGTCGACGAACTCCTGGGGCCAGGGCGTGCAGCCGTCGAGCATGGATGTCATACGCGTCCTTCGGTGCCGGTTTCAGAGAGTTCCGCGGCCCAGGGGCGCCGGCCCGCCCGACAGGGAGCAACCCCGCCGTCTTCTCCTCGGCATCCCAATCCGTCAACACCCCTACGCACAATGCACTTTCCCGACCATGGACGCTGAAGACCATCGGCAGAAAGTCCAATGAGCGCCACTGACCAGGAGGAACAGCCGGGTCATCACGGCCCGCGCCCGGGGGACGAACCCGACTCTCAGATCCCGAACGTGCGCAGGGCGTCGAGGAACGCGTCGGGGCGGGACGTGTGGATCTCGTGCCCTGTGTCGATCGTGACGAGGCGGGCGTCCTGGATCTGGGCCGCCATCCAGGACAGCCGCTCCTGCGCAAGGTGGCTGTCCTGGCCGCCGGCCAGGATCAGGGTCGGGGACGTGAGCGCCGCGAGGCCCTCGCGCCAGGCGGGATCCGGCTCGTTCAGCTGGGCATTGGTCGCGAGCACGACGTCCCAGTCCAGTCCGAGAGGCCCCTCGGGGCGGGCGACATGGCCGCGCGGCGGGTCCAGCGGGAAGAAGACGGGCGCCTCCTCCAGGACCAGTCGGCCGATCAGGCACGGTTCGTCCATGGCGAGGAGGTAGGACGCGGCGCCGCCCATCGAGTGGCCGATCACATCGGCGCCGACGAGGTCCAGCTCCTTCAGGAACCCGCGCAGGTCGTCGCGGAACACATCGAATCCGTACGTGCCGGTCCAGTCGCTCAGGCCGTGCCCGCGCAGGTCGACGGCGTACACCCGACGGTCGGTGGCCAGCTCCTCCGCGATCCGTGCCCAGTCGGCGCTGCTCCCGCCCCTTCCGTGGACGAGGACCACGGGCGGAGCGTCGGCCTCGCCCCACACCCGGTACGCGAGACGGACCCCGTCCACGGTGACCGTACGGACCTCGGGGTCGAGGAACGCGGCGAGCGGACGGACGAAGGCGCCCGCGTCGTCCACCCACGGGAAGTGCCCGGCGCCGCGCTGGACTGCGAGCTCGGCGTGCGGGAAGAGCTCGGCGAGCTCGGCCGCCCGCGCCGGGGACGGCCCTCCGTCGTACTCCCCCGCCAGGATCAGCACGGGGGCGGTGACGGTGGCCAGCGCCACCCGGGTCCTCTCGGGGTCGAACGCACCGGCCGCGTAGTACGCCCCTGCGGCCTCCCAGTGGGCCTGCCCCGTGACGGCGGCCGCGTGCGCCTGGGCAGCCTCGTCCCACCGTCCGTAGACGAAGGGAGAGATGAGCTCCATGATCCGCGCCATGGGGGTGTCGGCGCCGATCGTCGCGAGGGCGGCCCGCGCCTCCGCGTACCAGGGCTGGTCGGCGAACACCTCTGTGGCCTTGTTCCACTCCTCGTCCGTGATCTCGATGCCCACGGCCTGCGTGCCCGGGGTGACCAGGACGAGGGAGCGCACCCGCTCGGGGTGGGCCGCGGCGTACAGCGTGGCCAGGTTTCCGGTGGCCGAGTGGCCGAGCAGGTCGATCCGCTCCAGACCGAGGTGGCTCCGGAGCGCCTCCACGTCGGCCACCTGACGGTCACAGCGGTACGAGGCAGGATCCGCGGGCTCCGCGCTGCCGCCCGTGCCGCGCAGGTCGAGCACGATCAGACGGCAGTGGGCGGCGAGGCCGCCGAGGTCGCCGAGGTAGGCGGCGTCGCGCATGGGGCCGCCGGGCAGACAGATGAGCGCCTCGCCCTCCCCACGTACGTCGTAGGCGAGTTCGGTTCCGTCGTACGTCGTGAACTTGGGCATGCGACCGATCGTCGTCGGCTCCGGATGATCTTCGCAAGCAATTTCGCCGACAGCGCGATACGGTGGGAATCCCCCACCCCCGAAGGAACAGCTCGCCCATGCCCGAGACCCTCCGAGGCGACTGCGCCAACTGCTTCGGGCTGTGCTGTGTCGCCCTGCCCTTCGCGAAGTCCGCGGACTTCGCGGTGAACAAGGCGTCCGGCGAGCCGTGCCGGAACCTCCGGGAGGACTTCCGCTGCGGCATCCACACCGAGCTGCGCCCGAGCGGGTTCTCCGGCTGCACCGTGTACGACTGCTTCGGTGCCGGTCAGAAGGTCTCGCAGGTCACCTTCGGCGGGGTGTCGTGGCGCGAGGCCCCCGAGAGCTCGCGGCAGATGTACGAGGTGTTCCCCGTGATGCGCCAGCTCCACGAGCTGCTGCGCTATCTCACCGAGGCCCTCTCCCTCCCCGCGGCCCGCCCGCTCCACGGCGAGCTGCGCCGGTCCCTGGCCCGGGTGGAAGGCCTGACGGAGGGCACGGCGGAGGAGCTGGAGAAGCTGGACGTGTCCGCCGTCCGCGGCGAGGTCAATCCACTCCTGCTGAAGACCAGCGCGCTGGTCCGGGCCACGGCGGGCGGCAAGACCAAGAGCCGTCGGGGTGCTGATCTGATCGGGGCCCGGCTGCGCGGGGCGAAGCTGCGGGGCGCCGATCTGCGCGGGTCGCTGCTGATCGCCGCCGACCTCACGGGCGCGGATCTGTCGCTGGCCGACCTGATCGGCGCCGACCTGCGCGACGCCGATCTCTCCGGTGCGGACCTCACCGGAGCACTGTTCCTCACCCAGCCGCAGCTGAACGCTGCCCGCGGCGACGCCTCGACCCGCCTGCCGAACGGCTTCGAGCGCCCGGCCCACTGGGCGGCGCGCTAGGCGGTGCCCGGCGTCGCGGCCCCGGCCATGATCCGCCGGACACCCTCTAGGGTCTTTCGTTTGGATCAGGCCGGATCAGTGAGCGGGGTCTGGTGCCGTGGATCGCAAGGCGGAGGAGGGAGGCATGGCGGAACCATGCCGACCGACGACGACGCGGCGAGGTGCGGCACCCGGGCACGCGAGCCCGGCAAGATCCAAACGAGAGGCCCTAGGCGCCTTCGGGGTCGTACACGTACGGCGTGGTCGTCGTCAGCGCGGCGAAGCCGAGGCGCTGGAGGATCGGGCGGCTGGTGTCGGCCGCGTCGACCTGGACGAAGCGGTGGCCGCGCTCGAAGGCGATCCGGGTCCGGAAGGCGACCAGAGCCCGGTAGAGGCCCTTGCCCCGCCAGGGTTCGACCGTGCCGCCGCCCCACAGCCCGGCGAAGTCCGTGCCGGGGTACAGCTCGAGTCGCGCGGCGCTCACCGGCTCGTCGCCGGCCATGGCGACGACGGCGGCGACGGTGTCGGGAGTCGCGGCCAGCTGGTCGAGCAGCTGACGGCCGATGTGGGAGCTGTCGCCCCCGAAGGCCCGGTCGTGGACCTCGGTCACCAGCTTCACCCCTGCCTCGTCGGTGACCGCGACCAGCTCGACGCCCTCGGGCAGTGTCACGGTCGTGGGGAGCGCGGCCGCCTCGGCGACCATCAGCGTCTCCTGATCCTCGGCGGTGAACCCGGCGGCGAGGAGCCGGCCCGGGAGGTCGGCCGGGCGGTCGTGCCCGTACACCTTCCATTCGAAGGGCCGCCCCAACGCGGTGAAGTGGCGGACCTGTTCGGCGATGGCCTCGTCGGCGTCGGTCTCGTCGAGGCCGGACCACAGCACCGCGTTCCAGGCGTGCGCCGGACCGGACAGCCGTACCACCGCACCGTCCCGCTCCACCCGCGAGCGGGGCCCGTCGGGGCGGGCGCCCAGTCTCATCTGCCGGTCGAACAGTGCGCGTATCTCTTCATGGTCCATGTGGCCACCCCAGCACCGGCCGTCGGAGCGCGGCAACCGGATATCCGCGCTCCGACGACGCGTCGCACTCAGATCCGATCGGCGACGATCATCAGGTAGTGGAAGCTGCCCTCCTTGTACGCCGTGAGGAAGGGGTCCTCGATGCCGGTGGCCACCGAGCACCTGGCGCGCAGCTCCCAGTACGGAATCGTCGACGCGGTCAGGTCGACGACCTCGATGGGGACGAGGTTGCTCTCGGCGAGCGCGCGGAAGTACGCGCTGCGCGGGTGGATGTTGCAGGTGTAGTGCTCGTCGATCCGGCTGACGGCCTTGGAGCGCAGGCCGGTCACGTCGTTGGAGCAGCCGGTGATGCAGACGTAACGGCCGCCGTGCTCCAGGAGACGGGAGAACTCGTCGAAGAGCTCGAAGAGGTCCACGTACATCGTGGTCTCGTTGGTCCAGATCGCCTGGCGTGAGCCGGCGGTGAAGCCGGTGTCCAGCATGTTGCGGAAGTGGAACTTCACGCGGTCGGCGACCCCGCGCTTCTCCGCCTGCGCGTTGGCGAAGTCGACCTGGTACTCGGAGATCGAGACGCCGTCGACACGGCAGCCGAAGCGCTGCTCGGCCATGATGCTGGTGCCGCCGCGGCCCGAGCCCGCGTCGAGAAGCCGGTCGTCGGGAGTGCGCGCGCCCAGGTGGTCGAGGAGCAGGTCCGCCTGGGCGGTCTCCAGGCGGTGCAGCTCCTGGATGATCCGGGCGTCGCGGGTGTTCTCGGGGCCGGCGAGGACTGCGGGGTCGTAGTCGCCGATGCCGTAGTGGTGGTGGTAGAGCCCGTCGATCTCGCCGAGCCACAGGTTCACCGGGTCCTGCTGATTGGTGTTCCAGTAGCGGGCCACGGACTCCTGATAGGGCGTACGCAGCACGGCGGATTGCGTGGACGTGGTCATGCGTGGAGTTCCTTACGTGGTTCTTCTGCGGGACGGAAGGGACCGAAGAAACGAGCGGGGCTCAGGCACGCGGACGCACCTCGACGTTCTCCAGGATGCCGATGGCGTCCGGGACGAGGACGGCGGCCGAGTAGTAGGTGGAGACGAGGTAGGAGATGATCGCCTTCTCGTCGATCCCCATGAAGCGGCAGTTGAGGCCGGGCTCGATCTCGTCGGGGATGCCGGTCTGGTGCAGGCCGATGACGCCCTCGTTGTTCTCCCCGGTCCGCATCGCGATGATCGAGGAGGTCTGGTGCTCGCTGACGCCGATCTTGCCGCAGGGCAGGATCGGGACACCTCGCCAGGCCGGGATGGCGTGCCCGTCCATGTCGACGGAGTTGAGCATCAGGCCGCGCTTGTTGCACTCCTTGCCGAAGGCGGCGATGGCCCGGGGGTGGGCGAAGAGGAACTGGGTGCCGCGGCGCATGCTCAGCAGGTCGTCGAGGTCGTCCGGAGTGGGCGGGCCCGAGTGGGTCTGGATGCGCTGGTCGAAGTCCGCGTTGTTGAGGAGCCCGAACTCCGGGTTGTTGACCAGCTCGTACTCCTGACGTTCGCGCAACTCCTGGATGGTCAGGCGCAGCTGCTGCTGTGTCTGGTTCATCGGCTGGTTGTAGAGGTCGGCGACCCGGCTGTGCACCTTCAGGACGGTCTGGGCGACGCTCAACTCGTACTCGCGCGGCTTGAGTTCGTAGTCCGCGAACGCGCCGGGCAGCAGCGCCTCGCCGATGTGGCCGGCGCTGAGTTCGATGGCCGCCTCGCCCGCCTTGTTGAGGGGACGACGGTGGCCGTTGGAGCCGTTGCCCCGGACATGGGCGCCCAGGTTCTCGTACTGGTCCGCGACGGCCTTGTACGCCGACTGGGGCAGCGCCAGGAGCGTCACCGCGGTCGTGGCCTTCGCCGTGAACTCCCACTTGCCGTCGCCGGCGAGGACATGGCCGCCGAAGGTGTCGCCGTCGCCGAGCCGGCCGAGCAGGGTCTCGTCACCGTACTTGCCGGCGCCGACCTTCTCGACCTTGCCGTGCGCGATCAGATAGACGTGGTCGGCCTTCTTGCCGGAGTGCACGATGACCTGGCCGGGCTCGTACTCCTTCTGCACGAACCGGTCGGCGAGCGCGCCGAGCGCAGTCGGGTCGTCGAATCCTCGCAGCAGGGGAAGCTCGGCCAGCTCGGCCGGGACGACCTCGACCTTGGAGCCGTTCTTGATGAAGGTCACACGGCCGTCGCCGACCACGTAGGAAAGGCGTCGGTTGACGCGGTACGTGCCGCCGGGCGTGTGGACCCAGGGCAGCTTGCGCAGCAGCCAGCGGGAGCTGATGCCCTGCATCTGGGGTTCGGACTTGGTGGTGGTCGCGAGGTTGCGCGCCGCGGCCGTGCTGAGGCTGAGCTGGATCTGGCGTACCTCGGCCGAGGGGCCGGGGGTTGCGGCGGGCGCCGTCTGCGCTGTATCGACCGACATGGTCTGACTCCGTTCCTGGAAATCTCTACGTTGGTCACTCTCCGCATCCAGATGTAACGCATTGCTGCCGACGTCATATGCATGTGACGGACCGTGCCGCAGCACTCGCCCGCGAGGGGCGCCCCCCGAGCGCCCGGGCGCGCTCCGCCGTCCGGGCGTCATCGCACGGCGGACACCCCCTGGGGGGACTCCCAGAACTGCGCGAGCGCGCCCTCCTGGTACGGCGCGGGGCTCACGCTCAGCTCTCCCGCGAAGGGCCGGTCGAGCACGACGACCAGAAGGAGGCTGAAGCCGATGAGCGCCGCCACCGCCCCGACGAAGAGCAGCTGCATGCGCCGGCTGCGCATTCCGTAGAGGAAGGTGAGCGGGATGATGACCAGGGCACCGCCGACGGCGAGGACCTGAAGGAGCGGCGGCAGCTGCTGACCGGCCATCGTGAGCCGCGCCCGGCGCTGTCCGGCCACGTCGTCGAGCTTGGAGGCGGCCTGTGCGTAGAAGATCTTCTGCGACTCGGTGACGGGTTCGTACGCCTGCAGGGCGTCGTACAGCGCCTCCAGCTTCACGCCGGTGACGGAGTAGTCCGCGGCCCCCTCCCGCATGAGCGGCCACTGCACCTCGACGACGGCGTGCACATAGCCGTCGGCCGCCGCGTTCACCCGGGCCTGGTCGGCGGGCGGAAACGCCCGGGCGTCCCGCACGACGAGCGCGACACCGGTGGCCTCGGCCGCGACGACGTTCTGCGTGTTCTCCATCTGGGTCCACAGGGTGACGATCACGAAGGCGAGGATGATCCCGTAGATGGCGCCGAACATTCCGAGGACGACACCCACCATGTCGTTGTGCTCGCCGTCGGCGAGCCGGGGATGCCTGCGGCGCAGCAGCACACTCCCGGCGAGCGCCGCGACGACGGTGCCGCCGACGATCAGGAAGGCGAGGGTGTGGGTGCCGAGGTGATTGAGCAGCCAGAGCGTCATGATCACCGACCGTAGCTGGACGATCACGGGATCAGAAAATCGGCGCCACCCCCTTGCCATGAGCGGGGTCCGGCCGGATTTACTGGCCTCGAACGGATCTACCGAATGATCGGTAGTCCGATTTCGGACGTTCAGGGCGTGCGGACGGGAGTGGGCGGCACATGACGGATCTGCTGGACAGCGGCGAACGGCTCGGACGCGCGGAGCTGGAGGCGCTCCAGCTGGACCGCCTGCGGGCCACGTTGCGCCACGCGTACGAGAACGTCGGCTTCTACCGGCAGTCCTTCGACAAGGCGGGGCTCCATCCCGACGACTGCCGTTCGCTCGCCGACCTCGCCCGCTTCCCCTTCACCGCCAAGACGGATCTGCGGGACCACTACCCCTTCGGCATGTTCGCCGTCGACCAGTCCGAGGTCCGGCGCATCCACGCCTCCAGCGGCACCACCGGCCGGCCGACCGTCGTGGGCTACACCGAACGCGATCTGGACACCTGGGCCGACGTGGTCGCCCGCTCGCTGCGCGCGGCCGGCGCCCGGCCCGGCCACAAGGTCCATGTGGCCTACGGTTACGGCCTCTTCACCGGCGGACTCGGCGCGCACTACGGCGCGGAGCGGCTCGGCTGTACGGTCATCCCGGCCTCCGGCGGCATGACGGCCCGCCAGGTACAGCTGATCCAGGACTTCAAGCCCGAAGTCATCATGGTGACGCCCTCGTACATGCTCACGCTGCTCGACGAGTTCGAGCGTCAGGGCATCGATCCGCGGACCACCTCGCTCAAGGTCGGCGTCTTCGGCGCGGAGCCGTGGACGGAGGCGATGCGGCGGGAGATCGAGGAGCGGTTCGCCCTCGACGCCGTCGACATATACGGGCTCTCGGAGGTGATGGGGCCGGGCGTCGCGCAGGAGTGCGTGGAGACCAAGGACGGGCTGCACATCTGGGAGGACCACTTCTACCCGGAGATCGTGGACCCGTTCACGGGTGAGGTGCTGCCGGACGGCGAAGAGGGCGAACTGGTCTTCACCTCGCTCACCAAGGAGGCCATGCCCGTCATCCGCTACCGCACCCGGGATCTGACGCGGCTACTGCCGGGCACGGCACGGGTGTTCCGGCGGATGGAGAAGGTCACCGGCCGCAGTGACGACATGGTGATCCTGCGCGGGGTGAACCTCTTCCCCACCCAGATCGAGGAGATCGTGCTGCGTACACCGGCGGTCGCCCCGCACTTCCAGCTGAGGCTGACCCGGGAGGGACGGCTCGACGCGCTGACGGTACGGGCCGAGGCGCGTCCGGGCGCCGACCCCGACCGGCGCGCGGAGGCGGCCCGGGCGATCGCGCAGGCGGTCAAGGACGGGATCGGGGTCTCGGTCGGGGTCGAGGTGGTCGACCCCGAGACGCTGGAACGGTCCGTGGGCAAGATCAAGCGGATCGTGGATCTGCGCGGCGAGCACTGAGCATGTCTCCGGAGGGAGCCGTGCCGTTCGGCCGGCTCCCTCCGGACAGTACCGGGACCCGGTGCGTGCGGGGCACGGCGCTATGAGGCGGCGAAGCGGTCGCGCAGCTCCCGCTTGAGGATCTTCCCGCTGGCGTTGCGCGGCAGCTCGTCCACGAACAGGACCTTCTTCGGGGCCTTGAAGTGGGCGAGCTTCTCGCGTGCGTGGGCGAGGAGTTCGGCCTCGGTGACCTCGGTCCTGGGGACGACGACGGCGGTGACCGCCTCGATCCAGCGCTCGTCGGGCAGGCCCACGACGGCGACCTCGGCGACGCCCGGATGGGTGTAGAGGGCGTCCTCGACCTGCCGGGAGGCGACCAGTACTCCCCCGGAGTTGATGACGTCCTTCACCCGGTCCACGACCGTGTAGTAACCCTCCGCGTCGCGCACCGCGAGATCGCCGGAGCGGAACCACTCTCCCCGGAAGGCCTCCTTGGTCTCGTCGTGCTTGTCCCAGTAGCCGTCGCACAACTGCGGTGAGCGGTAGACGATTTCGCCGGGGGTGCCGTCCGGGACCTCCTCCCCGTCCTCGTCGACGACCTTGGCCTCCACGAAGCGGACCGGCTTCCCGCAGGAGTCCATCCGGCCCTCGTGCTCGTCGGGGCCGAGGACGGTGGCGAGGGGGCCGATCTCGCTCTGCCCGAAGCAGTTGTAGAAGCGCAGCCCCGGCAGCCGGCCGCGCAGCCGCTCCAGGACCGGCACCGGCATGATCGAGGCGCCGTAATACGCCTTGCGCAGGGCGGAGAGGTCGCGGCTCGCGAACTCGGGGTGATTGGAGAGGCCGATCCAGACGGTCGGCGGCGCGAAGAAGCTGTCGGCGCGGCCCGCCTCGATCAGGTCGAAGAGCACCTTCGGATCGGGCCCGTCGACGATGGTGTTCTCGGCGCCCACGGCCAGGTACGGCAGCAGGAAGACGTGCATCTGCGCGGAGTGGTAGAGCGGCAGCGAGTGGACCGGCTTGTCGTCCTCGTGCAGGTCGAGGGCCTCGATGGCGCTGGCGTACTCGTGGACCAGGGCGTGGTGGGTCATCCGGGCGCCCTTGGGCAGCGCGGTCGTCCCGGAGGTGTAGAGCAGCTGGACGTACTCGCGGGCGTCACGGTCGGTGTCGTACGTGTCCGGTTCCGCGAGCGCCGTGAGGAACGAGTCCTCGGTGTCCCGCAGCGCCCGTACGGTCAGGTCGGCGGGGACACGGTCGGCGAGTGCGGGGTCGGCGAGGACGAGCGAACTGCCGGACTGGCGCAGGATGTAGTCGAGGTCCTCGCCGGTGAGGTGGTGGTTGACCGGGACGTGGATCAGGTCCGCACGGGAGCAGGCCAGGAAGGCGATCAGATAGGCGTCGGAGTTGTGGGCGTAGGTCGCGACACGGGCCCGCTCCGCCAGCCCGTACCGCTCCCGCAGCACGGCGGCCGCGGTGGTCACGGCCGCGTCCAGCTCCGCGTAGGTCCAGGAGCGGTCGCCGTACCGCACGGCGATCCGTTCGGGGGTGCGCTGGGCGCTCATGCGCAGGACGCCGTCGACTGTCCGGGTGAGGAGTCGTTCCATGGCTGGATCCTCGGCGGCGGCGGACGGCGGGTCAAGTACCGGAACGGGCCCCGCGCCTTGGGGCCCACGCCCCCGGACCGCGCGACCTCACGGGCTGAACGACAGGAAGACGAAGGCGGCGAAGATCGAGAGATGGACGCCGCCCTGGAGCAGGGTGGCCCGTCCGGGCACCACGGTCAGGGCGCTCACGACGGCGGTGAGCACGAGCAGGACCATGTGGACCGCCCCGACGCCCAGGACCAGGGGCCCGGAGAGCCAGATCGAGGCGAGCGCGATCGCCGGGATGGTCAGGCCGATGCTGGCGATCGCGGAGCCGTAGGCGAGGTTGAGGCTGGTCTGCATCCGGTCCCGGCGCGCGGCACGCACGGCGGCGAGCGTCTCGGGGAGCAGCACCATCAGGGCGATGATCACGCCGACGACGGCCTTGGGCAGACCGGCCGATTCGACGCCGTCCTCGATGGTGGGCGAGATGATCTTGGCCAGGCCCACGACGGCGACGAGCGCCAGGACGAGGAGGCCGAGGCTCGCCCAGGTCTCCCGCTCGGTCGGCGGATCGGCGTGGTCCTCCTCGGATTCCTTGCCCTCGCGCGGGACGGGCAGGAAGTAGTCGCGGTGCCGGAAGGTCTGGACGGCGACGAACACCCCGTACAGACAGAGGGAGGCGACGGCGGCGAAGGCCAGCTGGGCGCTGGAGAACTCAGGGCCGGGCTGACTCGTCGTGAACGTCGGCAGGACCAGCGTCATCGTCGCGAGGGTGCATACGGTGGCGACGGCGCCGCCGGAGCCCTCGGCGTTGAAGACGGCGACGCGATTGCGCAGGGCGCCCACGAGGAGCGAGAGTCCGACGATGCCGTTGCAGGTGATCATGACGGCGGCGAAGACCGTGTCCCGGGCGTAGGTGGAGGTCTTCTCGCCGCCGCCCGCCATCAGGGTGACGATCAGTCCGACCTCGATGACCGTGACGGCGACGGCGAGGACGAGCGAGCCGAAGGGCTCGCCGACGCGGTGGGCGACGACCTCGGCGTGATGGACGGCGGCCAGGACGGCGGCGAACAGACAGGCGGCGACGATCCCGACGACGAAGCCGGGCAGACCACGTCCCCACGCGAGCCCGAGGGCCACGGCCGCCAGAACCGGTCCCCACGTCGTCCACTGCCGTGTCAGTCCCACGCTCGAACTCATGCCCTGCATCCTGCCATATAGAGACATTCACCCACTTGCGGGCCTATGGGACCGCTGGGCGGCGCGGCCGTCCGGCGCGCGGCAGCGGGGGCGGGAGGCTGGGCGGTCAGCCGAGCTGCCGCCCGTCGAGCTTCGGGAAGCTGTCGCCGAACGCGGTCCCGGGCGGAGAGGAAGTCGGCGGAGAGCCGCGCGGCCGCGGCCGGCCCGTCCAGCCGGGTGTACTTGCCGTGGTTGCCGCCGGCGTTGGGGTCGGTGGCGTCGCCGGTGACGGTGTACTTGGTCGTCAGGACGAAACGGCCGCGGCGCCCGGCGAGCACCTCGTCGAGTATCGTCTCGCTCTCGCCGCCCCGGTAGTTGACCGCGGTGTCGATGGCGTTGCCGCCGGCGTACAGATCGACGATCCGGAGGCCGGTCAGAGCGGGCGCTCGTGGCCCTCCCAGTACGGTTCGCGCAGTCGGCGCTTGTAGAGCTTGCCGTTGGGGTCGCGGGGCATGGTGGTGATGAAGTCGACCGACTTGGGGCGCTTGTAGCCGGCGAGTCGCTCCTCGCAGTGCGCCAGGATGTCGGCGGCGAGCGCTTCGCCCGGCTCGTGGCCCTCGGCCGCTTCGACGACGGCCTTGACCTGCTCACCCCAGTCGGCGTGCGGGATGCCGAAGGCGGCTGCGTCGGCGACCGCGGGGTGGGTGAGGAGCGCCGACTCGATCTCGGCGGGGTAGATGTTGACGCCGCCCGAGATGATCATGTCGATCTTGCGGTCGCGGAGGAAGAGGTAGCCGTCCTCGTCGAGGACGCCCAGGTCGCCGACGGTGAAGAAGTCGCCGATGCGGTTCTTCGCGGTCTTCGCCTCGTCCTTGTGGTACGAGAAGCCGCCGGTGGTCATCTTCATGTAGACGGTGCCGAGTTCGCCGGGCGGGAGCCGGTTGCCGTCGTCGTCGAAGACGGCGAGCTCGCTGATGGGCCACGCCTTGCCGACCGTTCCCGGCTTCTTCAGCCAGTCCTCGGCGGTGGCGAAGGCGCCGCCGCCCTCGCTCGCCGCGTAGTACTCCTCCACGCAGCTCCCCCACCAGTCGATCATCGCCCGCTTGACGTGGTCGGGGCAGGGAGCGGCGCCGTGGATGGCGTGGCGCATGGACGAGACGTCGTACCGGCTCCGTACCTCCTCGGGCAGCGCGAGCAGCCGGTGGAACTGAGTCGGGACCATGTGGGTGTGGGTACAGTCGTGGGCGTCGATGAGGCGCAGCATCTCCTCGGGGGTCCACTTGTCCATGAGGACGAGCGGATGGCCGATGTGCAGAGCGGCGCCCGCGAACTGCAGCACGGCCGTGTGGTAGAGCGGCGAGCAGACGAGGTGAACGTTGCCGTCGAAGGGCCGGATCCCGAAGATGCCGAGGAAGCCACCGAGGTACGTCTCCTCGGGGAGCTTGCCCGGCAGCGGGCGGCGGATGCCGCGCGGTCGGCCCGTGGTGCCGGACGTGTAGTTCATGACCCAGCCGAGGGTGCGGTCCGCGGGGACCGACTCCGGTCGTCCGTCGAGGAGTTCGGCGTACGGGCGGAAGCCCTCCACCGCGCCCACGGCGTAACGGTGGGTCGTGGGCAGGCCCGCCTCGTCGGCGGCGGCCGTCGCCGCGGGCGCGAACCGCTCGTGGGCGATGAGGACCTTGGCTCCGGAGTCGGCGACGATCCACGCGATCTCGGGTCCGACGAGATGGTGGTTGACGGGGACGAGATAGAACCCGGCCTGGGCGGAGGCGAGATAGGCGGTGAGGAACTCGACCCCGTTGGGCAGGACGACGGCGAAGACGTCGCCCCGCTCCAGACCGGCCGCGCGCAGCCCGTGGACCAGCCGGTTCACGTCGGCATGGAGCCGTCCGGCCGTCCACTCCTCGCCGTCGGGCGCGATGAGGACGGTACGGGCGGGGTCGGCGGCGGCCTGGGACCAGAATCCTCCCCCAGACTTCGTCCGGGGGGACCCCCATGGCGGCTGTTGGCTCATCACTCGCTCCGTCCTGCGATGCGGTTGATGCGGTCGATGGCCTTCTCGAACCCGCTGGTGAGCTCGTCGAAGACCTGTTGCACGCTGCGCTCGGAGTTCATCCGGCCGACGATCTGCCCGACGGGTGTGCCGAGCAGCGGCTCGACCTCGTACTTCTGGATACGGGAGACGGCCTCGGCGACCAGCAGCCCCTGCAGGGGCATCGGAAGGGTGCCGGGGCCGTCCGGGTCGTCCCAGGCGTCGGTCCACTCGGTGCGCAGCTGGCGTGCGGGCTTGCCGGTCAGCGCGCGGGAGCGGACCGTGTCGCCGGAGCCGGCGGCGAGGAGTTTCGCGGTCAGGGCACGGGAGTGCATGTCGGCCTCGGTGGTGGTGAGCCAGAGGGAGCCGAGCCAGACGCCCTGGGCGCCGAGCGCGAGCCCGGCGGCGATCTGTTCGCCGCTGCCGATGCCGCCTGCGGCGAGGACGGGCAACGGTGAGACGGCGTCGACGACCTCGGGCGTCAGGACCATGGAGGCGATCTCGCCGGTGTGGCCGCCGGCCTCGTAGCCCTGCGCGACGACGATGTCGATGCCGGCCTCGGCGTGGTGGCGGGCGTGCCGGGCGCTGCCGGCGAGGGCGGCGACGAGGACGTCGTGGTCGTGGGCCCGCTGGACGACGTCGGCGGGCGGGGAGCCGAGGGCGTTGGCGAGGAGCTTGATGGGGTAGTCGAAGGCGACGTCGAGCTGGTTGCGGGCGACCTGTTCCATCCAGCCGGTGATGCGCCAGCCGGAGGCCTCTCCTGCGGCGAGTTCGGGGACGCCGTGCTTGGCGAGGGTGGTACGGACGAAGTCCCGGTGCCCTTCGGGGATCATCGCCTCGACCTCGGCCTCGCTCACCCCCTCGACCTTCTTCGCGGGCATGACGACGTCGAGACCGTAGGGCAGGCCGTCGGTGTGCTCCTGCATCCAGTCGAGGTCGCGCGCGAGGTCGTCGGGGGCGGTGTAGCGCACCGCGCCGAGGACGCCGAATCCGCCGGCTCTGGTGATGGCGGCGGCCACCGCGGGGAAGGGCGTGAAGCCGAAGATGGCGTGCTCGATCCCCAGTTTTTGGCTCAGCTCCGTCTTCATGGGCGGCAGGATGCCGCAGCGGAACGGCCGAGGGAAGAGATTTTCTGATGCAGTGTCAGATTCTTTGCCCTGTCGCCCGCTTCCTTGACTCGCCCGCACCCCGGTAAGAAAGTTTCAGGCGTTGCGCGTGTGGCCGAAGGATTCTTTCAGAGGCGTGGGAGAGGGTAGGGATGACGGAGGAATCGGCAGGAGTTCCGGCTCGGAATGCGGCGGGCCGGGGACTCAGCCGCCGGGCTTTCGGCGGCGGGCTTCTCGCCCTGGGAGGTGCGGTGATGGTCGGCTCGATTCCGGGGGCCGCCGCGGCCTCCGCGCCCCGGGGCGGGCGGACGACCCTGCGGCATGGGTCCGCCGAGCGGGCCGGGCTGCTGCCCGCGCACCTCGACCGGCTGGTCGCCGACGCCGAGACGTTCCTGGGGCCCTCCCCGAAGCACCCGTGGTACGCGGGTGCGGTACTGCTGGCCGGGCGGGGAGGAACGGTCGCGCTGCATCGGCCGATCGGGACGGCGGTGCGGTACGCGGGATACGACGAGACGACGGACAGCGGGATCGAGCTGCCTGCGGAGCAGCAGATCGCGACGGCGGAGGACACCGTCTTCGACCTGGCGTCCGTCTCGAAGCTGTTCACATCGATCCTGGCCGTGCAGCAGATCGAGCGCGGAGCGCTGGAACTGGAGGCGAAGGTCACGGCTTATCTGCCGGAGTTCGGGGGCGGCGGGAAGCAGGACGTCACGGTACGTCAGCTGCTCACGCACACCTCGGGGTTCCGGGCCTGGATCCCGCTGTACAAGGAGCCGACACGGGAGGGGAAGTTGCGGCTGCTGTGGAACGAGCCCCCGGCGAGTCCGCCCGGCACCAAGTACCTCTACTCCGATCTGAATCTGATCTCCCTTCAACTGATCCTGGAGGAGATCACCGGTCACACTCTGGATGTACTGCTCCGAACCGAGATCACCGCTCCACTCGGGATGCACCGCACGCGTTTCAATCCCCCGCTCTCCTGGAAGCCGAAGATCGCGGCGACGGAGGACTCCCGGCTCCCCTGGTCCGGCCTCGACCGGGGCATGGTGTGGGGGCAGGTGCACGACGAGAACGCCTACAGTCTCGGCGGGATCGCCGGCCACGCCGGGGTATTCTCCTGCGCCTGGGACCTCGCCGTGCTCGCCCGTACCCTCCTCAACGGTGGGGCGTACGGCCACGCCCGCATCCTCTCCCCCGAGTCCGTGGAGCTGATGTTCACCGACTTCAACACGGCCTTTCCCGGCGACGAACACGGCCTCGGCTTCGAGCTCTACCAGCACTGGTACATGGGCGCGATGGCCACCCCGCGCACGGCGGGCCACACCGGCTTCACCGGTACGAGTCTGGTCCTGGACCCGACGACGGACGCGTTCCTCGTCGTCCTCGGCAACTCCGTCCACCCCGTCCGGACCTGGCGCTCCGGCTCCGCACCCCGCGTCGCCGCGGCGAACAACCTCGCCCGCGCGGTCCCGGTCCGGCCGGCGCGCGGGCGGACCTCCCCCAAGCTCTCGGCTTCGCCCGAGCAGGGGCGACCCCCATGGTTCTCGGGCATGGCGAGCGCGACGACCGCCACGCTGACGCTGCCGCCGCTCAGCGGCACGGGCCGTCTGGAGTGCGCCCTGTGGTGGGACACCGAACCGGGCCCGGACGCCGCCTTCCTGGAGGCGTCGACGGACGAAGGCGCGACCTGGAGCCCGGTGCCGTTCACCACCGTACGGAAGGGGCAGGAGCCGCAGAAGCGTCCGGCGGGCTCGGTGAGCGGCTGGTCCGGGCGCGTCTGGCACGAGGCCGTCGCCGACCTGACGGCCTGGGGTTCCGCCTCCGTGCGCCTGCGCTGGCGGTACACGACGGACCGGCTCTACGTCGGGCGCGGAGTGTACGTGGACGGTCTACGGGTCCTGGGCCCCTCCGGGCACCGGGTGTTCGACGAGGCGCGGGCTGCGAACGGCTCCCGTATCGAGGCCGTGGGCTGGACCAGGTCGGCGGACTGACCCGCCCGAAGGGCCGTCACCTCTCCGACGCCTCCACCCGCTGCCCCTCCACCCGGGAGAGGAAGTCCTCCACCACCTGGCGTTAGTGGTCCGGCTCCTCGGCGGAGGCCATGTGGGCCCTCTTCTCGAAGAGCGCCCATGCGGCGCCCGGAATGCCCTCCGCCCGGGTGGCGTCGGTCAGGCGGCCGGTTCCGCGGCCGCGCGCAGGGCGTCGAGCACCGGGCTGATCAGGGGGTGGTCCTCGGCCCCTCGCCGTACGGCCGCGAAGACGCGGCGGGTGGGGGCGACGCCGTCGACCGGCCGGATCACCGCCGCGTCGAGTGCCATGCCGCTCAGCGCCGAACGCGGTACGAGTGCCACGCCCGCCCCCGCGGAGGCGAGGGCGACCACGGCCCGGAAGTCGTCGGACGCGTGCTCGAGGCGGGGTGCGAAGCCCGCGTACTCGCAGGCCAGGACGGTCACGTCGTGGCAGGGGTTGCCGGCGGACTGCCCGATCCAGGCGTCCTTGGCGAGGTCGGCGAGCGCGACCCGGTCGCCCGCCGCCAGCGGGTGCCCCGGGGGCAGGACGGCGTCGAAGGGTTCCGCGTACAGCGGCATGCGGGTGAGCCGGGCGTCGTCCTCGCCGGGCGCGCCCCGGTACTCGACCGCGACGGCCACGTCGACCTGCCGGTCCAGGACCATCAGCAGGCTCTCGTCGCCCTCGGCGTCCCGTACCCGTACCCGGATGCCGGGCGAGGTGCGGGCGAGGCCGGTGATCGCCGGCGCGACGACCAGGCCGATGCCGGTGGCGAAGGCCGCCACCGTGACCGTGCCGGCCTCGCCGGAGCCGTAGGCGGCGAGCTCGGACTCGGCGCGCTCAAGCTGGGCGAGGACGGCGTTGGCGTGGCTGAGCAGGATCTCGCCGGCCGGGGTGAGCCGCGCCCCGCGGGCGTTGCGTTCGACGAGCCGGTGGCCGGTCTCCTGCTCCAGGGCCGCGAGCTGCTGGGAGACCGCGGAGGGGGTGAGATAGAGCGCGGCGGCAGCCGCCGTGACCGTGCGGTGGTCGGCCACCGCACGGAGGATGTGCAGCCGCCGCGCTTCGATCATGCCCCTAGTGTCGCAGGCTACGGGACTAGCTCCGCAGGGCTGCGCGGGCGTCGACGAAGGCGTCCACCGCGCGGTTCACGTCCTCGATCGAGTGGGCCGCCGAGAGCTGGACGCGGATGCGGGCCTGGCCCTGCGGAACGACGGGGTACGAGAAGCCGATCACGTAGACCCCGCGCTCCAGGAGCAGCTCCGCCATCCGGCCCGCCTCGGACGCGTCGCCGATCATGACGGGGGCGATCGCGTGGTCGCCGGGGAGGATGTCGAAGCCCTCCGCGGTCATCCGGGTCCGGAACAGCTCGGTGTTGGCGCGCAGCCGGTCGCGCAGGTCACCGGCCGACTCCAGCAGGTCGAGGACCTTGAGGGAGGCGGCGGCGATGACCGGGGCGAGGGTGTTCGAGAACAGGTACGGGCGGGAGCGCTGGCGGAGCAGGGCGACGATCTCGGCGCGGGCCGCGACGTATCCGCCGGAGGCGCCGCCGAGGGCCTTGCCGAGGGTGCCGGTGATGATGTCGACGCGGTCCATGACGCCGTGCAGCTCGGGCGTGCCGCGGCCGCCGGGGCCGACGAAGCCGACGGCGTGCGAGTCGTCGACCATGACCATGGCGTCGTAGCGCTCGGCGAGGTCGCAGATCTCCTCGAGCGGGGCGACGTAGCCGTCCATGGAGAACACGCCGTCGGTGACGACCAGCTTGCGGCGGGCGCCGCCCTCCGTGGCCTCCTTGAGCTGCTGCTCCAGGTCGGCCATGTCGCGGTTCGCGTACCGGAAACGGCGGGCCTTGGAGAGGCGGATGCCGTCGATGATGGAGGCGTGGTTGAGGGCGTCGGAGATGACGGCGTCCTCGGGGCCGAGGAGCGTCTCGAAGACACCGCCGTTGGCGTCGAAGCAGGAGGAGTAGAGGATCGTGTCCTCCTGGCCGAGGAAGGAGGACAGCCGCGCCTCCAGCTCCTTGTGCACCTCCTGCGTACCGCAGATGAAGCGCACGGACGCCATGCCGTAGCCCCAGCGGTCGAGCGCCTCGTGGGCGGAGGCGATCACCTCGGGGTGGTCGGCGAGGCCGAGGTAGTTGTTGGCACAGAAGTTGAGCACCTCTCCGGGCTGTCCCCCGGCGGTGACGGCGACGGTGGCGGACTGGGGCGTGCCGATGACGCGCTCGGGCTTGTGCAGTCCGGCGGCGCGGATCTCGTCGAGGGTGGTACGGAGGTCGTCGCGTACGGAATCGAACATGTTCAGGCTCCAGTGGTCCAGTCGAGGATGATCTTGCCGCCCTTGCCGGACGCGGCGTCGTCGAAGGCGGCCTCGAAGTCGGTGTACGCGTAGCGGCCGGTGATCACCGGGGCGAGGTCGAGTCCGGCCTCCAGGAGCACGGACATGGCGTACCAGGTCTCGAACATCTCGCGGCCGTAGATGCCCTTGATGGTGATCATGGAGGTGACGATCTTCGCCCAGTCGACGGAGAAGTCCTCGCTGGGCAGGCCCAGCATGGCGATCTTGCCGCCGTTGGTCATGTTCGCGACCATGTCGCGCATGGCGCGCGGGTTGCCGGACATCTCCAGGCCGACGTCGAAGCCCTCCTTGAGGCCCAGCGTGCGCTGACCGTCGGCGATGGTCTGCTCGGCGACGTTCAGGGCGAGCGAGACGCCCGCCTTGCGGGCGAGGGCGAGGCGCTCCTCGCTGACGTCGGTGATGACGACGTTGCGCGCGCCGGCGTGCTTGGCGACCGCCGCCGCCATGATGCCGATCGGGCCCGCGCCGGTGACGAGGACGTCCTCACCGACCAGCGGGAACGACAGCGCGGTGTGCACGGCGTTGCCGAAGGGGTCGAAGATCGCGGCGACGTCGAGCTCGACGGGGACGCGGTGGACCCACACGTTGGACGCCGGCAGGGCGACGTACTCGGCGAACGCGCCGTCGCGGCCGACACCGAGGCCGACGGTGGCGCGGCAGAGGTGGCGGCGGCCGGCCAGGCAGTTGCGGCACTTGCCGCAGACGAGGTGGCCCTCGCCGCTGACCAGGTCGCCGACCGCGATGTCCGCGACGTCACGGCCGATCTCGACGACCTCGCCCACGAACTCGTGGCCGAGGGTCAGCGGCGTGGCGATGGTCTTCTGTGCCCAGCCGTCCCAGGAGCGGATGTGGAGGTCCGTACCGCAGATTCCGGTGCGCTTGACCTTGATCAGTACGTCTCCGCTGCCGATCTCCGGCTCCGGTACGTCCGTGAGCCAGAGTCCCGGCTCCGCCTTCTGCTTGACCAGCGCCTTCAATGCCTTGGCTCCCGACGTGCGTGTCCTGTGACCTACGGGGTTCGGGCACGGGTTCGCGCCCAAGATCCTCGAAGAGAATCTTCCGTATGTCCTGCATCGGGGTCCATCGAGGTTTTCTTAAGCGCGGCCACAGGTGAGCTTCACGCCACCGGCGGGGGCGGCCTGGGCGTCAACGGCCGAGCGCCGCCATCGCCGCGTTGTGGCCGGGGATGCCGCTCACTCCGCCGCCCCTGACGGCGCCCGCGCCGCAGAGCAGGACGTTGGCGTGCGCGGTCTCGACGCCCCAGCGGCCGGCGCCTTCTTCCCCGTAGGGGAAGGAGAGGTCCCGGTGGAAGATATGGCCGCCGGGCAGCCGCAGATCGCGTTCGAGGTCGAGCGGGGTCTTCGCCTCGATGCAGGGTCGGCCCTCCGCGTCGACGGCGAGGCAGTCGGCGAGCGGCTCGTCGAGTACGGCGTCGAGTTCGGCGAGTGTGGCCTTGAGGAGTGTGGAGCGTGCGGCGTCGTTGTCGGCGGCGAACAGCCGGGCGGGGGTGTGCAGGCCGAACAGCGTGAGGGTCTGGTAGCCGCGCTCGGCGAGCTCCGGGCCGAGGATGCTCGGATCGGTCAGCGAGTGGCAGTAGATCTCGGAGGGCGGCGCGCTCGGCAGCCTGCCGGCGGCGGCTTCGGCGTACGACGCGGCCAACTGCCCGTACCCTTCGGCGATGTGGAAGGTGCCCGCGAAGGCCTCTTGCGGGTCGACGGACCGGTCCCGGAGCTTCGGGAGCCGGGTGAGAAGCATGTTGACCTTGAGTTGGGCCCCTTCGGCGGGCGGTGGCGGTGTGTCGCCGAGCAGGGCGGCGAGCGCCTGCGGGGAGGCGTTCACAAGTGCGTGCTCCGCCGCGACCACGCCTTCGCCCTCCGCCGTGCGGTAGGTGATCTCGGCGCGGGTGCCGTCGGTCTCGATCCGGATGGCCTCGTGCCCGGTGCGGATCTCCGCGCCCGCCGCGCGGGCGGCGTCCGCGAGGGCGTCGGTGAGGGCTCCCATGCCGCCGACGGGGACGTCCCAGTCGCCCGTACCGCCGCCGATGACGTGGTAGAGAAAGCAGCGGTTCTGGAGCAGCGAGGGGTCGTGGGCGTCGGCGAAGGTGCCGATGAGCGCGTCGGTGAGGACGACACCGCGGACGAGGTCGTCGGTGAAGTTCTCCTCGACACCGACACCGATGGGCTGTTCGAAGAGCATCCGCCAGGCGGTCTCATCGGCCACCCGGGCGCGCAGCTCCTCGCGTGTCGGCAGCGGCTCCGTGAGCGTGGGGAAGACGCGCTCGGCGACCTGTCCCGTACGGCCGTAGAACGCCTGCCATGCCTCGTACTCCCGGTCGGAGCCGGTGAGCGCGGCGAAGGAGGCGCGGGTGCGGTCGGGGCCACCGCCGACGAGCAGCCCGCTGTCGCCCTTCGGGGTGTACGAGGAGATGGACCGTTTCCGCACGGAGAACCGCAGCCCCAGCTCCCGCACGATCTTCGGTGGCAGGAGCGAGACGAGGTACGAGTACCGGGAGAGCCGGGCGTCGACCCCGTCGAAGGGCCGCGTGGAGACGGCCGCGCCACCGGTGGAGCCGAGGCGTTCCAGGACGAGGACGGTGCGTCCGGCGCGGGCCAGGTAGGCGGCGGCGACCAGTCCGTTGTGGCCACCGCCGACGATGACGGCGTCGTACGAGCGCTGTGGGGTCATGCCTCTTGCTAACACGCGAAGATCGCCCGCGGAACCCTGCGCCTAGGACGTGTTCCGCTCCCCGTCCGTCCGGCGCAGTGCGGCGACGCGCCGGTAGAGGTCGACGGCTTCCGCGTGGCGGCCGAGCTGTTCCAGGCAGTGGGCCTCGTCGTGGCGGCTGGCCAGGGTGTCGGCGTGGTCGGCGCCGAGAACGCGCTCGCGGGCGTCGGCGACCTGGCGGTAGACCGAGAGGGCGGCGGCCCAGTCGGCCAGCCAGCCGAGGCCGACGGCGATCTCGCGGCGACTGACGAGCGTGTCGGGATGATCTGCGCCGAGGACCCGCTCGCGGATCGCGCAGACCTCCCGGGCCTCCTCGACGGCCTCCTCCCAGCGGGAGAGCCGGCCGAGGTTGACGCCCAGGCCGTGGCGGGCGCGCAGCGTCTCGGGGTCGTCGGGGCCGTGCACACGGGTGCGGGCGTCGACCAGGTCGCGGTAGAGCTCCAGGGCCTCGGCGCTCCGGCCGAGCCGGCCCAGACAGATCCCGACCTCGTAGCGGGCCGCGAGAGTGTCGGGGTGGTCGGGACCGAGGACGGAACCACGCGCGGAGGCGACGTCCCGGTACGTCGCGAGCGCCTCCGGCCAGCGCTCCAACTGCCCGAGGGTGTACGCCACTTCGTAGCGGGTCACGAGCGTGTCGGGATGCTCGTCGCCGAGCAGCCGGGTGCGCGCCTCGGCCACCTCCCGGGCCATCCGGTACGACTCGTCCAGACGCCCGAGCCGCCCGAGGTTGAACGCCAGGTTGTGGCGGCAGCGCAGGGTGTCGGGGTGGTCCGGGCCCATCGTGCGCTCGCGGGAGGCGAGCACCGTCGCGTACACCTGGTGCGCCTCGAAGTGCCGCCCGAGACGCCCGAGCACGTACGCCGTCTCCTGGCGCGCGGCCAGGGTGTCGGCGTGGTCGGGTCCGAGGACGCGCTCGCGGGCCTCGGCGACCCGGGCGAAGGCGCGCAGGGCGTCGGCGGGGCGGGCGAGCCGACTGAGCGTGAAGCCGAGTTCGTACCGGCTGGTGAGGGTCTCCGGGTGGTCGGGGCCGAGGACCCGCTCGCGGTCCTCGGCGACGGACCGGTGCACGTCCTCCGCCTCCTCCCAGCGGCCGAGCCGACCGAGACTGAGCCCTGCCTTGTGCCGGCTGGCGAGCACGGCGAGCAGTTCGGGGGACGGGGTGGCCCTCGGGACGGAGCCCGGCGCGGGCGATTCGAGGGACGGGGTGGGCCCCGGGACGCCCCGGTCCGGGGAGGGGAGGACGCGTGACGCGGCGGTCCACTCCCCCGTGAGCCCGGCGGCCGGGTCGAAGGCCACGGTCCGCAGCGCGAGGGAGGCCGCGGTGGCGCGGTGGCCGTTGGTCATCCGCCTGGCCCAGGAGGGGAGCCGGGGCGCGGCCGCCTGCTGCACCCGCACCTCCGCGGAAACCCGGTCCGGTCCGGTCCGTGCCGAGACGATCCGACGGCGCAGGTCGGTGGCGTCGGTGGGCCGCCCCTCCGGCGTCTTGGCGAGCAGATCGAGGACGATCCGGTCCAGGTAGTCGGGGAGTTCGGCGCGGTGCGTGCGCAGCGGCTCGGGTGGGGTGTCGCGATGGCCGACGAGGACGGCCCACGCGTCGTCGAGGTCGAAGGGCGGGGCGCCGGTGGCGATCTCGTACAGGACGCATCCCAGCGAGTACAGGTCACTGCGGTGGTCGACCTCACCGCCGCTGATCTGCTCGGGCGACATGTAGTGCGGGGTGCCCATGGCGATGCCGGTGCCGGTGAGGCGGGAGGTGAAGCCGATGTCGGCGCCCAGTCGCGCTATCCCGAAGTCGCAGATCTTCACGGCGCCGTCGCCGAGCCGCATGATGTTGGCCGGCTTGAGGTCGCGATGCACGATCCCCTGCCGGTGGGTGTAGGCGAGGGCATCGGCGACCTGCTCGGCGATGTCGACGACGTCCGGCACCGGCAACGGGTGCTGCTTGTTCTCCTCCAGGAGCTGGCTGAGGTTGTGGCCTTCCAGGAGCTCCATGACGAGGAAGAGGACACCGTCGGACTCGCCGAAGTCATGGACGACGGTGACGCCGCGGTGCTGGAGCGAGGCGGCGACGCGTGCCTCGCGGCGGAAGCGTTCGCGTAGCACCGTCACGAAGTTCGCGTCCTGCTGCGGTCCCAGCGGCTTGAGGCACTTGACCGCGACCCGGCGCCCGAGCGACTCGTCGGTGGCACGCCACACCTCGCCCATGCCCCCGCGTCCGATCACGTCGTGCAGCCGGTACCGGCCCTGGATCAGCCTGGTTTCCGCCATCGCGTGCTGTCGCCCCCGTCGATTCGCTGCGCCCTCCCCGGCTCGTCCAGTATGGCCGTCTGGCTGCGGAGTTTGTACGGGGCGGGGCGCGTGGCGGGGCCCAGACGGGCCATCGCGTTCAAGATGTGACCTGGCGGCAGCCGCCAGCGCAGCCGGGCGGGGATGCAGCGCAGCAGATTGGCCGCCACGGTGAGCTGATACGTGACGGTGTCGGGCGGCGGTGCGGGCCGGCCGTACAGCGCGTGGGCGTAGGGAGGCAGTGCGTCGTAGGCGAGTGCGGCCACGCGCCGCCAGACGATCTCGCGCGCCGGACGCAGGGCGGGTTTGACCGGGGGACGGCGCAGGAACGCGTCGACGGTCCGCGCGTCCTCACCGGCGGCGAGCCGCGGCCGTACGGCGTCGAAGTAGCCGGCGAGCTCGTCGGCCGTGGCGGGCACCTCGCGCGGGTCGAGCCCGACGAGCCGGGCGGACGTGCGGTGTTCGTCGATGTAGCGGTCGGCCTGCGCGTCGGTGAGGGGGATGCCGGACCGGCGGACGACGGAGAGGTACGAGTCGACCTCGGCGCAGTGCACCCAGAGCAGGAGTTCGGGGTCGTCGACGCCGAGCAGCCGGTGGATCTTCCGCACGCGGGCGCCGGCCGCCTCGGCGGCGTCGGTGGTGCCGTAGCTGATCGTGCCGACGAAGTTCGCCGTGCGCAGGAGCCGGCCCCAGGCGTCCTTCCTGAAGTCACTGTTGATCATCACGCCGCGCACGGCGACAGGGTGCAGCGCCTGCAGATAGAGGGCACGGACGCCGGCGATCCACATCACCGGGTCGCCGTGCAGCTGCCAGGTGACGGAATCGGGACCGAAGAGCCCGGGGTCGGCGTCCTGCCTCATGCGCTTCAGGCTACGCGGAGGCCTCCCCCGGGGCACCGGCTCAGCGCCAGATCGTCTGGACCGAGTCGAACTGGACCCAGGTGATGGGGTTTCCGGCGTTGGCGCCGTAGATGCTCACGGATCCGGCGGTGTTGACCTCGAAGCGGCAGGCGTTGATGCCCTGGCTGTTGTTGCGGGTCGTCGCGGCGCGCACGTACCAGGTGGGCTTGAGGCCGGCCGGCATGGTGGCGATCTTGGCGTCGGCGGCCAGGTTGCAGGTGATCGCGCCACGAGCCTGGAGGAACGTGGTGTCGGCGATGGTGATGAGGCGGACCTGCGGGGTGGCACCGACCTGGGCGGTGGCGCCGGGCTCCAGGACGAGGTCGGTCCAGGCGTCGGCCACGACGCCGGCCGCGGCGGCCGGGGTGGCGGCGATCAGGTTGCCGGCGGCCGCGGCGGCGGGCACGGCGAGGGCGGCGCCGAGGATGCTGCGGCGGTTGGGGGTCTTGGACATGGTGGATGGGCTCCTTGGCCAGAAGAGTTGAGCGAGAGGAAGGACGAGGGAGGTCAGCGCCAGACGGCGCTGAAGCTGTCCAGCTGCGCCCAGGTGATGACGTTGGTGGTGCGGCCGCCGTAGAGCCGCAGCTGGCGGTCGGTGTCCGCCTCGACGCGGGCGACGGAGGAGCCGGCGTTGTTGTTGCGGGCCACGTTGGCGCGGGCGACCATGCTCGGGGTCAGGGCGTCGGGCAGGGTCCCGATGACCGCGTCGGCGTCGAAGGTCCCCTTCACGCCGCCGCTGAGCTGCAGCGTGGTCGTACCGGCGATGCTGATGAGCCGTCCCGTGGGGGCGTTCTGGTCGACGGTGACCCCGGAGGCCAGGGCGATCGGCTGCCAGTCCGTGAGCACCTTCACGCCGTCGGTCTCGGGCGCTGCGGAGAGCGACATGATGGTGCAGGTGCGCGGGCCGGGTTCCTCACAGGCGAAGCCGAAGTGAATGTGCGGAACGCCGTTGCGTACGGATACGGCCATGCCCTCGGGCTCGCGGTACTTCAGGCCGGGCCCGGCCAGGACCAGCTGCTGGTCGAGGACGGCTCCGGTGGCCCAGTCGACGGCGGTCAGGTAGGTGTTGCCCGGCGGCGGGTTGTCGGGGTTGTCCGCTGCGATGGCCTGCCCGGCCAGCATGTAGAGGACGCCGCCGAGGGAGGCGTACCCCTGGAAGACACCGTTCGGGTTGGGCTGGGCGATGCGTGTGAGGGGCTCCCACACCCCGGCGGCGGCCTTGTCCAGGTCGTACGACTCGTACTTCATGCCGCTGGAGGAGAAGCGGACGACCAGGCGATTCGTGGTGGGGTCGATGGTGCAGGTGACGCTCTTGGCGCCGACGGCGGGCGTGTAGGGCTCGGCGTGCAGCGGGGAGCCGAAGTCGAGGACCGTGCCGCTCCGGAAGTCGAAGTGGGTGATCGCCGTGCCGTAGCCGTCCCTCTCCTCCTCGTTGTTGATCTTCGCATCGGTCTCGGTCCACAGATGGGAGACACCGGCCCGGTTCTCGACGGCCATGGAGACGCCGTGGCCGAAGCCACGCAGATACATGTAGCCCGTGATCGCTCCCGCCTGGTTGAGGCGGGTGACGCACAGGTCGCCGTGCTCGGACCGCATGGCGTAACTGACCGGGCCCGACTCGCCGGCGAGGGTCACACCGTCCTGCATCACCTGGAGCACGAAGATCTCACCCGTGACCGGGTCGATGCCGAACGACTGCATGACCGTGGCGTTCTTGAGCGGGCGCCGGTGGAGCAGCTTGCCCACCGGTCCCGCGATGTCTATCTGTCCTTCGACGCTGACGCTCAACGTGTGCCGCTCCTTGTCGTGACCGAGATCGGATCGGCGTCAGTGTGCCAAAGTCCTGCGGCCGGCTGTACGTCGGCCGCCGTTTCCACGACCGAGGTCACGCCCGGGCGTCGTCGCGCTGTTCGGGGTCGTCGGTCCAGGTGAGGGAGCGGATGCGCCAGTCCCCTGAGGCGTCGGCGGCGAGCTCGAAGTGCTGGCGCCCCCAACCGGCGAAGGGCTTGCCCTCGCGGATGCCGTGCTTGTGGTAGAGCGAGTACCGCAGCGCGCGTCCCGCGCCGACGACGGTGGAGAAGCTGACCTCGAACTCCTCGAAGTCGGGCAACTCGGGTCCGTTCAGGAAGGTTTGACGGGGTACCAGGAACTCGTCGACGTCCATCCGGGTCACCTGCCCGTCCTGCGCCACGTACTCGATCACCGCCTCGGGCGCGAGAACGGCCCGGGCCGCGTCCAGGCTGACCGGCTCTCCGGCGCGGCGGGTGAACGCGGAGAGGAACACGGAGACCGCCGTGTCGACGGCTCGTTCGTCCGTGGAACGCGGAGGGGTCCTGCGCCACTCGTGGGCGAGGACCGCGAACACCGAGTCGCTGCACCAGGCGTTCTTGAAGAAGGTGCTGTCGCGGAGGACGGATTCGTGGCGCATGCCTATGCGGCGCATCAGGGCGGCGGACGTCAGATTGCGGATGTCGCAGATCCCGATCACGCGGTGCCAGCCGAAGGAATCGAAGGCGATGTCGAGCGCGGCGGCGACGGCCTCGGAGGGGATGCCGGTGCCGTGCACGTCCGGGTGGAAGGCGAACCCCACCTGGCCGGTGTCCGGTTCGTCGGGCTCACGCCGCAGCAGCACCTCGCCCACGAGCCGGCCGTCCTCGTTCTCCACGGCCAGGTTGAGCCAATCGCCGGGGTTGGCGAGCGCCTCCCCCGCCATGACGCGCTCGATCATATCGGCGGTCGCCTCCCGGGTGTGCGGCTCGTGCGGCAGGTAGAGCGCGACCTCGGGCAACGAGCGGTGGGCGTGGATGGCTTCGAGGTCGTCCTTGCGCACGGGGCGCAGCCGCAGCCGCTTCGTCCGGACCGGGTACTCCGGATGCGTCGGGGCGTCGGTACCTGCCGGATCGGTCGGATCGGTCGGATCGGTCGGATCGGTCAGGTCGTTCGGGTCGGACATCGAATCTCCGTTCGCGCGATGGACCCGCACAGTGTGCCGTGCCGCAGCCCGCCGAAGCGACCACGTTCTGTCAGCCCCGACGCAGATGTGGAGCCGTCACCACAGCTGGTTGGTTCGGAGGCTTCGCGTATGGACAAGGTGGTGGCCGGCCGCCGAGGCGGTGGCCGACGTCGGGGACGGAGCGTCGCTCGCCGTCGCGGCTTCTGCATGGCCTCGGCCCGTGTGACCGCCGCTCGTCGCGCGGTGGGCCACTCCTTCGGCGGTCCTCGGCGGGCGCGGAACCCGCTGCGGCTCCCATGCTGGTCCGGGGGAGATGACCGCTGTCCGAGGCCGCCGTCGAACCCCGGCTTCCTGGGACCTGGCCGCGGAAGACCGGAGCACTGATGAGGCTTGTCGTCGATCTCAGTGCGCCTTCCTCGCGCCCGAGGTGTTCACGATGCACGGTGACGAGTCCCTCGTGTACGACCCACACGCCGAGGACGAGCACCGGGAGAAGGTGGCGCGCGCCGTCGCGGCCTGCCCCGTGCAGGCGATCATTGATGACGCACGCCACCCCTCTCCTGCGCCAGATCACCGACTACGCCAATCGGGCGAACCCCTACCCCCTTTACGAGAAGCTCCGTAAGACCCCGGTGCTGCAGGAGGAGGAGGGCGGCCCCTATGCCATCAGTTCCTACTACGACATCCTCCAGCTGCTCCACGACCCCCGGATCAGCTCGGAGGCCGCCAACCTCGCAGCGCCGAGCGCCGACGACATGGGCGGCGCGGAGCAGACGGGGCTGCCGCCGAGCTTCATCCGGCTCGACCCGCCCGAGCACGACCGACTGCGGCGGATCGCCAACCGCCCCTTCGGCCCGCCGCACAGACCCGACCGGATCGACTCCATGCGCGACGAACTGGCCGCGATCATCTCCGGGCTGATCGACGGCCTCGGGGGCGCCGGAGAGATCGACCTGGTCGACCAGTTCGCCTACCCGTTTCCCGTGACCGTGATCTGCCGACTGCTCGGCGTACCGCGCGAGGACGAGCCGCGGTTCCGCTCCTGGGTCGACCCGATCGTTGCCGCTCTGGATCCGGACGCGGGCGGTGACACCGCGGAGCGGCGGCGGGCAGCACAGGAGGCACGGGTGCAACTGGGCATGTATCTGGCCGAGTTGGTCGAGCAGCGTGGCAAGGAGCCTCGCGAGGACATGCTGTCCGAGCTGGTGACGAGTCGGGGCGGGGACGGTTCCATGACGACGATGGAGGTGCTCAGCACCGCGGTCCTCCTGCTGATCGCGGGCCACGAGACGACGGTCAACCTCATCACCAACGGCATGCTCACGCTGCTCCGTCACCCGGACGTCCTCGACAGGCTGCGCGACGACCCTGAGCTTGCCGTCAACATCGTGGAAGAGCTGCTGCGTTACGAGCCGCCGGTGCAGCTGGTGCCACAGCGCACCTGTATCGCGGACATCGAGCTGCGCGGGGTCACGATTCCGAAGGGTTCACGGATCTGGCTCGTACTCGCCTCGGGAAACAGGGATCCGGAGCGCTTCGCGGAGCCCGACCGCTTCGACCCGGACCGCAAGGACATCCAGCACCTCGGCCTGGGCAGCGGCATCCACTCCTGTTTCGGCGCTCCGTTGGCGCGGCTGGAGGCGCAGCTCGCGCTTTCGACGCTGGCCCGACGCCTCGACAACCCGCGACTGCTGGAGGACCCACCGCCGTACCGACACAACGCGGTGCTGCGTGGCCCGCGCCATCTGCGCATCGGCATCGACGGAGTGCGTCCCTGACCGGCACCCCTGGCTTTCGCGGAAGTCCCGCTCGCCGTGGAGACGGAAGTCCTGGCGATCGTCGGTCCCGTGACGACATTTGTACAAGACCGAGGGCCGGCAGCCCGGGCATCCTCCCGTGTATGGGTATCTACGACGGTAAGCATTTGCACGGAATGCACGTGGTCCACGACGGCCCGCGGGAGGCGCCGCCGCTGGTGCTCATCCACGGATCAGGGGCCTCGGGCAGCTCCTGGGGCCCGGTAGTGCCGGCACTGGCCAGCCGGTACCACGTCATCCGGATCGACCTCCCGGGCCACGGTCAGTCCCCGCCCGCGCCGTCGTACGACGTGCCTGAGCAGGCGGCCGGCCTGGCCGCGGCGCTCGATGAGCTCGGCCTTCGTCCGGTCACCGTGGCCGGGCACTCCAGCGGCGGATACATCGCCACCGCCCTCGCCGAACAGCGCCCGGACCTGGTGGGTTCGCTCGCACTGATCAGCAGTGGCCCGAGTCCCGACGCGCTCCTTCCGCAGCCCGTCCTCCTTCGGGTCCTGATCGGCCCGCCGCTCGGCCCGCTTCTTTGGAGAATCCGTTCCGACGCGATGCTCCGCCGGGGGGTGACCGCGGTGTGCAACCGCCCGGTGGACGTCCCGGACGACCTGGTCGCCGACGTACGGGGCATTGGCTACCGCACGTTCAGGACGGTGCTGCGCCGAAACGGCGCGTACATCGCCGAGAGGAGCGTACCCGCGCGCCTGACCGCACTCGACGTCCCGGTTCTGGTGATCTTCGGCGCTGCCGACCCCCGCTGGGATCCGTCGTCGGCGCACCACTACGACACGGTGCCGAACGCGCGAGTCGAGCAACTGCCCGACGTCGGGCACTTCCCCATGCTCGAAGCGCCGGAGGCAACCGGCGAGTTGCTGCTGCGCTTCGCAGCGACGGGCCGCTGACACCATCGCCTAGCCTGGTGCTGTGAGGTCCACCGAATCACCACCTGACTGGGCGTCGGTGGAGGTCGCCGTGCCGCGGCAGCCGGGCGGGCTGCCAGGGGTCAGCATGGCTGGGTTCCGCCAACGTGCTCCGGCGCGCGTGGATATCGCCATGGTCGCGCACCCCTCGGTCACTCTGTTCGTGGACCTGAGCGACGGAGACAGCCTTGTCTACGACGCCCACGGCCGGCGCGAAAGCGGCAGCACGGTCGTTGGACTGGTACCGGGCGACCTTCGGCTCGGAGGCCGGGCGGCCGGGGGGATCGAGTGCCTCCAGATCCGGTTGTCGCCGGTCCTGGCGGTTGCGGTGCTCGGCGCATCGACCGACCTCAGCGGGACAGTGGTCTCCCTGGAGGATGTCTGGGGCCGCGACGCCGGGCGAGCCGAAGAAAGGCTGCGGGCCGCCGCGTCGTGGGACGAGCGGTTCACGCTCGCAGCGGATGCCCTTGGCCGACGGATGAGTGCCCGCCCGTCGCTTGATCCAGAGGTGGCCGCTGCCTGGTGGCTGATGCTCACCAGCCGGGGACGGGTGCGCGTCGACAGCCTGGCGAACGAGGTGGGATGGAGCCGTAAGCGCCTGTGGTCCCGCTTCCGGTCCCAGATCGGCCTCACCCCCAAGCACGCCGCCCGGCTGGTGCGCTTCGACCACGCCGCCCATCTCCTCGCGGCGGGTAACGCCGCCGCCCAGGTGGCGGCCGCAAGCGGCTACGTCGACCAGGCCCACCTCCACCGCGAGGTCAAAGCGTTCACCGGGGTGACACCCACCGCCGTAGCCACCGCGCCGTGGCTCGCCATCGATGACGTCGCATGGCCGACCTCGTTCGCGGATCTGGCACCGTCGACGTCTCCGATCCGTCAGGTTCCGGCGAAGTGAGCTGAGGTCCCACGAGAGACGAGGCATCGTCTCTCAGCACGTGCCCGGATGAGAGGCGGACAGCACAAACGAGAACGGGTGGGAATCCACAGGTTCAACGCGACGGGACAGTCACGGCTCAATCGCTGAGCCTGGACACGTTAGTTGGAACCGGTGAAGCTCGATGAGCTGGTGGTTTCTGGTCGGTGGGACACGCTTGTTGGCACCAAGTGGTCACGCTTCTCGCAATCAACCGTGAGTTGTCAGTCTTCTTGGAAACCCGATCCGCCGGGACTGAGCTCTGAAGGCCATGGCGAGCGACACAGAAATGGTGCTCGGTAAAGCGCCAGGTAAGTGCCAGGTAAGTGCCAGTATTCCGGCAGTCTTGGGCGGGTAGGAGCTGCGGTTTGGCGCGGGCACCGAGCTGGGGTCGCAGGACGCGGTGCGACAGCTCACTGGAGGGCATGAAATCCGCCCAGTCGCAACCCTCCGGAAGTCATGAAATTCTTCAACTCGCAAATCCGCCAGAGGGCACAAAATTGTTCAGTCCGCAAATCCGGCAGAGGGCATATCTTCCGTTCAGTCGCAACAGTACTGACAAGAAACTCTAAGCTTGACGGCGTCGTGGAGTTTGCTTATGGTCCAGTCGTTCAGGTTCCCGCCGATCGATATCCGAAGGTGTTCATGACCGCGCCTCCAACGTTGCCGAAGTTCAGGCAGCAGTTGATTCTCGCCGTTCTTATGTTGTGTTCGCTGCTGATTTGGCTGGACAATACCGTCCTGAGTACTACGCTGGAGACCCTTTCAGACCCGGTCCGTGGACTGGGGGCCAATCCAGGTCAGCTGCAATGGGCGACCGGTTCGTACACTCTGGCCTTCGCCACATTGATGTTCACTGCAGGCGCATTGGGCGATCGGTTCGGTCACCGGACTGTGTTTTCCAGTGGGTTGGTGATCTTCGCCGGGTCCTCGCTGTGGGCGGCGTACGCAAGCGATGCGGGCCAGCTGATTGCAGCTCGAGCTGCGATGGGAGTGGGCAGCGCGCTGATCACGCCCGCCATGATGGCCATCCTTATGTGGACCTTTACTGGCCCCGCGCGGGCTGCCGCGATCGGCATTTTCTCGACGTCGGCCGGTGTCGGAATGGCTGCCGGCCCGGTGCTGGCGGGGTTCCTGCTCGATCATTCCTGGTGGGGCTCGGTCTTTCTGATCAATGTCCCGGTCTCGGCATTGGCGTTGGTCGGGCTCGCCGTGCTGGTTCCGAATTTCCGCAGCCCCACTCTGCGGCCACTGGACCCCGCTGGAATGTTGCTGTCGATCAGTGGGCTCGTGGCGTTGGCCTACGGGCTGATCCGGGCGGGGCAGGTGGCGGCGTGGAGTCGTACCGACGTCTGGGCGCCGATCATTGTCGGTCTGGTTCTGCTGGCCGTTTTCGTACTCGTCGAACTGCGTGTCAAGGTGCCCAGCTTTGATCCGCGACTGTTCGCGCAACGCACATTCGGTGGCGGCAATGTGGCGCTCGGATTGCTGCTCTTCGGCGTGGCCGCCATCACCTTCTATAACGCGTTCTACCTGCAAGGTGCGCTCGGATTCTCGCCGATGAAGGCGGGTTTGGCCAATATCCCGACCGCATTCGGCGCGCTCGCGGGGGCGCCCCTTGCCTCACGCCTGGTTCGCCGCCTGTCGCTACGCCTTGTCACCGTGCCGGCGCTAATCGTGGCTGCGCTGACCATGGGCGGGTACGGGTTCCTCGGACTCCAGACTCCACTCGTCTGGATCGAGATCCTGTTGTTGATACAGGGTCTCTCGATCGGCATGGTGATCGGCCCCGTTACGGCCGCATTGATCAGCGACCTGCCGTTGGAACAGGCCGGTGCAGGATCGGCCGCCACCAACACCGTGCGACAAACCGGCAGTGTGATCGGAATCGCAGTAGGCGGCACGATCATGTCGATCACGTACCGACGCGCGATCGAACCTTCGCTGGAGGGTGCACCCGGTCCGGTGCAGGATCAGGCGCGAGTTTCCGCCGAACAGGCCCGCCACGTCGCCACCGCTATCCACCGGCCCACTCTTGCTCAGGCTGCTGATAATGCGTTTATCCATGCAATGCACGTCGGCGCGGGCTGGATCGCGGTCATCGCACTCCTCGGAGCAGCTGTGCTGCTGATTACCTTGCCTGCTGTCGGAAAGAAGAAGGGTCCGATACCGGAGCCGGACTGCGAAGAGGCCCGCAGCTCCGTCTGAGAGCGTGATGGCAGAACCCAGACTCAGCCCGCCGCAGGGCGGCATCAAATACCAGCTTCCGCAGCTCAGCGGACACATTGGGCGCATCTCGCCAAGTGTCTGCGATCGCGAGAAGCAACCGAACGACAACTACCGTCTGTGGTCACAAGTTTCAGCGTCGGACGCGGGGCATTCCCAGACCGATCCAGGAAATGATCTCGCGCTGGATCTCGTTGTTGCCGCCGCCGAAGGTGAAGATGACGGCGGAGCGGTAGCCGCGTTCGAGTTCGCCGTGGAGGACCGTGCCGGCGGAGCCTTCCTTGAGGGCGCCGGCCGCGCCGACGATCTCCATGAGCCAGGCGTAGGCGTCGCGGCGGGCCTCGGAGCCGTAGACCTTGACCGCGGAGGCGTCCTGGGGGGTGAGGGTGCCCTGCTGGACGGCGTTCACCATCTGCCAGTTCAGGAGCTTCATCGCGTCGAGCCTGGTGTGCGTACGGGCGAGGCTGCGGCGCACCCAGCCGAGGTCGATCACACGGCGGCCGTCGGCGAGCTTGGTGTCCGAGGCCCAGCGCTGGACGTCGTGCAGGGCTCGGATCGCCATCGTGCCGTGGGCCGCGAGGGTCACACGCTCGTGGTTGAGCTGGTTGGTGATCAGCCGCCAGCCCTTGTTCTCCTCGCCGACGCGGTGGGAGACGGGGACGCGGACGTTGTCGTAGTAGCTCGCGGTGGTGTCGTGCGAGGCGAGGGTGTTGATGAGCGTGCAGGAGTAGCCGGGGTCGCTCGTCGGGACGAGCAGCATCGTGATGCCCTTGTGAGCGGAGGCGTCCGGGTCCGTGCGGACGGCGAGCCAGACCCAGTCGGCGGTGTCGCCGTTGGTCGTCCAGATCTTCTGCCCGTTCACGACGTACGCGTCGCCGTCCCTGACCGCGCGGGTCTTGAGGGCGGCGAGGTCGGTGCCCGCGTCGGGCTCGCTGTAGCCGATGGCGAAGTCGATCTCGCCGGAGAGGATCTTCGGCAGGAAGTACGCCTTCTGCTCGTCGGTGCCGAACTGCATGATCGTGGGACCGACGGTGTTCAGGGCCATCAGCGGCAGCGGGACGCCTGCCTGGGCGGCCTCGTCGAAGAAGATGAATTGCTCCATCGGGCTCAGCCCGCGCCCTCCGTACTCGATGGGCCACCCCACCCCGAGCCAGCCGTCGGCGCCTAGCCTGCGCACGGTCTCGCGGTAGAACCGCTTCTGGGCGGCGGGGTCGGCATACCGGGCGTGGACGTCCTCGGGAACGAGCTCGGCGAAGTACGCGCGCAGTTCCGCGCGCAGGCGGTGCTGGGCGGGCGTGTACTCGAGGTGCATGGGGGCCTCCCGTGGCAGCGTCCTTCGTACCGTGCGCGCGACGGCGGCCACGGTAGAACGTGTTCCACAAATGGGGAAGGCCCATGACAGGCCCGGCCCACGAGCACGGACCGCCCCGGCCCGGCCGAGTGGCCGAACCGAGGCGGTGCTGGCGCGGGGTCAGGGTCCGGTGGGTTCGAGGTTCGGGAACCCTGGATCACGGGTTCGAGGTTCGGGAACCCTGGATCACGGCCTGCCTGCGCGGTTCAGGGCAGGAGCTCGTCCAGGGAGGCGCGTCCCTTCTCCGCCATTCGGCGCTCTGCCCACGCGAGGCTCTTCGGATTCACGTCACGACCTGAGGCGAGGACCAGGTCCTCCGCCGTGTATTCGCCCTCCGACCCGGCATGCAAGAGGCGATCGGGCGTCGGGCTCTCCCCCGGAGATGTCTTGTCGGACTCAGCGTTCATGCCGCCTCCTACTAGTTCTTCCGGCACTGGCCATTCTCGTGTCCGGCTCCCGGTCCCGCATCCGGGCCGGACCGGACCCGGCCGCCGTGTCGGTTCCGTATCGGCGGCGTGTCGGCGGGAACGGCAAGGGTGGACGGCCCAGCCACGACACACGGGAGCCCTTGATGCCACAGCCCCAGCCCTTTCCCCTCCGCCGAATCCGGGTCGTCGCCGCCCGGCCGGTCACCCCGCGCATGATCAGGGTCACCTTCGGTGGCGAGGACCTCTCCGGACTCCTGCTCGCCGGGCCCGACCAGCAGGTGAAGCTGTACTTCCCCCGGCCTTCCGGCCGGTCCGAGCCCGTGCTGCCCGCGCCGGACCCGGACGGTGACGTGATGCGCTGGTACACGGCGTACGGCACTATTCCGGAGGCCGAGCGTCCGTGGATGCGGAGCTACACCCTCCGGGCCCATGATCCGGCCGCGGCCACGGTGGACATCGACTTCTTCGTCCACGGCGAGGGCGGCGAAGGCGGCCCGCACGGGCCCGCGACACGCTGGGCGCTGGGCGCGCGGCCCGGCGACACTCTGGGGATGTTCGGGCCCACGGCGTACTTCGCGAAGCCCGTCGCTCTCGGGGCGGCGGACTGGACACTGCTGGTCGCGGACGGGTGCTCCCTCCCTGCGCTCGCCACCATCGCCGAGGCGCTGCCACCGGGCCACCGCGCCCTCGCCTTCGTTCAGGTCCCCGACGCGGCGGAGGAGCAGCCGCTGGAGACGGCGGGCGAACTGACCGTGCACTGGCTGCACGGGAACGCGTCGGTCGTCGCCGCCGTTCGGGGGTCTGCGCTCCCGTCCGGCACACCGTACGCGTGGCTCGGCGGCGAGGCCGGGACCGTACGGGCGCTGCGACGACACCTGGTCGAGGACCGCGGGTACGACCGCCGCGCCGTCGACTTCGCCGGCTACTGGCGCCGCCGCCTCACCCAGGACGACGCGCCCACGCCGGAGGACCTGGAGGAGGCACGGGAGCGGTTGGAGGAGGCGGGCGGGGACACCGGCGCCTGAGGCCCTGGCCGCTTTGCGGGTCGGATGCGGGCTTCAGCCCTGGTTTCGGCGGCAGCCCTCGCACCGAGTCCTCAGGCCCCCCGCACGAGGGCCGCCGTCTCCCTCACCGTCAGGGTGCCGCCCTCCTCGTATCTCCGTGTGTACGTCTCCTGGGTCAGGACCGCCCGGAGCGCCCGCTCCGCGTGTTCCCGTACCGACGCCTCGGTCTGTCCCGTGAACGGGCGGAAGCCCGCGCCTCCCGCGTCTCCTCGGTGGGTGTCGTACGCGCCCAGGAGCCGGGCGCCGTCCTCGGCGTCGCCCGCCGAGTCCCGCCCCGCCCTCGCCCAGGCCGCCGTCACGAACTGGCAGACGACGAGGTACGGCGCCACGAGGTACGCGAGGGTCTCGACGTCCCGAACGGCATGGGCCAGGTGCGCGACGGCCTCGTCGTACGCCCCGTCGAGACAGTCCAGCCAGCCCCGCAGTCCGCCCGTCAGACCGGCGAACAGGTCGGGCGCGTTGCCTGGGAACTCACCCTCGATGCGATGGAGTTGCTCCCGCGCAAGAGCCGTGCGCCCGGTGTGCGCGTAATGCTGGGCGAGCAGCAGCCGGGCCGTGCTGACGGGCTCGCCGGTCGGCGGGCCGGTCTCCTCGGCGGCTTCGACCAGCAGGCGTTCGGCCTCCTTCCGTACCGTCGCGTCGGCGGCGGGAAGGCGTAGTCGTACGGCGGCGAGGCGGGCCGTGAAGACCGGGACCTGAGAGCGGGCACCGAGGCGGGCCGAGGCCTGCGCGGCGCGCTCGAAGTCGGCGGCTGCCTCGGAGAGACGGCCTGCCTGCTCGTACACCTGTCCCCGCGCGCAGAGGGACTCGGCGATGGCCCATGAGTCCCGCACCTGCTCGAAGAGCGCGAGCGCCCGCTCGGCGTCGTCGAGGCGGTCGCCGAGGAGCTTGGCCCGCAGGAGGAAGGCGAAGGCGAGATCCCAGCGGGCGCCGTGGGCGCGGCAGGCGGAGACGATGGCCGCCAGCGTGTCGTCGAGGCTGTGGAACTCGCCGGTCATCAGGCGGGCGAAGTACCACATCGAGCCGGGCTGGCGGCAGTTCTGCGGCATTCCGGGGCGGTACGCGGAGACGATGGCAACCAGCCGGGCGCGGGTCTCGGGCCGCTCCATGGCGCTCGCGCCATCGCCGCCCTCCGACGCGAGGACCAGCATTCGGCAACCACGCCGCGCCTCCCACAGCTGCTCCTCGCTCCACGGCGGCGGCGTGTCGGTGCATGGCGCGGCCAGCGGCACGGCGCGCCGGACGGGCGACTCGAACGGGTCGGGGCCGAGGGCGGCCGCCGCGAGGGACCATGCGCGGGCGTCGGCCTGCCGGGCGCGGAGCTGCCAGAACCAGCTCATGGACAGGACGAGGCAGAGCGCCTCCTGCTCCTCGCCCCGGTCGACGGCGGTCCGCAGCGCCGCGGTCACGTTGTCGTGCTCGCGCTCGAAACGACGCAGCCACATGTCCTGTTCGGGCCCCCGGAGCGCGGCTTCTCCGGCTCGGGCGACTTCCCGGTAGTGGACGAGGTGGCATCGCTCGGCGGCGGCGCGGTCCCCGCTCTCGTCGAGGCGTTCGGCGGCGTACTCGGCGACGGTCTCGAGGAGCCGGTAGCGCATCGCCCCGTCGTCGGCGGCCGGCGTGGGAACGGCGACGACGAGCGACTTGTCGACAAGTGCGCCGAGGAGAGCTAGGACATGAGCGGCCGGCACGGTCACGTCCCGGCCGTCATCGGCCACCCCCGCTCCGTCCCGACCCGCACCGCCGCCCTCGACAGCCGTCGCGCAGACCGCCTCCGCCGCCGCCAGGTCGCAGCCGCCCGAGAAGACCGACAGTCGGCGCAGAACGGTCCGTTCGCTTCCGTCCAGGAGGTCCCAGGACCAGTCCACCACCGCGCGCAACGTCTGCTGCCGCGGCAGCACCGTCCGGGCCCCGGTGGTCAGCAACGGAAAACGGTCGTCGAGCCGGTCCGCGATCTGGCGCGGGGCAAGCAGCCTCAGGCGCGCCGCCGCCAGCTCGATCGCCAGCGGCAGACCGTCGAGACGGCGGCAGATCTCCGCGCACGCCTCGGGGTCGTCCGCCGGGTCGAACCCGGCCCGCGCGGCCGCCCCGCGCTCCGCCAGCAGCCGCAGCGCGCCGTCCGGCGGCAGCGGCTCCACCGGACGTACGAACTCTCCCGGCACCCCCAGCGGCTCACGGCCGGTGGCGAGCACGGTGACACCCGGACAGCGGACGAGCAGCCGCTCCACCAGCTCCGCTGTCGCGCCCACCACGTGCTCGCAGTTGTCGAGGACCAGTAGCAGACGACGCGACGCGCAGTGCTCCACGAGCCGGGTGAGCGTGTCCCGCGCGCTCGGCTCGACGACCGTGGTCCCGCTCCACAGCTGCGTCTCCCGGGCGCCGAGAGCGGTGAGTACGGCGGAGGGGACGTCGGACTCCGAGCGTACGGAGGCGAGTTCGGCGACACGCACGCCTTCCTGCCAGCGCGGCGCACCGCGTTCGGCGGCCTCCAGCGCCAGCCGCGTCTTGCCGACCCCGCCGGTCCCGAGCAGGGTGACGAGACGTCGTTCCCCCAACTCGGCCACGAGGGCGTCCACTTCGGTCTCGCGCCCGACGAAGGACGTGAGGCGTGCGGGTACGCGGGGGCGTTCCGGCGCGGAGGTGTCGCCCGCCAGCAACTCGGCGTGCAGTTCCCTCAGTTCAGCCCCGGGATCCGTGCCGAGGCGGTCCGCGAGGACGGCGCGGACCTCGGCGTACACCTGCAGTGCCTCGGCGGGCCGGCCCGCTGCTCGCAGGGCCCGGATGCGGAGGGCCTGGAGGGGCTCGTCCAGCGGCTGCTCGGCGGCCAGGGCCACGAGCGGGGCGAGCGCACTCGCCGCCTGCCCCAGGGCCACGTCGGCGGCGAGGCGGTCCCGGTGGGCCTGCGCGTGGCGTCGGTCCGCCCGTACGACGAGAGGGTCGGCGTCCCGGCCCGGGAGGTCGGCGAGGGCGGGCCCGCTCCACAGCCCGAGCGCCTCGTCGAGGAGCCGGGCCGCTCGTGCCGGGTCCCCCGCGGCGAGTGCGCCGGCCCCCTCGGCGGCCAACCGCCCGAACACATGGAGGTCGATGTCCTCGGGGCCGGCGGCGAGCCGGTACCCGCCGGCCGTGGAGGCGACGGCCTCCCGGCCGAGTGCTCGCCGCAGCCGCCCGACCAGCGCCTGAAGGGCCGCGGTGGGCTCCTCGGGCGGCTCGTCCTCCCAGATCAGGTCGATCAGCTCGCCCACTCCGACCTCGCGCCCGCCGGTGGCGGCCAGGGCGGCCAGCAGGGCCCGGAGCCGGGCACCGCTGAGTGCGGCCTCGCCGCCGTCGGCCCGGAGGGCACGGCTCGGGCCGAGGACGCGGTAGCGGAGGATCACCGGCCCATTCTCCCCCGGTCGGTCACAACTCCAGTACGCCGCGTGTCGCCGCCATGGCGTTGAAGGGGTGCGGGTTCGACAATGGTGACGATGACCGATGACGACCGGGGCACGCACACTGGCGAGATCGGGCCCACCGAGCGGCTCGCCATGAATCGGACCGGCAGCTTCGACTGGGACCTCGACACGGGCACCATCGACGTCGACGAGGCCGGGCTGCTGGTCTTCGGGCTGGAATCGGGCGGGTTCGACGGGCGCCCGACCTCGCTCATCCAACGCCTCGACCCGGAGGAGCGGGCCCGGCTCGACGCGGTGATCCGCCGGGCGATCACGAGTGGTGAGACCTCGTACTCCGCTCACTTCCGGACGGAGGACGAGGACGGTACACCCCAGTGGACGCATGTCCAGGCACGAATTCTGCGGACGGCCGACGGCATGGCCCACCGGATCGTCGGGATCGTCCGGGACACCACCACCGAGGTCGCGCACTCCGAGATCGTCCTGGAGCTGGAGAAGCGCCGCGAGGTGCAGACCAGCATCGTCGAGCGGACCACGCACGCGCTGTCGCGTGCCGTGACGGTCGACGACGTGACGGCGGCGATGACGGGCCCGGGCGGGCTCGCCCGGCTCGGCGCGGACGGTCTCGCGCTCGGTCTGGTGGAGAACGGCTCGCTCAACATCATCGCGCTGAGCGGCGAGTCCCTGGACGCCCTGAACGACTTCCGTTCGCGCCGCCTGGACCGGGGCCTGCCGCTCGCCGAGACGGTGCTGAGCGGGCGGCCCCGGTTCGTGCCGGCGTTCACCACGCTCGGCCGGGACTTCCCGGAGCTCGCTCCGTACATCGAGCGGCTGAGGTTCAAGTCCGCCTGCTATCTGCCCCTGGTCGCGCAGGCCCGCTCGCTCGGCGGTATGGCGCTGTTCTACCGACGCCGTTCGTCCTTCAACGCCGACGAACGCAACCTGCTGCTCGGCCTCGCCGCGATCGTCGCTCAGTCCCTCCAGCGCGCCCTCCTCTTCGACGAGGAACGAGAACTCGCCACCGGGCTGCAGGAGACGATGCTTCCCCGCCGGATTCCGGCGATCTCCGGCGGCGAGATCGCGGTGCGCTACCACGCGGCGTGGAGCGGGCGGCAGGTCGGCGGTGACTGGTACGACGTGATCCCGCTGCCCCGCGGCCGCGTCGGGGTCGTGGTCGGCGACGTCCAGGGCCACGACACCCACGCGGCCGCGATCATGGGCCAGTTGAGGATCGCGCTCAGGGCGTACGCGGGTGAGGGCCACGCGCCCTCGACCGTGCTGGCCCGGGCCTCGCGCTTCCTCGCCGAGCTCGACACGAATCGCTTCGCGACCTGCACCTACGCCCAGGTGGACCTGGGCACCGGCGCGGTGCGCGCGGTGCGCGCCGGGCATCTGGGGCCGCTGATCCGGCACACCGACGGCCGGGTCGGGCAGCCGAAGCTCCGCGGCGGGCTTCCGCTCGGCCTGGCGACGGTGTTCGGGGACGAGGAGTTCCCGGAGACGCGGCTCGATCTGGTCCCGGGCGAGACGCTGGTGCTGTGCACGGACGGCCTGGTCGAACAGCCGGGCTCGGACATCGAGTCCGGCCTGGAGGCGCTGTCGGAGGCGATGAGCAGCGGCCCGCCACAGGCGGAGGCGCTCGCGGACCATCTGTCGGAACAGCTGTGGGAGCGGTGGGGCGCGGGTGACGACGTGGCTCTGCTGGTGCTGCGGCGCAGCCCGGACCCGGGGACGCCGCGGGCGCCGCGCATCCACCAGTACATCCACCAGGCGGATCCGCAGGGGCTCTCGGACGCGCGGGCGGCGGTGGGCCAGGCGCTCCGGGATTGGAACATGCCCGAACTGGCCGACGACGCCGAGCTGTTGACGGGCGAGCTGCTGGTGAACGTACTGCTGCACACCGAGGGCGGGGCGGTGCTCACGCTGGAGGTGCTGCCGGAGCCGGTGCGGCGGGTGCGGCTCTCGGTGCAGGACCGTTCGAGTGCGTGGCCCCGTCGGCGTACACCGGGCGAGGCGGCGACCTCGGGGCGCGGGCTGCTGCTCCTGGACGCGCTGGCGTCGCGGTGGGGTGTGGAGCCGCGCGGCGAGGGCAAGGCCGTGTGGTGCGAGATCGGCCCGGCGCAGGTGCCGGCCGCGGCCGAGTCACCCGGCCGAGGGTGAGGTGCGCCGATGGATCCCGTGGCGGCGCTGGACCGGATCGCCTTCCTGCTCGAACGCTCCCAGGCACCGACCTACCGGGTCAGGGCGTTCCGTACCGCCTCCGCGGCGGTCGCGGCGATGGCGGACGGCGAGGCGGAGCGGCGGGCGACGGCCGGCACGCTCGAGTCGGTCAAGGGCATCGGGCCGAAGACGGCGGCGGTGATCCGGGAGGCGCTGGAGGGCCGGGTTCCGGAGTATCTGGAGCGCCTGGAGGCCGAGATCCCCGTGCCGGAGGTCAGCGGCGGCGAGACGCTACGGGCGGCGTTGCGTGGGGACTGCCATCTGCACTCCGAGTGGTCGGACGGCGGGAGCACGATCGAGGACATGGGCCGCACGGCGGCGGCGATCGGCCACGAGTGGGCGGTCCTGACGGACCACTCACCGAGTCTGAAGGTCGCGCGCGGGCTTTCGCCGGATCGGCTGCGTGAGCAACTGGACGTGGTGGCACGGCTGAACGAGGAGTGGGCGCCGTTCCGGCTGCTGACCGGGATCGAGTGCGACATCCTGGAGGACGGTTCGCTGGACCAGGAGCCGGAGCTGCTCGACCGGCTGGACGTGGTGGTCGGCTCGGTGCATTCGAAGCTGCGGATGGACGCGCCGGCGATGACGCGGCGGATGGAGAAGGCGGTACGCAACCCCCTGATGGACGTCCTCGGGCACTGCACGGGGCGGCTGGTGAGCGGGGGGCGGCTGCGGCCGGAGTCGACCTTCGACGCGGACCGGGTGTTCGCGGCGTGCGTCGAGTCCGGGACGGCGGTGGAGATCAACAGCCGCCCGGAACGCCTCGATCCGCCACGGCGGCTGCTGCGGCAGGCGGTGGAGGCCGGGGTGTGGTTCGCCGTGGACACGGACGCGCACGCGCCGGGTCAGCTGGAGTGGCAGATCTTCGGCTGCGCGCGGGCGGAGGAGTGCGGGGTGCCGGTGGAGCGGGTGATCAACGCATGGTCGGCAGAGGAACTGCTGCGCTGGACGCGGAAGCGGTAGCGGTCTCCGTATCAGCAGCAGGTCAGGCGCGCTGCCAGACCGTCGTCGCGTTGCAGAACTCGCGGATGCCGTGGCCGGAGAGTTCGCGGCCGTAGCCGGAGCGCTTCACACCGCCGAACGGAAGCGCCGGGTGGGAGGCGGTCATGCCGTTGACGAAGACGCCGCCGGCCTCCAAGTCCCGTACGAAGAAGGCGATATCCTCGTCGTTGCGGGTCCAGACGTTCGAACTGAGGCCGAAGGGCGAGTCGTTGGCGACGGCCACGGCCTCCTCGATGTCGGACACCGGGTAGAGGGTGGCGACCGGGCCGAACGCCTCTTCCTGGTGGATGCGCATCTGGGGGGTGATGCCGGTGAGCACGGTGGCCTTGTAGAACCAGCCGCGGGACCGGTTCTCGGGGCGGGCTCCGCCGCACAGGACCGTGGCGCCCTTCTGTACGGCGTCGTCGACCAGTTCCTCGACGTCGGAACGGCCCTGCTCGGTGGCGAGGGGGCCGATGTCGGTGGATTCGTCGAGGGGGTCGCCGACGGTCAGGGCGTTCATGGCGGCGGTGAAGCGTTCGGCGAAGTCGTCGTAGACGTCGTTGTGGATGATGAATCGCTTGGCCGCGATGCAGGACTGCCCGTTGTTCTGGACGCGTGCCGTGACGGCGGTCTTGACGGCCCGTGGGAGATCTGCGGAGGGCATGACGATGTACGGGTCACTGCCGCCGAGCTCCAGGACCGTCTTCTTGACCTCGTCGCCCGCGATGGCGGCGACCGAGCGCCCGGCGGGCTCGCTGCCGGTGAGCGTGGCGGCGACGATCCGGCTGTCGCGCAGCACGGCCTCGACGGCCGAGGAGCCGATGAGGAGGGTCTGGAAACAGCCTTCGGGGAATCCGGCACGGCGGAAGAGGTCGCCGAGGTACAGGGCGGTCCTGGGCACGTTGGAGGCGTGCTTGAGGAGCCCGGTGTTACCGGCCATGAGGGCGGGCGCGGCGAACCGGACGACCTGCCAGAGCGGGAAGTTCCAGGGCATGACGGCGAGGATGGGGCCGAGGGGGCGGTAGTGGACGCGGGCGGTGTCGGCCCCGGAGTCGTGGACGTCGGCCGGGGCGGGCTGCTCGTCGGCGAGCAGGGCCTCGGCGTGATCGGCGTACCAGCGCATGGCCTTGGCGCACTTGGCGGCCTCTGCCCGGGCGGCGATGATCGGCTTGCCCATCTCGGTGGTCATCGTGTGGGCGATGTCCTCGGTGTCCTCGTCGAGCAGGTCGGCGGCCCGCCGCAGGAGGCGGGCGCGTTCGGCGAAGGATGTGGTGCGGTACTGCCGGAAGGTCTCGTGCGCGGCGGCGATCCGCCGCTCGACCTCGTCGTGCCCGTGGGCGTCGTAGGTCCGCAGCGTCTCACCGGTCGCGGGGTTCACTGTGGCGATACCCATGTCATCTCCTCTACCCATCCGCCCCACAGGCACCCTCCCGCGCCCTACCCCTGCCCGCAATCGGGGAGGGGGCGCGGGAGTGACAGGAACCTGGGGCGGCCGGCGGGGCGGGGTGGGCTCAGGCACAGCGCCGAGCGGCGGCTTCGGCCGGCCGGGGGCGGGGGGCCCGGCGGGGCGGCGCCCGGAAGCCCGGCAGGGCGGGGGCCTGGGACCGCCGGCGGGGGCGAGGGCCCCGGCGGCTCGCGGGGCGCGGTGCGATGCGGCCCGGGCGGCGACATCGGCCGGCCGGGCTCCCGGGCGCCCTCGCCGTGCGGATTCGGGGCGGAGCCCCGGTCTCGTCAGAGTTTCGGGGAGGGGCGGGGTGGGGGAGATTCCCCGCCCGCCACCCAGCGGAGCGCGCCCGTCAGGTGGGCTCTGAACGTGGCGTCCCGGTAGGCCGCCTCCGCATGGCCCAGCGCCGTGAAGAAGACCCGGCCCCCGTCGGTCTCGCGGCACCACACCAGGGGGTGGTCCGGGCCCAGTGTCCCGCCCCGGTACGTCGACTCGTCCGCACGGGCCAGTACGCGCACCCCGGTCCCCCGCGGGTTCGAAGTGAAGTTGTACCACTCGTCCGTCCACTCCCACCGCCCCGGCAGCGGCGCCGTCCCCGGGTGGTCGTGGGCGTCCACGCACACCACCCCCGGCTGAGTCTCCGGGTGGCCGTCGAAGCGGGTGCCGAGGAGGTCCCCGTAGAAGGGCCAGTCGGGCTCCGCGTTGGCAGCCGCATGGATCGCGAGGAAGCCCCCGCCCCCACGGACGTACGCCTCGAAGGCGGCCCGTCCCGACGGCGTCAGGACCGTACCGGTCGTCGAAAGGAAGACCACCGCCGCGCACCGCCCCAGCCTCTCGGCCGTGAACTCCGCCGGGTCCTCGGTCGTCTCGGCCGCGAACCCCATCGCCCCCGCGAGCTCCACGAGCGCCGCCGCTCCGGCCGGAATCGAGTCGTGGCGGAAGCCCGCGGTGCGGGTGTAGATCAGGACGTCCGGCTTCGCCACGAGGTCAGCTCCCTAGGAGTAAGCGCTTTCTCCGCGCGACCGTAGCCATCCTCCGCCCGCTCCCGCAAGACCGTTCCGCCCGATCCCTTGGTGCATCGGATACATCTCTGTATCTTTTGGCGGGCACCAGGTCCCGCCCGCCGTGAGGAGCACCCATGAGCACTCTCCCGCCCGCCCTGGCCGCCGCCGTAGGCCCCATGCCCGAGGGCGTCACCATCCCCCTGCCGCCCACCTTCGACACCGTCGAGGAGGAGCGCCGGTACCGCAAGGAGCAACTCGCCGCCGGCTTCCGGCTCTTCGGGAAGTTCGGGTTCTCCGAGGGCGTCGCCGGGCACATCACCGTCCGCGATCCCGAGAACCCGCACGCCTTCTGGGTCAATCCGTTCGGGATGAGCTTCAGTCAGATCAAGGCCTCCGACCTGATCCTCGTGGACCAGGACGGCACCCTGCTCTCCGGCAACCGTCCCGTGAACCGGGCCGCGTTCGTCATCCACTCGCAGGTCCACGCCGCCCGCCCCGACGCGATCGCCGCCGCACACTCGCACTCGCTGCACGGCAAGGCCTTCTCCAGCCTCGGCATCCCCCTGGATCCGATCACCCAGGACGCCTGCGCCTTCTTCGAGGACCACGGGATGTACGACGACTATCGGGGCGTCGTCAACGAGCTCGACGAGGGCGAGCGCGTCGCGAAGGCGCTCGGCGAGCACAAGGCGGTCATCCTCAAGAACCACGGGCTGCTCACCGTCGGGCACTCCGTGGCCGAGGCCGTCTGGTGGTTCATCACCATGGAACGCTCCTGCCAGGCCCAGCTGTTGGCGATGGCTGCGGGCACACCGCAGCTCATCGACCGCGAGACGGCGCTGATCACCCGCGGGCAGGTCGGCACCCACCTCGCCGGCTGGTTCCAGGCCCGCCCGCTGTGGGATCAGATCACGGCGTCGGACCCGGACCTGTTCGACTGACCGAAGCCTCCGGCGCGTCGTCACGCGCGATCTCCCGCCCGTCCTCCGGCGCGATCTCACGCGTCGACGCCGCCAACAGCGGCACGAGGAACTCCCGTTCGAGGCTGCCGGGCGGGAGCTCCGCCGGTTCGACGTAGCTCTGCGCGAGTCCACCCTCTCGCAGGGCGATCAGCATCCGGGCGAACCGGTCGGCGTCCACGGTGAGTTCCCGCCCCGCGCGGCGCAGTACGGCCGTCAGCCCGCGGGCGATCTCGGCCCGCAGCCGCGCGTCGTGCCGGGCAAGCACCCACGCCGCCTGCGGGTCGCGGATGGCGTGCAGGGTGAACTCGGTGGTGACGAGGTACCAGTCCCGCTCGTCCGGCTCCACACGGGAGGCCAACTCGGCCAGCCGCTCCAGCGTGTACTCCTCGGCGGTCAACGCGTCGATCGCCTCCGCCAGTCGGCGCACGGTCCGCTCGCTGTGCTCGTCGAAGAGCGCGAGGAACAGCTCTTCCTTGCTGGCGAAGTTGGAGTAGTAGGCGCCTCGGGTGTAGCCGGCGCGCTCACAGATCTGCTCGATCGAAGTGGCGTGGAAACCGTGCTCCGCGAAGGTCTCCAGAGCGGCCTTCAGCAGGGCGGCCCGGGTCCGGGGCCGACGCTTGGTGACACCTTTCGGCACGGGTGGGCCCTCCTTCGTTCACGATCGGGGCACCCCTCGTCCACGACCGGGCGCCCACGATACCGGCGCCTCGCGCAGGCACGGATCCGCCCTGGAAGATAAAATTCAGGCATGGGAGAGCGGCCCGTCGCGCCTGCCGCACCCGAGCTCGTCCTCGAGATGAACGGGGACGCGACCGTGATGAGTCCGAGCCGGGTTTACCGCATCGGGCGCGACCCAACCAGCGACATCGTCCTCGTGGACGACCGGACGTCCTGGCACCACGCGGTCCTGAGGGCCGTCGCGGGGCACTGGACGCTCGAGGACGAGGGCAGCACGAACGGCACCTACGCGGACAGTCACCGTGTCGCGGTGCGCGAGGTCGGGCCGGGTACGGTCATACGGTTCGGACATCCCGGGGACGGCCCGCGCGCCGTACTCTCCGGCACCGCGCCGCCGGCCGCACACGACCCCGGCACCGAACCGACGGCTGTACACGACCCCGGTGCCGAACCCACGTCCGTCCATGAACCCGGCACCGAACCGACGGCCCTGCACGACCCCGGTGCCGAACCGGCACCCCCGCACGACGCCGGCACCGAACCGCCGGCCGCACACGCCCCCGTCACCGAACCGGCACCCCCTCACGAGCCCGACGCCGCGCCGACGCAGCTGCACCAACCCGTACCGCCGACCCCCGCGCCGGCCCCCGCCCCGACGCCCCCGCCGGAGCCCGCGCCTTCCACCCCCGCTCCGACGCCCCCGCACGAGCCCGGCCCCTCCACGCCGGCGCCACCGCCCGTACCGGCCCCCGAGCCGCCGAAGCCCGCGCCTCCCCCCGTACCGACCCCGGAACCGCCCGCCCCCGCGCCGCCGCGGACGCCGCCGCGGCCCTCCTCCGTGTCCCATCCGGCGGCCACCGGCACCTTCCGGCAGCCCACCTCCGTAAGGCCGCTGCCCACCCGGACCGTGCGCATCGGCCGGGGGCCGGACAACGATCTGGTCGTCGACGACCTCGTGGTCTCACGGCGCCATGCCGAACTGCTGGCCCAGCCGGACGGCACGTACTGGATCCACGACCTCGGCAGTCACAACGGCACCTTCCTCAACGGCCATCCCGTGGACAGCGCCCGTGTGACCCCGGACGACATCGTCGGCATCGGCCACTCCGCGTTCTGCCTCATCGGTGGCCAGCTCGTCGAGTTCACCGACACCGGCGAGGTCTCGCTCGACGTGCAGGATCTGGCGGTCACCGTCGACCGTGGCCAGAAGACCCTCCTCGACGACGTCTCCTTCCCCGTCGGGCAGAAGTGTCTCCTCGCCGTCGTCGGGCCGTCCGGCGCCGGTAAGTCCACCCTGCTCGGCGCGCTCACGGGTCAGCGCCCCGCCGACCGCGGCACGGTGCTGTACGACGGGCGGGACCTCTACCGGGACTACGCGGAGCTGCGCCAGCGCATCGGGCTCGTCCCGCAGGACGACATCCTGCACCTCCAGCTCACCGTGCGGCGTGCCCTCGGATACGCCGCCGAGCTGCGCTTCCCCGAGGACACCGCGGCGGACGAGCGCCGGGCCCGGGTCGACGAGGTCATCGGTGAACTCGGCCTCGACGAACGGGCGGAACAGCCCATCCACAGCCTCTCCGGCGGCCAGCGCAAGCGGGTCAGCGTGGCCCTGGAGCTGCTCACCAAGCCGTCGCTGCTCTTCCTGGACGAGCCGACCTCCGGCCTCGACCCGGGCATGGACCGCTCGGTGATGCACATGCTGCGCGGGCTCGCCGACGACGGCCGTACGGTCATCGTCGTCACCCACAGCGTGCTGAGCCTGGACGTCTGCGACCGGCTGCTCGTGCTCGCGCCCGGCGGCCGGGTCGCGTACTTCGGGCCGCCGGACGACACACTGGAGTTCTTCGGGTTCGCGCAGTGGCCGGAGGCGTTCGAGGCCTTCGAGAAGGAGCGCGGACGCGACTGGGCGGGCCAGTACCGCTCCTCCCACTTCCACCGGCGGTACATCGCCGACGCGATGGACCGGACGAGCCTGCCGAGTTCCGGTGCGGCACCGGAGATCGGAGCGCCGCCCAAGGCGCAGAGCTGGGGCTCCCAGCTCCGCACACTGGTGCGCCGCTATGTCGCCGCCCTGGCCGCCGACCGGATGTTCCTGGCCATCATGATCGCCCTGCCGTTCGTGATGGGTGCGATGGCCCGGGCCCTGTCGGAGGGCAGCTTCAACCCCGAGTCGACGCTGAACGTCCTGCTCATCCTCTGTGTCGGCGGCGTTCTGACGGGTGCCGCCAACGCGGTGCGCGAGCTGGTGAAGGAACGCACGATCTACCGACGGGAGAGAGCCGTCGGCCTGTCACGCTCGGCGTATCTCATGTCGAAGGTCGTGGTGCTCGGTCTGATCACGGTCGTGCAGGCGGTGGTCCTGACCCTGGTCGCCCTGATCGGCGTGCCGTTGAACGTGCCGGACGGCAAAGGCGTGTTCCTCCCGCCACTCGTGGAGCTCACGCTCGCGGTCGCGCTGCTGTCCTTCACCGCGATGATGCTCGGTCTGTTCGTCTCCGCCCTGGTGCGCAAGGAGGAGATGACCATGCCGTTGCTCGTCCTTCTCGCCATCGTCCAGGTGGTGTTCTGCGGGGCGCTGCTCAAGGTCACCGGGACACCGATCCTCGAACAGCTGGCGTGGCTGGTGCCGTCGCGGTGGGCGTTCGCGGCGATGGGCGCGACCATCGACATCGGGACGACCGCGCCGAGCGATAAGACGGCGGATCCGCTGATGGACCACACCCTGGAAGCCTGGCTGTTCGACATGGGGATGCTGGTCGTGCTCTGTCTCGTCCTCGGCTTCGTCGTCGCGCGGCTGCTGCGGCGGCAAGAGCCGGTGATCATGCGCAAGTGAGCAGAGAGGCAGGCGGTCCATGGGTGTCCCGGCCACTCCCCCGGTACCGGAGTACGTACCGGACTTCCGGCCGACGCATGTCGTGCCGCGCGACGGGCTGCCCGCCTGGGAGGCCCCCGATCCGGGGCTGCCCACCGAGCCGCTCGACGCGTTCCTGCCCGTGGAGCTCTTGCAGCGGGTCGGCGACTGGGGGCAGATCCTCTGCTCGAACGGCTGGGCCGCCTGGGTCGACGCCCGGCTGCTCGTCTCCGTGCCCGTGGACCCGCCGGAGGCCCGTAAGCCGCTCGCCAGGACCGCCGACCCTCGCCCTCTGATCGCCCGGGTGGAGGAGTCGCTGGGGCGCTTCCGGCGGGCAGCGGAGGAGCTGGCGGCGGGCCGGGCGGACCGGGACACCTTCCGGCGGCGCACGTTCGGGCTGCGGGTCGGGATGGTGGTCGACGGCGAGTCGCTGTGGCTGTACGACGGGGAGCACGAGCGCTGGGTGTACTGCGACGGGAGCGGGCTCAGTACGTACGCCGCCTCGTCCGCGCCGTCCACGGCGGGCGCCGTGCCCGCGGGCGAGGGGACCGGCGCCGGGCACCAGCCGACGCGCGTGGTGCCACAGCTCGATGAGAGCGGCGAAGACGAGAAGGGCACGGCGGAGGGCCGCCGGAAGCCGCCGGCCGGTCCGCAGCCGCCCACCCAGGTCGTGGACGTGTCGAGCCTGCCGGGTGAGGACTGATGACCGACGCGTCCCGGGGCACGGATCTCCCCGTCGGCCGGGATTCCGGGCTCGTCGGCAAGCAGATCGCGAGCTACGTGGTGGAGGCCGAGATCGGGCGCGGCGGGATGGCGGTCGTCTACCGGGCGCGCGATCTGCGCCTGGACCGGACGGTGGCCCTGAAGCTCCTCGCCCCCGAACTGGCCCGCAACGACACCTTTCGCAAGCGGTTCGCGCACGAGTCGCGGGTGGCTGCGGCGATCGACCATCCGCACATCGTGCCGGTCTTCGAGGCGGGCGAGACGGAGGGCGTGCTGTACATCGCGATGCGGTACGTCGCCGGGCAGGACCTGCGGGCGCTCCTGGACCGTGAGGGCGCGCTGCCGCCGGTGAAGGCGGGGCGGATCGCCGTCCAGGTGGCGTCCGCGCTGGACGCGGCGCACGCGCACGATCTGGTGCACAGGGATGTGAAGCCGGGCAACATCCTGGTCGCCGAAGGGACCGACCGCGACCATCCGGAGCATGTGTACCTCACGGACTTCGGGCTCACGAAGAAGTCGTTGTCGCTGACCGGTCTGACGACGGTGGGGCAGTTCGTGGGCACCCTCGACTACGTGGCGCCGGAGCAGATCTCGGGGAAGCCGGTGGACGGCCGGTGCGACGTGTACAGCCTGGCGTGTGTGGTCTACGAGACGCTCACCGGGGCGCCGCCGTTCCGCCGTGACGACGACATGGCGCTGCTCTGGGCGCATCAGTACGATCCGCCGCCACCGCTCTCCTCGGAGCGGCCGGAACTGCCGGAGGCCGGCGACGAGGTGCTCGCGAAGGCGTTGGCCAAGGCGCCGGAGGAGCGGTACGGGACGTGTCTGGAGTTCGTCGGCGCGCTGCGGGCTGCGCTGGAGCGGGGCGGCAAGGGCCCGGGCGAGCGTGGTGGCACACGCCGCCACCCGGAGCCGCCGACCCCTCCGCCCCCGCCGCCGACCTGGGCGCGGCCGGTGTTCCGGGATTCGCCCTGACAGCAGGTGTCGACCATGCGCGTAAGAACCTCAGTGGGTACGCGTGTCCTTCTGGCCCTCGTCCACTTCGCCGCGGCGGTGGACCGGTTTGGCGAGCAGTCCGCCGAGGAAGCCCGCGACGAGCCCCCAGAGGACGGCGAGGCCGGCCGTCTTCCAGACGGCGGGCTGCAGCACCACTTGGCCGCCCAGTGATTCGAGTTCGCCGATCCCGAGGATGGAGAGTCCGAATCGCGCCTCGACGAGCGTGACGGGGGTGATGACCAGCATGGTCAGGCCGAAGGCGATCCCCATGCGGAGGGCGTGCTGCCAGAGACGTGTGCGGGCGGGCGAGTGGACGGCCGCGAGGAAGGCAACGGCCAGCACCAGGACGGCGGCCACGGCGAGCAGCCACCAGGCCCGGGAGTCGTACGAGGTGAGCGAGGACAGGTCCACGGTGGAGAGGCCGGCGGTGTCGGTGCGCAGCACGGCGTCGAGGATCGGGGGCATGGGCAACCCGAACGGCCCCTCGACCGTGCCCTCCCAGGAGCCTCCGATGCCGACGCCGAGCGCGAGCCAGGTGACGTTGGGCAGGCCGAGCAGGATCACGGCCCAGGTCTCGGCGGCGTGGCCCCTGGTGGTCGCCACGACGATGCCGATGACCAGACCGACGACGACGTACGCGAGCACCAGGAGCAACATGGCGTGCGCGGCCGGGCGTACGGCCTCCTGATGGCGGACGAGCCGGGGTGGCAGCGGGGTGCTGCGGGAGACCAGCAGCGCCATCAGAAGGACGCCGAGGATCCACAGGAGACCGAAGCCGAGGGTGGCACCGAGGTCGGTGCGGAAGCCGACGGTGGGATCGGCCGCGTCGAGGAGTTCGCCGAAGAGGTCGGACACCGTGTCCTCGGTCTCGCCGCCGCCGATCGAGACGGGGAAGTCGTGCTGGGCGAGGGCGGAGAGGCAGGCCAGGGCGACCAGCCACAGCACGACGGTGCGGGCGGCCCGCGCGAGGAGGTCACGGGTCCTGGCGACGGCGTGGTGGCGGAGCGGGAGCAGGAAGCAGATGCCGGTGACCAATGCGCCCACGAGGGTGACGGTGAGCGGCATGGCGGTGAGTTCGGCGTTCGTACCGGCGAGCGCGCCGGCGTCGCCGGAGAGGTCGATCTGTCCGCCCGCGGCCATGACGACGACCGCGGCGACGATGTTGACGAAGCCTCCTGGCAGGTCGGCGGCGCCTGCTGCCCAGAGGCCGAGCGCGGCGACGACGGCCATCGCGAGGAGACCGGCGAGGACGGCGGCCAGGGCTTCGCCCCAGTGGCGGGCGAGTTGCCGGGCGCCGGGCGCCGGTCGGGAGGAGGTGGGCTGCTGACGGCTCACGCTGTCCACGCTAGCCCCGGCGGGTGCCGTCCGCTTGCGGGCGGCACCGGTTCGGCGCACACAATGGGCGCGGAACGGAAGAAAGGGAAAAACGTGACTTCCCACCCGCCCTCCGGTCGCCCCTCGGTTCCCCCCTCAGGTCCGCCTTCGGGTCCCCTCTCGGGCCCGGGCACCAGTCCAGGGGCCGCCGGTCCACCACCGCCCCCCGATCGGCCGCACGACGGCTCGGGGGGCGGCTCGGGCGGTTCCGGTGGCCCAGGCGGCCCCGGCGGGCCCGGTGACAGAGGCGGCGGAGGGGGTACGAGCGGCGGCTCGGGCGGCCCTTGGTGGCGTTCCGTCCCCAAGGTCGCCTCGATCACCGCCATCCTGGTGGCCGCCATCGCCCTGGTGGTCGTCCTCACCCGCCCCGACGGCAACGGTGGCGACAGCGGTGCGGGCGGCGGCGAGGTGTTCCTGCAGAACGCCTCCGCCACGGGCCCCGACCCGTTCACCAAGTCCACGGCCCGCACCCCCACCGCCTCGCCGACGGCCGCGCCGCTGCCCAGTCCGACGCGGACGGCGGACGCCAACGCCACGCGCAGCGTCAACGGTTCCGCGGCGGGCCTGTACGGCGGCACGCGCAACGTGGCGAGCTGCGACGTCGAGCAGCAGGTCCGCTATCTGGCCGACGAGCCGGCCAAGAACGCGGCTTTCGCCTCGGTCCAGAAGATCTCCGCCAACGAAGTCCCCCGCTACCTCCGCTCCCTGACCCCGCTTCAGCTACGGGTCGACACCCGCGTGACCAACCACGGCTACCGGGGCGGCGCCGCCAGCCCGTACCAGGCGGTGCTCCAGGCCGGCACGGCAGTGCTGGTCGACGACCGAGGGGTGCCCCGGGTGCGCTGCGCCTGCGGCAATCCGCTGACGGTTCCGGTCCCCCAGAAGGCACCGAAGACGACCGGTACCGCCTGGCCGGGTTACCAGCCGTCCCAGGTGGTCGTCGTGGCGCCCTCGGTGAAGGTGGTGAACGTCTTCGTCGTCTACGACCCCGAGGACGACGGCTGGTTCGCCCGCAAGCCCGGCGACCACAAGGGGCAGCAGGACAAGCCGACCACCCGGCCGACGGCTCCCCCGTCGCCGTCCGTCTCCGAGTCGGGGACCGGCTCCCCTTCGACGTCCGAATCCACGCCGGAGACCTGTGTGACGCCGAGGGGCGCCGAGACCGAGACGCCGTGCCCCTCGGGCACCGCCCCCACGTCCGCACCGGTCACTGAAGGGCCCGTCACGCCGCCGGAGTCGGAGCCGGCGACGGACGGGACGACCACGGACGAGACCACGAACGGCACGACCGACGACACGACCGGGTCGGCCTCGGCGGAAAACCCCGAGACCTCCGTCAGCAGCCCGATCGCCCCCGGTTCGGGGACCGGCTCGTCCCCCGGACCGGTCCCGCAGCCCGGGCCGGAGGCTCAGCCGAGCGTGTGACCGACCGTTCCCGGCGGCCGAGGTCGACTCCGCCGAGGCGTGACCGGCCGCTCCGACCCCGACCCCGTACCGGCGCCGTCCGGTACGGGGTTCTCGGCGGTCCGCCGCAGCGCCCGCGCCTCTCGGGGCCACAGTACGGCCCCGGCACGGTCAGCACCGGGCCGTGTCCACGAGCCGACACGGACCGCAGCACCGGGCGCCCAGGCCAGGACCGCGCGCAGCTCGGCCCCGTGCCACCGGGCGAGGGCGGTCGCATGGCGCAGTGCGGCCAACGAGGCGAGCGAGCAGCTCACCCCGACGACGATCCGGCGGCCTTCGGCACCACGGGCGTCCCCGGTCGCCACGACGGCTCGCAGGGGTGGAGCCGGGTCGCGGCGCGCCGTCCGGTCTCCCGGCGTCGGGCCAGCACCGTCCCGAGCCCGCGGATCCAGGCGCTGATCGGCAGGGGCTCCGCCACCCGCTCCTCGGCCCGCCGCTGCCACATCCTCTCGTCACGGTCGGTGAGGTGTCCGGACATCGCTCGTCTCCTCTCAGTTCCCCTCCGTCCCTTTCGGGACGCGGATACCAGGCCACTGAGGTGGAGTCTGTAGGCTCATTGGCCTGGACAGCAGAGCCAATGGGGAGTGATTGGCATGGCAGAGGGTCGAGTGGTCCGCACTGCGGACCGCACACTGACGGGCCGCCAGCTGGCGGCGCTGCTCACCCGGCCGGCGGAGGGCAGGTTCGGCTACCGGGAGCTGGCCCGCGCCATCCGGGAGACGCTTCTCGACGGACGGGTCGCGCTGCGGATGCGGCTGCCCGCCGAGCGGGAGCTGGCCACGGCACTGACGGTGAGCCGTACGACCGTCACCGGCGCCTACGACCTGCTGCGGGAGAGCGGGTACGCGCACAGCCGACGAGGCGCGGGCACCTGGACGGCGCTCCCGGACAATCAGGCGCCGATCAGCCTGACCACGTTCCACGGCCACTCCGACGCCGCGATCGACCTCGCGCTCGCCGCACCGGAGGCCCCGGTCGACGAACTCGCCGCGGCGCTAGCCGTGGCCTCGGCCGAGCTGCCGCGCTACGCACGCGCCCAGGGGTACCACCCCTTCGGGCTGCCGGAACTGCGCGCGGCCATCGCCGACCGCTACACGCGGCGCGGGCTGCCCACCCGCCCGGAGCAGATCCTCGTCACGACCGGGGCCCAGCAGGCGGTGTCCCTCGCCCTGGCGCTGCTCGGCGGTCCCGGCGACCGGGCGCTCGCCGAGAACCCTTCGTACACCAACGCCCTCGATGCCATGCGCGGCCGGCGGCTGCGCATCACTCCCGTACCGGTCACGGAGTCCGGCTGGGACAGCGGGCTGATCGAGGCGGCGCTGCGCCAGACGGCCCCCCGACTCGCCTATCTCATCCCCGACTTCCACAATCCGACCGGACATCTGATGC